>MNDR01000100.1:0-10219 GCA_001915025.1 Gemmatimonadetes bacterium 13_2_20CM_2_65_7
GGGATCGAGGTTCTCGATCGAGCAGACGATCACGACGTTGTCCCGGCCGTCGCGCATCACTTCGAGCTCGAATTCCTTCCAGCCGAGCACGCTGCGCTCGATCAGCGTCGAGTGCACAGGGGACAGCTCCAGCGCGCGCTCGACCATCTCCTCGAGCTCGGCGCGATTATAGGCGACGCCGCCACCCGTCCCACCCAGCGTGTACGACGGCCGGATAATGGCGGGATAGCCGACCTCGCCGGCGGCGTCGAGCGCCGCGGCCACCGATGTGACCGTCCGGCCGGCCGGCGTCGCGAGGCCGATGCGCCGCATCGCGGCGCTGAATTCGGCGCGATCTTCCGCCATGCGAATCGCGCGCGCATTCGCGCCGATCAGCTCGACGTTGTGCTTCTGCAGGGTCCCATCGTTCGCGAGCGCCATCGCGACATTCAGCGCCGTCTGGCCGCCCATGGTAGGGAGCAGCGCATCCGGTTTTTCGCGCTCGATGACCTTCCGGACCCAATCCGGCGTGACCGGTTCGATGTAGGTGCGGTCGGCGAGCTCAGGATCCGTCATGATCGTCGCGGGATTCGAGTTCACGAGGATCACCGTGAAGCCCTCTTCTTTCAGGGCCTTCACCGCCTGCGTGCCCGAGTAGTCGAACTCCGCCGCTTGACCGATGACGATCGGCCCCGATCCGAGCAGCAGGATCCGGCGGAGATCAGTTCTTTTGGGCATCGAGCACGTCCCGCAAGGTATCGTCGAACGACCGGCGCGGGCTCCAGCCCGTCGCTGCGCGCAGCTTGGCGGAGTCACCGACCAGATGGGGAATATCGGCAGGCCGCATCAGCTGAGGATCGGCTTCCGGAATCGGACGCACGTCCAGCAGCTCCGCCATCCGAAACAAGACGTCTTCGAGGCTGGTCCCCTTTCCCGAGGCGACGTTATACACCTCTCCGGCATGGCCGTGAGCGAGCAGCCGAACGTACGCGTCGGCGACATCCTGCACATGAAGCAGGTCGCGGATCGGCTCCAGATTCCCGACCTTCACGACCGGCGCACCAATTTGCTTCGCATACTTGAGCCGTTGCGCGAACGCGGGGATCACGAAGTCGGTGGTCTGACCCGGCCCCGTGTGCGCGAAGGCGCGCGCCACGACGACCCTCAGACCGGACCGGCGCCACGCTTCGAGGGCGGCCTCTTCCGCGCCGAGCTTACTCGCCGCGTACGGCGAACAGGGCGCAGGGGTATCAGTTTCCTTCCGCGCCACCGACTGCCCGCGTCCATAGACCTCTCCTGTCGAGACGTGAAGGACGACCGGATCGGCCCGATCCTTCCGGCGGGCTTCCGCAAGCACATTCATCACGCGGGCCGTGCCGGCGGCGTTGACCTCCCAGGCCGCTCCAGGGTCGCGGAGCGCGGCAGCGCCCGACGCGATCGCCGCGAGATGCACGACCGCATCGTACGGCAAATCGAGGCACCGCCGCACCGATTCATTATCCGTGATTTCGAGCGGCAGCCAACGCACCTGCGCGCGCTCGTCCGCGGTCAGCCCGTCCTCCCGCTGCGGCTCGGAAGGGCGGACGGCGCCGTAGACCTCCCGGCCATCATCGAGCAGCCGCCGGATCAGCCAGCGTCCCACGAAGCCGTCGGCGCCGGTGACGAGAACCTTCACGACAGTCGCTCGAGGTCCGCGTCCACCATCATCTGCACCAACTGCTCGAAGCTTACTTTCGGTGTCCAGCCCAGCTCCTTGCGGGCACGGCTCGCGTCGGCACGCAGCACGTCGACCTCCGCCGGCCGGACGAATTTGGGATCGACCTTCACATATTGCTGCCAGTCGAGCCCCGCGTGCGCAAACGCCGCTGCGCAGAGATCGCGGACCGTGTGCATCGTTCCGCTACCGACGACGTAGTCGATCGGCTGCTGCTGCTGCAGCATCCGCCACATCGCATCCACGTAGTCGCCGGCGAATCCCCAGTCGCGACCGGAATCGAGATTGCCGAGCCGCAGCTCTTTTGCTTTGCCGAGCTTGATGCGGGCGACGCCGTCCGTGACTTTGCGTGTCACGAACTCGAGGCCGCGACGCGGCGACTCGTGGTTGAAGAGGATCCCGCTCACCGCGTACAGCCCGTACGATTCGCGGTAGTTGACCGTGATCCAATGGCCGTAGACCTTGGCGACGCCGTAGGGCGAGCGCGGGTAGAAGGGCGTCGACTCGCGCTGCGGCGTCTCGACTACCTTGCCGAACATCTCCGACGAGCTGGCCTGGTAGAAACGCGCCTGGGGATGCGCGAGCCGAATCGCCTCGAGCAGGCGCGTCACGCCCAGGGCCGTGAACTCGCCGGTCAGCACCGGCTGATTCCAGGACGTGGGGACGAAGCTCTGGGCGGCGAGGTTGTACACTTCGTCCGGCTTGGCATCGCGGATGACGGTCGTGAGCGAATGCTGGTCGAGGAGGTCGGCCGCCACGACGTGCACCCGATCGAGCAGATGGCCAATGCGCTCGTACGAATCGTGCGACGTGCGGCGCACCACCCCGATCACCTCGTAGCCCTTCGACAGCAGCAGCTCGGCGAGGTAGGAGCCGTCCTGCCCGGTGACGCCGGTGATGACGGCCGTCTTCCGACCCCCACCCGAGCGGGGTTGATGCGGCCCTGTGTCCAGTTTAGGTTTAGGCCTCTTCCCCGCGGCGGATTTACTCATTTTTTGTCGGACGGCATATGGCTCGAGTGTGTGAAATCTGTGGCAAGGGTCCCATCACGGGGCACAATATCAGCCACGCGAACAACAAGACGCCCCGGCGCTGGTACCCCAACCTGCAGCACGCCCGCGTGGTCGTGAACGGCGTTGTCCGCCGCATCCGTGTCTGCACGCAGTGCATCAAGTCGAACCGGGTGGCGAAAGCTTCCTGACGCATACGAAAAGGGGGACCCGCCGGGTCCCCCTGTCTGTTTTCCGACTCTCCATTCACTCACTCAGCAGTTCGATCCTGGCCACGTCCGCGCCGTCGCCGACGCGATGGCCGAGTTTCACGATTCGCGTGTAGCCACCGGGACGGGCGGCAAAGCGCTTGCCGATTTCGGCAAACAGCTTGTGCGTCACGTCGCGGTCCTTGAGCCGCCGCTCCACGAGCCGGCGCGCATGCAGATCGCCCCGGCGCGCGAGGGTGATGAGCCGCTCCGCGAACGGACGGAGCTCTTTCGCCTTCGCCTCGGTGGTCTGGATGCCGCCGTGCAGGAAGAGGCTCGTCGCCATGTTGTTCAGCGTCGCCTTCTTATGGCTCGACGTGCGTGAGAGCTGGCGGCCCTTCGCGCGGTGGCGCATTACTCTTCCTCGCCGCCCGTCAGCTGCGCCTGCGGCGCGTTGCCGGGATCGACCACGCGGAGGTCTCCACCCGGCACCTCTTCCAGCTGCATGCCGAAGTTCAGACCTTCGCGCCGCAGCAACTCGGCGATTTCGCCAAGCGCCTTCTCGCCCACGTTTTTGACCTTGAGCAGATCGTCCTCTTTGTAACGGACGAGGTCGCCCAGCGTGCGGATGTTGGAGTTCTTCAGCGAATTCACCGACCGCACCGACAAGCCGGCGTCATCGATCGCGCGGTTCAACACGTCGCGCAACCGACCACCCTCGGTCCCACCGTTGCCGGCGGGCTCGCCCGCAACGATCGGCACTTTGCCGAAGTCCACGAAGAAGCGGAAGTGCTCCTGCGCGAGCGCGGCGGCGTACGCGACCGCGTCCTCGGGCGAGATCGTGCCGTTGGTCTCGACGGTCAGCGTCAGCCGATCGTAGTCGGTGCGCTGTCCGACGCGCGTCTCGGCGACGGTGAAGTTCGCCCGCCGCACGGGATTGTAGATCGAGTCCACGCGGACGACGTCGACCGCCAACGTACGATCGACCGGATGCTGCTCGGCCTCGACGTAGCCCCGGCCTTTGTTCACGTACAGCTCGCCCGCAATGTCGCGGTCGTCCTGGACCGTGAAGAGCAGCTGCTCCGGGTTCACGATCGTGACGGAGCCTTGCTGCTCGAGGTCACGCGCGTACACCGGACCGGCTTTCTCGACCTTGAAGCGCAGCACGGCCTCGTCCACTTCGGGAGCGAGCACCAGGGTGAGCTGCTTCAGGCGCTGAATGATCTGATGGACGTCTTCGACGACGCCCGGAATGGTCTGATGCTCATGCACGACGCCGTCGATGCGGAATGCCCAGACGGCGGCCCCGCGCAGCGACGACAGCAGCAGACGGCGCAGCGAATTGCCCAGCGTATAGCCGTAGCCCCGCTCGAGCGGCTGCAGCCGGAACTCGGCGGAGTTCGGATTGTCCTCGCGCTTGGTCATTTCGACCAAGTGCGGCCGGACCAGCCCTGTCAAATCAAGAGTCGTAATCACTTGGAATAGAGCTCGACGATTAACTGTTCTTGTGCCGCAATCGGAATGGCGTCGCGGGTGGGCCGCTCGGTCATTCTGCCCAGCACTTTGTCAGTGTCCACCTGGATCCACGAAACGGGTTGTCCACGCCCGAACTGCTCGAGCGCAACCTTCACCAGCACGAGCTCACGGCTCGCATCCGCCACGCGCACTTCTTCGCCGAGACGCACGCGGTAGGACGGAATGTCCAGGACGCGGCCGTTGACGAGAATGTGGCGGTGCCGCACGAGCTGGCGCGCCTGTTTGCGCGAAGTCGCAAAGCCCATGCGGTACACCAGATTGTCCAGCCGGCTCTCGAGCGCGACGAGCAGCGCTTCGCCCGTGACGCCCGGCTCTTTCAGCACGCGCTCGAAGATGTTGCGGAACTGGCGCTCCGAGAGTCCGTAGATCCGCTTCACCTTCTGTTTCTCACGCAGCTGCTTGGCGTACTCGGACGCTTTGCGACGGCGGCCGGTCGATTGTCCATGCTGGCCCGGCGCGTAGGCACGCCGCTCGATTGCGCACTTTTCCGTCAGGCAGCGCGTGCCTTTGAGAAACAGCTTGGTGCCTTCACGCCGGCACAGCTTGCACACCGGTCCTGTATAACGCGCCATGCGCTAGACCCGCCGTTTCTTCGGCGGACGACAGCCGTTGTGCGGGATCGGGGTCACGTCACGGATGGAACGAATCTGCAGGCCCGCGCTGGCGAGTGCCTGAATCGCGGACTCACGGCCGGAGCCGGGACCCTGCACGCGCACGTGGACGCGCTTCACACCGAGGTTCAGTGCCTCGCGGGCCGCCTGCTCGGCTGCCACGGTCGCCGCGAAGGGCGTCGACTTCTTGGAACCCTTGAAGCCCGCTTTCCCCGACGAGCCCCACGTGATCGCGTTGCCCTGCAGGTCGGTGATCGTGATGAGCGTATTGTTGAACGTCGCGGTGACGTGCGCGATGCCCTCGGCCTCGACGACCTTCTTGGCGCGTTTGGCACCTGCCGCCCGTGCTGGTGCCGGTTTCTTTTCGTCCGGTTTCTTTTCGTCCGGTTTCTTTTCGTCCGCTTTCTTTTCGTCCGCCATGTGCCTCTACTTTTTCAGCACGGGCTTTTTCTTTCCCGCGATGGCGCGCCGTGGGCCCTTCTTGGTGCGCGCGTTCGTGTGCGTGCGCTGGCCGCGCACCGGCAGATTCTTGCGATGGCGGCCGCCCCGATACGTCCCGATGTCCATCAACCGCTTGATGTTCATCGCGACCTCGGTCCGCAGCGCGCCTTCTACTTTATAGTCCCGCTCGATCACCTGACGGAGCCGCGCCACCTCCGCGTCGCGCAGATCGCGCACGCGGGCGTCGGGACTGATGCCCGTCTCCGCGAGGATGCGAACCGAGTTGCTGGGACCGATGCCGAAGATGTACGGAAGTGCGTACTGGATTTTCTTGTCGCGCGGCAAATCCACGCCCGCAATACGAGCCATGCGTTAACCCTGCCGCTGTTTATGCTTGGGGTTGCGCTTACAGATCACACGAATCACGCCCCGGCGCGTCACGACTTTGCAGTGCTCGCAGATGGGGCGCACGCTCGAACGTACCTTCAACAGGCGGCTCCGAAAAAGTGGAACGTGTTCTGGTTGAGCCGTGAACAATAGACGGGGTCGTAAGTTCACGCAAGGGGCGGGATTACGGCGCGCTCCGCAGTTCGGCGAGACGCCATTCCTTGCTCTCTAAACGGTAGCCAAGAAACAACGTCTCCCGCCGCACCTCGGCGGTCCCCGACACGACGTAGCGACGGGTTAACTCCACGAACCCTTTTCCGGGCTCGACTTCGCGTATCACCGTGATATCGAGGCCACGTTCCTCGGCGCCGCGAAGATACCGTCCGAGCAACTCAACGGCTTGGGCGCGGCCGAGCGGGGACGACGGATCGGCGCCGGGAATCTGCAGCAACAGGTTGGAGCTCTGACCGACGAGCGCCTGGGCGTCGTGGGCGAGGAGCGCCTGCTTCGCCCGGGACGCCGCGTCGGGAAGCGTTGATTGCGCGTCCGCTCGCGCCGCGGGCAGAAGCATCAGGCCCCAGATCGCAACGACTCGACAGACGCGCGGCATGGCCCGGTAATACCCTCAACCGAGCGCTTCGACAAGTTGGCGATATGCCGCAGCGGGATCAGAGGCGCCGGTGATCGGCCGGCCGACCACGAGGTGCGTCGCCCCGCGGCGTACGGCGTCCGCCGGGCTAATCGTGCGCATCTGATCCCCCGCTGGCTCCCCATTGCTTCGAATTCCCGGAACCACGATCCACGGCTCCGGTCCCAAGGCTTCCCGGAGCAGGCCGAGCTCCTGGCCTGAGGCAACGACGCCGCGCAAACCCGCCTGTATCGCCGCGCGCGCGAGTCGCTCGGCCTCGAATCCAACATCCGGCACACCGCGACCGAGAACGCTCTCGAGCTCCGCGGCATCGTGAGACGTCAGCACCGTGACACCGACCAGCGCGAGATCCTGACCCGCTGCGCGCGCAGCCGCGCCGAGCATGGCGCGCCCGCCCAGACAATGCACCGTCGCCATCGACACACCCAGCTCACGAGCGGCGGTCACGGCCTTGGCGACGATGGTGGGAATGTCGTGCCATTTGAAATCGAGGAAGACCTGAATCCCGCGCTGCCTGAACTCCTTGATCACCGGCGGTCCTTCGCGCACGAAGAGTACTGGGCCGAGCTTCGCCCATTTCAGACCCGGCAGCCGCGCCGCGAGCAGCAGCGCATCGCGTCCGCTCGGCATGTCGAAGGCGACGATCAGCTCAGCCACGGATCAGCTCATGGGCGATGCGCTCCGGCACACGTGGATCCGCGAGCGCCGCGGTTCCGATGGCCACGAGCGATGCCCCCGCGGCGAGGTACTCGCGGGCGTCGGCGGCATTGCGCACGCCGCCGACGCCGATCACGGGCATGCCGACGCGCTCACGCACGCGCCGAGTCGCGAGCACTCCGATCGGCAGCAAGGCGGGACCACTGAGACCGCCGCTGCCGTTTCCGAGGCGCTTATCGAGCAGTCCCGGCATCGTGTTCACGAGACTCACCGCGTCTGCTCCTTCGTCACGGGCGACACGCGCCATCGCGGCAATATCGGGAAGCACGGGAGACAGCTTCACCGCGAGCGGCCGACTCGCCGCCCGACGGCAAGCGCGAATCAACTCCGCGAGCCCGCCGGGCTCGGCCCCGAACTCGAGCCCGCCCGCGGTCGTGTTGGGACAGGAGGCGTTGATCTCGAAGGCGGCGATCGCTTCGAACGGCGTGAGCCGCTCGATCACGTGGACGTAATCAGCCACGGTCGCACCCGCGACGTTCACGATGATCCGCGCGCGCCGGAGCCGTTGCGAAAGCCACGGGAGCTCATGCTCGGCGACGCGCTCCACACCCGGATTGGCGAGGCCGACGGCGTTGAGCATGCCGCCACGAAACTCCGCCACTCGCAACGCGGGGTGACCCTGACGCGGCTCCGGAGTCACCGCTTTAGTGATGATTCCGCCGAGGCGATCGAGATCGATGACGTGGTCGAGCTCGCGGCCAAATCCAGCGGTGCCGGCGGCAAGCAGAACTGGATTCTGGAAAGCTGTTCCGAACAGTTCGACCGCACTCACGGCCGCTCCGGCTGAGCGGGCCGGTCGCGCGGAGTCGTCGGGCGCGCGGGACGCGCCTGCGTGCGCGACCCCGCGGGCACGGCGCCGAGGTCCGGTCCATCGAGCGTCGGACCACGCGGGCCCGGTACCGGCGCGTCGAACCGCTGGCTCATCGATGGCCCGGCCCTGGCTACCGCGACGCCCAGTTCGCGGGCCAGCGAATCCTCCGCGGCACCGTATGCGACGCTTGGCTCACCGTGGAATGCGCGCGTGTAGGGAGAAGTCGCGTACCGAGTCTCGAGAACGGAAGTGATCGAATCCCGACGGTCGGGCAGTAGTGGCAGCGCGGCAACTAACGCCTTGGGCGCGTAGAGCGATGCAGTGTCGGCCGCGGCGATATCGAGAAACAGCTGCCCGGCGAGGCCCGGAGCTTGTAGTGAATCGCGCGCGAGCTCGGCGACGCGGAAGCGCGCTCCCGGTGTCTCGGGAGTCGTGGCTGCCCGCGTCACCAGGTCGAGCAAATTCTTGGCCGCGGTGTTGCCACCTTCTTCCCGGCTGAGCAGAGTCAGCTCCGTGATTACCGGGGCAAGGTCGCCGCGCTGCCTCGCTCCAACCACGAGCAATTGCTGCAAGCGCGCGCGCGCCGTTCCGGCTTCGGATGTGCCGGCTGGCGCAACCGTGATCGCGCGCAGGTAACGGTTCTGCGCCGGCGCGGGATCGCCAAGCGCCAGGTACCGGTCGCCGTCCGCGATGAGCAGGCGCGCCTGTTCGGCAAACGGCATGCGCGTCTTGTGCAATAAGCGATCAAGCGCCGTGGACGCCACCTCGGGGCCACCAACAGCGGCCAATCGACCGAGCAGGTCGGCGCGTTCAGTCTCAAAGACCGGTGAGTCGCCTATAGCGATTAGAGTCGCGGCGGCTTCCTGGGATCGACCCAACTCGAGCAACGCGTGAGCGCGCGCCGGGAGGGCGGCCAACTCGCGACAGCGATTCAAGTGATCAACGGCGGACGCAAAATCGAGCTGCACCGCTGCTGCCTGGCCCGCGAGTAATTCAGCCCGCGAGCGTCGCGCATCATCTGAGGACGCGAGCACATGCACGAGCTTCTCTGGGACAGCGCCGGGACGGCCGGCGAGCGTGCATTGCGCGTCGGCCAGATCGAGCCGCTCACGCAGCGAGATATCCTTCACCGTGCTGCGCGCGCGGGTGAGCGGTTCCTGCGCATCCTCGCATGCACCCGAACGAGCGAGTCCCTCTGCCTGGAGCACGAGCGCGTCGTCCGCCCAGCGGCTGCGTGGATGACGCGTGACCACACCTTCCGCTTTCGCGGCAGCCTGGGCCCATTCCGCTCGCGCTTCGCTCACGCGTCCCGAGGCTTCGAGCTGGCGCGCGCCCTTGGCGTGCTGCTCGGCACTCCACATGGCGTTGTAGTACGCACAGCCGCACAGCACCGTCAGCAGGCTCAGCGCACTCCACGACAGAAGTCCCCCCCCCGCTCCCCTCATCGTGCTCCGCTTCCGGTGCCAACGGCGAGTTTGCGCTCGAATTCGAGCAGATAGGCGACGATGCCCTCGGCGACCGCACTCGCGATCTTGTGCTGTCCCTGAGCGGACGCGAGAAAGGCGCCGTCGTCGGGATTGGTCGCAAAGCCCGCCTCGACCAGGATGGCGGGCCGGCGTGCAGCGGCGAGTACCAGGAACGGCCCCTGTTGCACGCCCCGGTTCTCGCCCGGATGAATGCCCGCGACTCTGGCTTGTACCAGATCGGCGAGGCGAGCGGATTCGCGCAGGTACTCGTTCAGCTGCAGGTCGTGAAGAATGAAGGCGAGTGGACCCTGAACGGTCGCGGTATTCTCAAATCGCAGGGCGTCGTTTTCCATCTGCGCCACGCGTTTCTGGTCTTCCGTCTTCGCGTCCGACACGAAGTACGTCTCCACGCCGTTCACTCGAGACTGCCGCCGTCCGGCCGGCATGGCGTTCACGTGAATGCTGACGAACAGGTCACACTCCGCGCGGCAGAACAGCGGGCGATCCGCGAGGTCGATGAGCGTATCAGTGGACCGCGTCAGCACCACCGTCAACCCGCGCCGCAGCAGCTCCGCACGGAGCAACCGGCCGATTCCGAGCGTGATGTCTTTTTCGGTGAGACCGCGCGGAAAATGGAGGCCGGGATTGCCGGGATCCACGCCACCGTGCCCCGGATCGACGACGATCGTGTGCGGGAGCCGCAACCCCGT
>MNDR01000100.1:10281-62191 GCA_001915025.1 Gemmatimonadetes bacterium 13_2_20CM_2_65_7
CATTGGAGCGGCAAGAAGAGCGTATCGCGCGCGACGTAGGGAGCGCTCACCATCGGATACGCGACGCGACCGTAGCGCACGAACGGCGAGTCGAGCTCGAAATCGAACGCGCGGTCGCCCAGCGTCACGCTGATGGCTGAGCCATTGAGGGAGGCCGCCAACCCAAGCGGTTGTGCGAGTAAGATCGCCGCCAGAGCCGCCGCGCCCCGCTCGTTTGATACCGGGATGCTGACCTGCCCGCGCGACGTCGCGATCAGCACCTGCTGCGGCAGAAGCGTGCCGAGCACAAGGAGAATGTTCACGCCCGCCGACCCTTCACAACGCGTGCCATTTCGCGCTCCGCCACGCGCCGTTTCAGATCTTCGCGCTTATCGTGCGCTTTCTTGGCTTTGGCGAGTGCGATCGCCACCTTGGCCAGTCCGTCCTTGAAATAGACTTCCAGCGGCACGACGGTTAATCCCTTTTGCGTCGTGGCGCCCAGCAGTTTCCGGATTTCGCGTTTGTGGAGCAAGAGTTTGCGGGAGCGGGCGGGCGGCGGGTTGTTATAACTGCCCGGTCCATAGTGTGAGATCGACATACCTTCAAGCCAGACTTCGCCGTTTCGCACGTGCGCGTAGGCTTCGCTCAAGCTCGCCTTCCGATCGCGCAGCGATTTCACCTCGGTGCCGGTAAGCACCAGTCCCGCCTCCCACGTTTCCAGGAGATGGTAATCGTGCCGCGCGCGGGGATTTCTGGCGATGGAAATTTTTTCCACGATACTGAAGGCAAGATAAGCATTGACTTGGGGTTATACAACGATCTAGATTTTGCCCTCCTCAGAATCACGCCGAAGTGGTGGAACTGGTAGACGCGCTGGCTTCAGGAGCCAGTGGGCGCAAGCCCGTGGGGGTTCGAGTCCCCCCTTCGGCATTCAATAGCGCGGGACGTCCGGATCCACCTCCAGAGCCCACGCATCGATTCCTCCGGCCAAGCTCCGCACATTCGAAAACCCCGCGCCTTTGAGAATCTCGCGCGCCTGCATGGACCGCTGCCCATGATGACAATGCGTCACGATCTCGGCTCGTGCCGGTAGCTCGCCAAGTCGGCGCGGCAGATCACGGAGCGGAATGAGCCGGGCGCCGTCGATACGGGCGATGTCGGCTTCGCGCGGTTCGCGAACGTCGAGGAGTACATCGGGATCTTTTTCGAGCACGAGCTCTCGGAACTGCATCTTCCGGCCCTCGAAGAGCAGTAGCCTGCCAATCAGTGGATCGCCGAAGTCCACAATCAGCTTGATCACCTCCAGCGCCTGAAGTGAGCCGATGATTCCGGGCAACACACCAAGAACTCCGCCTTCGGCACACGATGGAACGAGATCCGGAGGCGGAGGCTCGCTGTACAGACAGCGATAACAGGGACCCTGTCTCGCGGCGAACACCGAGACCTGACCGTCGAACCGGAACACCGATCCGTACACGTCCGGCTTGCCGAGCAGCACGCACGCATCGTTGACGAGATAGCGCGTCGGAAAGTTGTCGGAGCCATCGACGACGATGTCGAAGCCGCCCAGGATGTCGAGCGCGTTCGCCGAGGTCAGCCGTTCACCGAATGTTTCGATTTGGACGTGTGGGTTGACGTCGTGCAATCGTTCCCGCGCCGCCACCGTCTTACGCGTGCCGATTTCCGACGTGCCGTACAGAATCTGGCGTTGCAGGTTGCTGCGATCGACGACGTCGAAGTCCACGATTCCCAGCGTCCCGACACCGGCGGCGGCGAGATAGAGTCCGGCGGGGGACCCGAGTCCGCCGGCGCCGATCAGCAGCACGCGCGCGGCGCCAAGCTTCGATTGGCCTTCGAGACCGACATCTGGAAGGGTGAGGTGCCGCGAGTAGCGCAGCAGCTCCTCATGGGACAGCATGGTCAATTGCCGGAGGCGACCCCGGCGATCTGGTACACTTCAGGCTCCGCATGCGAGAGATCGGCGAGTGAGACGCTGGCGAGGACTTCATTGATGCGCCGCTCGAGCAACCGCCACACCGGCCGAATGCTGCAGGGCGTGCTCGGGTCGCAGCGCTCATCGTCAACGGGGTGCAAATCGCAATTGACCTCGAACGTCACGTGCTCGGATGCTTCGATCACGTCTTTGACGCTGACCGTCTGCGGCGGACGCGCGAGCAGGTAGCCGCCCCGCGCGCCGCGCACCGACTCGACGAGCCCGGCGCGGCGGAGACGCAGCAGAATCTGCTCGACGTAGTCGTGCGGAAGACGCTCTTGCTCGGACAATTCGCGGGCCGCGACGGGACCCTGTCCCGCGCGCTTAGCTAAATGAACCGAAACGATTAGCCCGTATTCCGCCCATGTGGTGACGCGCATGGGGTGAATATGCGAGAGCCGTTATCGGGATTCAACCCTCGGGCTGATGCTGACACCGGCCTGGATCAGAAAGACATTCTCGCCGGTGTTCCGCTGCAACCACAACACGCGGCTGTTCACGTTCCACATGATTGAATTCCCGCTCAGGATGTCGGCCCCCAGCCCGGCGTGCGCCCCTTGTGCCAGGCCGCGATCCGACCCCGGCGATGGGAATCCGGCGAGCAGGAATCCAAGGTCGAAGTACAGCCGACCCCATGACGGACGCAGCGACGGCTCGTACCCTGGGGCGAATAGCACCGCCGCGGGCTCGCAGTTGCTGGTGCAGTTGCTCACCCGCAGCGGCGCATAATCGATTTGCAGGCCGATCGACCCAGCCTTCTTTGTGTCGCGGCGGAAGCGCACGCCCAGTGTGGGGCCCCGCCCTTCCAACGATCCGCCCAGCCGCGTCAGAATACCGACGGCCGGTCCGAGCGTACCGTTGAGGAGCTCGGTCTTGCGCGAACTTCCGAATGCGATGGAAACATTCGCCCGACCCTCGAGCGCTTGGATGGCGCTATTCGGTACCTGGAAGAACCGGCCTTCAACGAGTGCGGTCGCTTGCGGGCCGAGGTTCAAACGCACACCAAGACCAAAGCCGAGCCCGATCTCACTTGTCGGCGCCGCGGAGCTACAGATGCCCAGGAAGCCGACGTCTTGATCAGTCACGCGAGCCAGGCCGAGGGCACTCGAGGCGTACGGCGCGATGCCTTTGGGACCGACAGGATAGTAGTTGGACTCGAGGCCGACGAAGGTCATCTGGCGTACACAGCTGTTGCTCGAGAGATCGCCGTAGCGCGACACGCCGATGCCGAGCTCGCCGTCGTCGCCTGTCAGGAACGCGACGCTGGCGCCGAAGGACGTGAAGGAGTGGCTACTGCCGGAGCCGTCTTCGATCGAGATCGACGAAACGGTGGGACCGATACGTGCACGCCGCTGCGCAGCGACGCGACCGGGGGGGACGCACGCGAGCGCGATGACAAGAAGCATGAGAGTCCGCATGCGCAGACTGTTACGAGATCGCGCTCGCGCGTGCCGTGACTGCGGTCACTTCATCAGCAATCCAACCACGATTCCGGCGGCGTTCATGCGGGCCAGCCACGCCCACGCCGTCGCCATGTGAAGCGGGCGGACCTTCGTATACCAGACGCTTCCCCCCAACGTCGAAAGCAGAATCGTCGGCACCCACAGCACCGTGGCGAACTCCATGCCCGCGAGCGGCCCGCCGCCCTGAACCCAGAGACAGGGCCGGAACTGCCCGTAGAACCAGGCGAAGAGCACGCCGAAGATCAGCGCCAGCACTGCCGACTTCGCCATCGCCGGTCCCATGAACCGCTTCATCTCTTCCGGCGTCATCGGCGTCACGAAGGCGTCCATGCCCTTGGTGAACACCTTGCCCCACATCAACCAGTCCACGAGGTACGCCACGACTCCGGCAATCAGTCCCACGACGACCCAGTTCATACGTGCGCCTCCAGAGTGAAGGTCACTTCCGCTTTCCCGGCACGCCGAGCTCCGTCATCGCTCTCAGGTCCAGCACCTCCTCCAACTCCTTCCCTTTCAACAATCCCTTCTCCATTACCAACTGCCGGACGGTCACATTCTTTGCGACCGCCTCCTTTGCCAGCTTGGCGGCCTCCGCATAGCCGATCGTCGGTGCGAGCGCCGTCACCAACGCCGGGCTGCGCTCGAGCCAGTGCGCGCACTGCGCTGCGTCGGCCTCGATACCTTCGACACAACGCTGGGCCAGCACCTGTGTCGCGTTGCTCAGGATGAGCATCGAAAACAGCAGATTGTGCGCGATGACCGGCATCATCACGTTCAGCTCGAGTTGTCCCGCTTCCGCGGCCGCCGCGATCGTCACGTCGTTGCCGATCACCTGATAGCAGACCTGATTCACCATCTCGGGAATCGACGGATTCACTTTTCCCGGCATGATGCTCGAGCCGGGCTGGACGGCCGGCAGCATGATTTCGGCGAGACCAGTCCGCGGCCCCGATGCCAGCAGGCGCAGGTCGCTCGCGATCTTCGCGAGGTCAACGGCGTAGGTCCGCAGCGCTCCCGAGAACGCGGTGGCATCGCCCATCGATTGCATCAGCTGCACTTTGTCGCTTCCGTCGCGCAGCTCAAGACTGGTCATCGCCTGGAGATGCACCACCATACGCGGCGGATACTCCGGCTCGGCATTCAATCCCGTGCCCACAGCGGTGCCACCGATGCCGAGGTCGCGCAAATCGTCGGCGGTGCGCGTGAGGCGGTCGCGGTTGCGTTCTACCGTGTGCCCATAGGCCGTAAATTCCTGGCCGAGGCGCACCGGTGTCGCGTCCTGGAGATGGGTGCGGCCCGACTTCACGATCGAGTCGAATGCCTCACCCTTCGCGAGCAACGCGCCGCTCAACCGATCCAGTGCCGCGACGAGGGGCGAGAGCTGCGCCAGCGCGGCCAGACGAATCGCGGTGGGGATCACGTCATTCGTCGATTGCGCCATGTTGACGTGATCGTTGGGATGCACCGGCTTGTACTCGCCACGGTTGCCGCCGAGCAGCTCGTTGGCGCGGTTGGCGAGTACCTCGTTGCAATTCATGTTATGGGACGTGCCGGCGCCGGCCTGGTAGGGATCAACGACGAAGTGCTCGCGATGTCCGCCCGCCAGCACTTCGTCGGCGGCACGGATGATCGCGTCGGCGAGCTTCCTGTCGAGCCGGCCAGTCTCGCGATGTGTCAGGGCGGCGGCCTTCTTGATCCAGATGCACGCGTCGACGAAGGCGGGCAGCGGCCGCAGATTGGAAATGGGGAAGTTGTTGCGGGCGCGCTCCGTCTGAACGCCCCAGAGCGCGTCCGCCGGGACCGGCAGCTCGCCGAGCGGATCCCGTTCGATGCGCGTTTGTTTCATTCCCCGCGGACCCGACATCGCGTCAGTCTCCAGCCAGGAATCGCCCATGGAATCTCGAGAGTTGATTCAGCATCTGCCGGAACGCGCCACGTTTCGCCCGGACGCCATGACCAAGATCGACTGTTTCCGCTCGGACCGGCTGTTCGTCGGCCTCAACTGTTTCGAGCCGGGCCAGACGCAATCGGTGCACACGCATGGCGGCGCCGACAAATTCTATGTGGTGCTGACCGGAAAGGCCACTTTCATCGTCGGCATGCAGCGCGTCGACGCGCGTTCGGGCGACTTGATTCCCGCGCCTGCCGGCGTTCCACACGGTGTCGCCAGCGTTTCGGAACGCACGATTGTCTTGATCGGGATGGCCCCCGCCCCCGCCCCCCCTGTCTAGCGACGCCTTCGAAACCAGCCGACGGTGAACAGCTCCTTGGCGGCGGCGACGCCGTGCGTCCGCACGAGCAGATAGAAACCGAGCACGGTGAGAAGGATGGTCGTGTAGAACCGCCACAGCAGCAGCATCGTCACCTGGGCCGATCCGAAATCTCCAGCGAATCCCGAGAGAAACGCGACTTCAATTCCGCCGCCGCCCGACGGCAGCGGAACTACGAGGGGGGCATGCAACAGCGCGAGCGACCCGAAGAACATGACCGCGAACGACGGCGCATCCCGATGTCCCCACACCAGCGCCGCGAGAATGAGCGCGCGCGCACCGAGACTGACGACCGTCAGCAGCGCTCCCACGAACAGGACCCACCATCGCGCGCGACGCACGTGCGCGAGCGCGACGCGCCACTGCCGGCGCACCCGATGCCGAATGGCGCCGGGTCGCACCAGTCGTTGCAACGTCCAAATCACGAGCAGCACGACGAGCGCGATCAGTTCGAAGCCGAGCAAATCGCGGGCGAGACTGTGACTCAGAAATCGGTCCGCCGCCTCACTCCAGTCGGGGACATAGTACGCCGCGAGCGCGACCGCGATGGTGCCGAACACCGGCCATTCGGCGGCGACCTCGACACCGAGCGCGACCAACGCCATCACTACCCGCAGGCCCGACCACGTCATCCCGAGAAACCGCGCCGGCTCGCCACCGAGCCGATTGGGCGTGAGAGTCGAGGCGGCTTCGCCGTACAGGTTGAGGCGCAGCGCATCGGGGAACGCGAGCCTACCACCTGCGGCCCGCGTCGCGAGCTGAATACGCCACGCCCGCGCGACGCTGTCCACCGCAACCAGGAGAATGGCAAAGACGTGATTCAATCGGAGCAGTCACCGAGTGGGTACATGAAGCCGCAATTCGGACACGGATTCTTGCAGCCCCACGGCTTCGGCCGGACCTGAGCACCGCAGCGCATGCACGTCGGTGCAGCCTTAAGCGATCCGGGAGAGCCCTTTGAGGAAGGGATTCGTCTGCCGCTCTCGTCCGACAGTCGTTTCGGGTCCATGTCCGCTGTAGAGGATGGTGTGGTCGGGGAGCGTCAGCAACTCGCGCTCGATGCTGCCGATCAGCATCTCGAAATCGCCGCCTGGCAAGTCGGTTCGGCCAATGGAGCCGGCGAACAACACGTCGCCCGTGAGCGCGACGCCCGGCCCGACGAGGCAGACACTTCCCGGCGAATGGCCGGGCGCGTGCCGCACCTCGAACCGCAGCCCACCTACCGCCAGATGTTCGCCGTGAACCATGTCGTGGTCGGGAATGGGCAATCGATCCGGCGCGCCGAGGCCAAACCACGCGGCCTGGTCGGGCACCGCGTCGTAGAGCGGCCGGTCGGCAGGATGGAGCCAAACCGGCGCGCCAGTCCGCTGCGCGACCGCGGGTACGCCGAGGACGTGATCGACGTGCGCGTGCGTGAGCCAGATGCCCACCGGCCGCGCGCCGGTCTCCTCGACCTTGTGAAGGATCAGGCCTGCCTCTTCCCCGGGATCCACAATCGCGCACTCGCGCGCCCGTTCGTCCACGATCACGTACGCGTTTTCGGCAAACACGCCGTTCGGGATCTGGATGATCACTTCTTGGGCTTGCCGTCGCGCTGCTGTTCGCGCAGCGACTTGAGATACTTCTCCACGGCGATCGCCGCGGTCGTCGCGTCGCCCACCGCGGTCGTGATCTGCCGCGTCACCTGACTGCGGACGTCGCCCGCCGCAAACAGACCCGCCATCGACGTCATCATCCGATTGTCGGTGATCAGATAGCCGCCCGCATCGTGGTCGACGTGCCCGTCGACGAGCTGCGTGTTCGGCTTGAACCCCGCGAAGATGAACACCCCGCCGACGTCGAGATTCGAGCGCCCGCCAGTCGCGCTGTTTTCCAGCACCGCGTGCGTGACACCCCGTTCGTTGCCCACGATCTCGGGAACGGTGGTATTGCGGATCACTTCGATCTTGGGATTCGCGAAGGCGCGCTCCTGCAGCAGCTTCGAGGCGCGGAATTCGTCCCGCCGATGGACGAGATGGACCTTGCTCGCATAGCGCGTGAGGTAGTCGGCCTCTTCGACCGCCGCATCGCCGCCCCCGACGACCGCCAGGCGCTCACCTTTGAAGAACGCGCCATCGCACACCGCACAGTAGGAGACGCCCTTGCCCGCGTACTCCTTCTCGCCGGGGACACCCAGTTTGACGGGCGTCCCACCGGCCGTGAGGATCACCGCCTGCGTGCGATAGGTTTCGCCGCGCGCGGTGGTCACGTCAAACCAGCCATCGAATGCTTTGTGAATGCGCTCGACTGTGTCCGTGACGATTTGGGCGCCGAACTTCCGCGCGTGCTCGGTCATCTTCTGCGCGAGCTCCCAGCCCTTGATGCTCTCAAAGCCGATGTAGTCTTCGATCAGGTCGGTGTTCAGCAGCTCGCCGCCCGGTGCCCCGCGCTCGATGGTGAGGGCGCTGAGCATGCCGCGGCCCGCATACAGAGCGGCGCACAGCCCGGCGGGCCCTGCACCGACGATGATGACATCGTACTCTCGTTTGGCGCGCTCAGTCATTGGCTCTGAATTCCAGGCGTGGGGGATTGCCCTCTCCCGCAAGGGCGCGCGCGAGTTGCGCGCGAAAGTTCACGGTATCGAACTCGATTTCGGCACGCTGCGGCCCGGCCAGCTTCGCGAGTGCCGCCGCTCCAACCACGACGGTGCCATGGCGGTTCCCGCGTGCCTGATGCAGCAGCGCCGCGGCGGCTTGGATCAACCCCTGCCAGACCCGCGCTTCGTCTTCCTCCATAATAGAACGCCAGACTGTTTCCAACGCCTCATGGGCGAGCCAGAATTCCCCCGCATTGAATAATTCACGAGCATGCTCGAGGTACCGCCGGCGATCCTCAGGATTCACTGCGCCCCGAGCGCCAACAGATTCAGCGCCCCATGGCAACTCGAGATCGTGCCGACCAGCACTTCAGCGTGATTCCCGCTCGCACCCGCCTCCGCGACGAGGCGATCGCCGGCACGAACAGCGTCAGCGGCGAACATGCCAACGCCAAAGACTTCGTGCTTGCAAACGAATAACGCAGGCCCGCTCACTGGCCGTCCGTTCGCACGGAGCCGGGACGCGAGATCACGAACCGTATCGGACATTTCCCACGTGCGTGGCGCGCCGATCGCGGGACAGAGCGCGGGTTCGATACAGTGCGTCGGGCAGATCCAGTCCGCCCACGAGACGTAACGCGTCTCATCCGGCCCACCGCTCTGCCGGTCGTACGGCGTCGGGAAATCACCGGGCACAGGCGTGACGAGCACATCGCGATCAGGCCACCGCTCGCGCGCGCGCCGGTATACCCACTCAAACATCAAATGCGGCATGTGCGGTGAGGGAACGATCTGATCGTCGCGTGCGTCGTTCGTCGTGCGTCGTGCGTCGGAAAGCCAATCGTCAAAGAACACGCTCCAATCAGAGAGGACGAATTCTCGATCGGGCGTTTCTCCCAGGTCACGGCGGGCCCGGCAATCGCGATCGCGATCGACGACGATGACGGTCCGATAGTCGGTCTTGCCGCGGGCTTTGGCTTTCGCGAGCTGCGACGCGTAGAAGGTACCGTAGCAGCCACCGCCCACCACGACGACGTCCCTCAGCGGATGAGTCTCCCCCCGTCGACGACCAGCACCGTGCCCGTCGCGAAGTCGGTATCGGCAAGGAGAAACCGCACGGCCGCTACCACATCGGCCGGCGTGCCCAGCCGATTGAGCGGCGTGGTCTCGCGAATGTGCTCGCGCGACTGGTCGTCCCAATCCTCTGGCAGCAGCACTGCCCCGGGCGCGACCGCATTGACCGCGATGTCGGGAGCAAGGGCGCGGGCCAGTGCTTTAGTCAGCATCACGACGCCGGCCTTGCTGACGCAATGCGGGACATACGCGGGCCACGGTTCCAGGCCGGCCAAGTCGGCGATATTGACGATCTTGCCTTTCGCGCGGCGCAAGTGCGGGATCGCTCCCTGCGACACGAAGAACGTCGCTCGCAGGTTGAGGTCGAGCGTCGCATCCCAACTCTCCGGCGTGACTTCTTCGACCGGCTGGCGCACCATAATCGCCGCCGAGTTGACCAGGACGTCGAGCCGTTTCAGGACGCGCGCGGCCTGGTCGGCGAGTCCCCGCGCCGCCTGCGGGTCGTTCAGGTCCGCCTGCAGCAGCTCCGCGCGCTTGCCCGCGCCGCGGATCGCGCGAGCGGTCTGCTCGGCGCCGCTGGCGGAGCCGTGGTAATGCACCGCCACGTCGCATCCCGCACGGGCCAATCCGACGGCGATCGCCTGCCCGACCCGGCGCCCAGCACCGGTCACCAACGCGCCCGCGCCCTCGAGCCGCATTAGTACGCCTTTCCGGTGATCGGCACGATCTGGCCCGTGATCGCTTTCGCTTCATCACTCGCCAGGAAGAGCACGGTGTTCACGACTTCTTCGAGCTCGACGAAGGGGGTCTTGGGATCGGGCTGCATGGTCGCGACGTTGTCCGCGGTCCGCACGGTCGCCGGCGCCACCGCGTTCACGCGGATGTTGGCGTCGCGGTATTCGCGTGCCAGCTCGCGCGTGAGACCCGCGACCGCGGATTTCGCCGCGCTGTACGCCGACATGTGCATGAGCGAGCGGACGACGGCAATCGACGCGAAGTTGACGATTGATCCCCCCCCGGTCCCGCGCGACAGCAGCACCGGAATCGCGGCCTGACACATGAAGAAGGCGGTCTTGAAGTTGACCGCGAATTCCCGCTCCAGGATGTCGGGCTTCACTTCGGTGAACGGGCCGTAGCTGAAGAACCCGCCCGCAACGTTCACGACGACGTCGAGCCCACCGAAGTGCGACTGTGCCGCTGCGGCGGCGACGCGCGCCGCGTCGGGCTGCGTGAGGTCGCCGGCCGAAGCCTTGGCCGCGATGCCTTCACCCGCGAATTCCTTCACGCGATCCGCCAGCCCGACGGCGTTCACGTCGGCGAGCACGAGCTTCGCGCCCGCACGTCCCAAGCCGCGCGCGACCGCATGTCCGATTTGTCCGACGCGCCCCACGCCCGTGACGAGTGCGACCTTGCCCCGAAAATCAGCGGGCATTCACGGCCGCGACGATGTCGTCCACGGGGGGAGCGCCGCGCTGAGCGTAGCGCACCGTTCCCTCTCGTCCAATTACGTAGACCGTGCGCTGGATCCCGCGATCATCGTCCTTGAGCGCGTGATACGCGCGGGCGATCGCTCGGTCCGGATCGGAGAGCAACGGAAAATTGAACTGCATCTTCTCCACGTAGCTCTTATGGCTGTCGATGCCCGCGGGATTCACGCCGAGCGGTTGCATTCCAACGGCCTTGAACTTTGCCATCTCATCGCGCACGGCGGAGAGTTGGCGGTTTCAGCCGGGGGTGTTGTTGCCGGGATAGAACACCAACGCGACCGGCCCCTTTTTCAGCAGCGCGCCGAGCGAATACGTCTGGCCATCGGACGCGGGAGCGGTGAAGGAGGGCGCCTTACTACCGATCGGTAACGGTTCGCTCATGTCCTGGTCCTCGTTGCCAGCTCCAACCGCCGTTCGAGTTGAGTGAGCCACGCGTCGGGTACCTTCATGCTGCCGAGCGGCGCATGGGTGTCGCCATACTCACTTTCGCCGTGCCAGTCCGAGCCGCCGGTGATCCCGAGCCCGAGCCGCTCGGCGAGGCGCATGAGTCGCTGCTCGACGGCCGGAGCATGGCTCGGGTGGCGCACCTCGACACAGTCCAGTCCCTGGTCCTGAAAAGTCCGGAGCTGTCCTTCGGTTCCATGATCGCCGAGGTGCGCCGCGACGGTCAGCCCACCCACCTCGTGCACCAGCGACGTGACTTCGGAGAGGGTTGGCAGCGGTTTCTCGACGTACGCCGCCCGGCCCCGGCCGAGGTAGCGGCGAAACGCATCCGTGATGTCTTCACACGCTCCGCAGTCGACGAGTGCGCGCGCGACATGCGGCCGGCCCAGCGCGCCGCCGTCGCCGCCGCTGAGTTGCGCCTCCACGTCCTCCAGCTCGATCGCCACACCGAGTCCCTGCAGCTTGGCCACGATCTGTTCGCCGCGCCGGCGTCGCGCCGCGCGCGTATCGCGCAGGAAGCCCTGGAGACGCTCAGTCTCGGGGGGCAAGAACAACGCGAGGACGTGCAGCTCGCCCCATGGCGCGCGCACGCTGAACTCGCAGCCCGGGATCACGCGGATCCCGAGCTTCGCCCCCTCGCGCGCCGCGTCTGCAACGCCGTCCGTCGTGTCGTGATCGGTGAGTGCGATCGCAGTGAGGCCGACGGCGCGCGCGCGGCGGGCGACCTCGGGTGGCTCGCATTCCCCATCGGAGGCCGTCGAGTGGCAGTGGAGATCAATGTGCGGCGTAGGACACCTCGGGCGCCGTCCAGGCCGGTTGCGACTGCCGGAACAGCTCGAGCAATTCGCGGTCGGACAGCTCAGCGAACGCGCGGTCGGGCGACCGGGCGCCGACCGGCGAAAAATGCGTCACGCGCCGGCGGCGTTGTGACCCCGTGCCCTGCTCGAAGATGAGACCGAACTGGTCGCGCCCATACACCGTGACGCGACCCGCTGGAGATACCTCCCATTTCTCGCCGTCTACCGCGATCGTGCGTCGCGCCATGCGTCAGGCTTGCGACGCGGTGGCCACAGGAACCTCACTCCACAGCTCCCAGGCATCGGGCGCGTACGTCGCGATCGTCTGCAGGCGCCGCTCGAGCTTGATCTCCTCCGGCAACCGCGACGCCTGCGCCCGGTGGGACATTTCGGTGGGACTCTCGGAGAATTCGATGAACAGGCGCGGGTCCTTCGCGTTCCGGAACAGCCAGATGCGCTGCCCCCGCGCTTCCGCAAACTGGCTCAGCTCGCGGAGCGTGTTCACGTATTCCGTCTCGTTCTGCGCGGCGACGCGCACTCGCGCCGCGGTCAGGACTTTGGGCATGCTCACACCGCTCCCTCGGGAAACTCCTGCAGCATCTTCTTAACGTCGGCGAGGAACTTGTCGGCATCCGCGCCATCCACGACACGGTGGTCGTACGACATCGTCAGCATGCCCATCGTCCGGATGGCGATCGATTCGGTGCCGTCGGACCCGGCGACGACTTTGGGCCGTTTCTCGATCGCTCCGACGCCCAGGATGGCCACCTGCGGCTGATTGATGATTGGAATGCCGGCGAACGGTCCGAAGCCGCCGGGATTCGTGATCGTGAACGTGCCGCGCTGGATGTCGTCGGGCAACAGCTTCTTGGTGCGCGCGCGTTCGCCGAGATCGTTGATGGTGCGCGCGATCCCGATGAGCGACAGCTCGTCGGCGTGCTTGATCACCGGCACGATCAGCCCCCAATCGAGCGCCACCGCGATACCGATGTTCACGTCGGCGCGATAGATCGTGCTGTCGCCGGAGACGGCGGCGTTGACGATCGGGTGCGTGCGGAGATTCTCCGCGCACGCCTTCGCGATGAAGGCGAGGAACGTGAGGCTCACGCCGCGCTCGACGTAGCTCTGTTTTGCCTTGGCGCGTAGCTGCGCGATGCGCGTGAAGTCGACTTCAAAGAAGCTGGCGACGTGCGCCGACACCCGCTTCGACATCACCATGTGATCGGCGGTGATCTTGCGGATCTTGGACCACGGCTCGACCCTGTCCCCTGGCCACGGTTCGACGACCGGATGCTCGATCAGGCCACCACCCGGTACCGGGTACCGGGTACCGGGTATCGGTGCCGGGGCAGCCGGAGCTCTTTGGATGTAGCCGAGGATATCCTGCTTCGTCACGCGCCCCGCGTAACCGCTGCCTGGAATGCGCGAGATATCCACGCTGTGCTCAGCCGCAATCTTGCGCACGAGCGGCGTGGATTTGGTGCGGAGCCGTTGCTCGGCCGTTTGCACACCTCCCCCACCGCCGTCACCGTCGCTGCGCTTAACTGCTGGAGCAGCTTTAGGAGGCTCGGGTTTGGGAGCCGGCGGTGCCGGGGCGGCCGGGGCGGCCGCCTTTGGCGGCTCGGGTTTCGCGGGCGCGGGCGCCGCGGCCCCCTTCTCAGTTTCGAGGACCGCAACGAGCGTCTGAACCGGGACGGTCTGTCCTTCCTGCACCTTGATCTCCGCCAGAACGCCCGCAACGGGCGCGGGGATTTCCGCGTCCACCTTGTCGGTGGAGATCTCGAACAGAGGCTCGTCGCGCTTCACCGCATCGCCGACCTTCTTGAGCCATTTGCTCAACGTCCCTTCGGCGATCGATTCGCCCATCTGGGGCATCAGTACGTCTACGCGTGCCATATCCTCTCCATCAGTAGGCCGCGAGCCAGCGCGCAGCTTTCACAATGTCGTCAGTCTGCGGGAGCACAAAGTCTTCCAGCGTCGGCGCGTAGGGCAGCGGTACGTCGTGCGCGGTCACGCGCATGATCGGACCGTCCAGCCATTCGAATGCCTGCTCGTTGATTCGCGCCGCGATCTCGCCGGCGATACCGCCCGTGCGCGTGTCCTCGTGCACGATCAGCACCTTGTTCGTCTTCTTCACCGTCGCGACGATCGCCGCATCGTCCATCGGCAAGAGCGTCCGCAAGTCGACCACTTCGACCGATAGCCCATCTTCCTGCGCGAGGCGGTCCGCCGCCTCGAGCGATTTCCAGACGGTCGCGCCGTAACTAATGATCGACAGATTCTTCCCTTCGCGCGCGAGGCGCGCTTCCCCGATCGGGGTGAGCACTTCTTCGCCTTCCGGCAATTGCTCCTTGATGCGCCGGTACAGCCATTTGTGCTCGAGGTACAGGACCGGATCTTCGTCGCGGATCGAGGCTTTGATCAATCCCTTCGCGTCACGGGCGGTCGCCGGATAGACGATTTTCAACCCGGGCGTATGCAGGAAGGCGGCCTCCGGGTTCTGTGAATGGAACGGGCCGCCGCGCACGTAACCACCGCAGGGACCGCGCACGACCATCG
This sequence comes from Gemmatimonadetes bacterium 13_2_20CM_2_65_7, assembly GCA_001915025.1. Lineage (GTDB taxonomy): Bacteria > Gemmatimonadota > Gemmatimonadetes > Gemmatimonadales > GWC2-71-9 > 20CM-2-65-7. Next base: position 24,923 of record MNDR01000100.1, read on the forward strand.
GCGTCGATAGCCCCGCGCGGTAGCGCGCCGTCGCGACGTAATTCGTCAGCATGTCGTAGGCACAGGAGATGAAGTCGATGAACTGCATCTCCGCAACGGGCCGGAGGCCCATGTGCGCCGCGCCGGCCGCGGCGCCGACGATCGCCGCCTCGGAGATCGGCGTGTCGATCCACAGCGCCTTAAACCAAAGCGTGTCGGCAACGGGCGGGTCGACCAAGACGCCGGGCAACGCTGTCTCCGCTTCGGGCAACGGCTCGTCCACGCAAGCGTCCGTCGCCTGATCGACCTCGTCGCGCACGCGGTCATCGATGTCTTTCAAGTGGCTTTCGCCGACAAGGTCCGCGGCAAGCAGTCGCTGCACATATCGGTCGACGGGATCATTCTCCTTTGCCCATTTATCCAGCTCGCCTTTGGGCACATAGTGCTGATCGTCATGCTCGGCGTGACCCTTGCGGCGATACGTCTTCACTTCGATGAAATGCACGCCCTTCCCGCGGCGCGCGCGGTCGGCCGCGAATTTCGTGGCCTCGTATACCGCAACGACGTCGTTTCCGTCCACCGTCACGGCCGGAATGCCGTACCCCGGCGACTTCTCGGCAAGGTCTTTGACGGCGAACTGCGTTTCGGGGGGAGTCGAGTAGGCCCAGTGGTTGTATTCACCGATGACGACCAGCGGCAGCCGCTGCACCGCAGCGAAGTTCAGGCCTTCGTGAAAGGTGCCGGTGGACGTGCCGCCATCCCCGATGTAGACCAACCCTACCCTCGGCTCGCGGCGCAGCTTGAAGGTGAGCGCGATCCCCGCCATGACGGGGATCATGTCTCCCAGATGCGAGATCTGGCCGAGGTAGCCTTTCTCGAGATCATTGAAGTGCACGTTGAGCTCGCGGCCGTGTGTGGGACTGTCCGCCTTGGCCATGTACTGGCGCAGGATCTCGACGGGCTGAGCGCCCATCACGAGCAGCGAGCCGAGGTTACGGATCAGGGGCGAGAGGATGTCCTTGTTGCGGCCGCGCTCCAGCGCGTACGCCGTGGCGACCGATTCACCCTCCTGTCCCAGGGAGCGAAACAGGCCGCCGATGACCTTGCTCTGACGGTAGAGCGCGACCAGGCGCTCCTCGAGCGTGCGGGTAAGCCGCAGGTAATAATAGATCTCGAGCAGCTGGTCGCTCGACAGCGCTGCCCCCGCTGCCCCCGCTGCCCCCGCTGCCCCCGCTGCCCCTGTCCCGGTGGGGATCGCTGCGGTTGGCGGCGTCACTGGAAGAGCCATGGGCTTAAATTATAGTCGAGGGGGAAGAGCCATGGCGAACATCAAACTGCGCGTCACCGGCATGACCTGTGGCCATTGCCAGGCCAAGGTGGAGAAAGCGCTCAAGAGTGTGAGCGGCGTCTACTCGGCGGTGATCGATCTGCCCGATGGCGAAGCAGAAGTGGACTTCGACGACGACCGCATAACGACGGACCAACTCGTAGCGGCGGAACCTGATCGGTCGTCGCCTCGACGAAGGTGTAGTGCCCACCCTCGGGCCGCGCGCTGATGGTGATACGGCCCAACGTTCCGTGATACGCGCGCCGCCGCGGTGACTCTTCAGCGGGCGCGAGGCGGCCGCCGAAGAAGGTCTTCGCGACGTCGAGTACGGCTTCGGGACTCGCGCTAGTTCTGTGGAAGTAACGCATGACTGACAACTCCTCGAGCTTTGAAGCGCCGCAGGGTGAGGCTGTTCAACACGACCGACAGGCTCGACCACGCCATCGCCGCGCTCGCGACGATCGGCGACAGCAGCCAACCGGTGACAGGATACAGCACGCCGGCCGCAACGGGAATCAGCACGACGTTGTAACCAAACGCCCAAATCAGGTTCCAGCGAATCGTGCGCAGCGTGCGGCGCGCGAGCTCGATCGCTATTGCCACCGCGCGCAGGTCGCCACGGATCAACGTGACGTCGGATGCCTCCATCGCGATGTCCGTGCCGGTCCCGATCGCGATGCCGACGTTCGCCTGCGCCAGCGCCGGGGCATCGTTGATGCCGTCGCCGACCATGACGATCGGTTTACCCTGACGCTGCAGCTTCTTGACCAGATCCGCTTTCTGCGATGGCAGCACCTCGGCGAGCACTTCGGCGATGCCCATCTCCGCGGCTACCGCTTCCGCGCCTTTGCGCGAGTCGCCCGACACCATCACCACGTCCAGCCCCAGATGCTGGAGCCGCAGGATGGCTTCCCTGGACGTCGCCTTCACCGGATCGGAGATCGCGATCACCGCATACACGGTGTTGTTCACGACGCAGATGACCGGCGAGCGGCCCTGCGCGGCGAGCCGGTCGGCATCCGGCCCGAGCGAGCCAAGGTCCAGGCTGCGCTCGCGCGCGTGCCGCAGTGAGATGACTTCGATGATGCGACGATCGACCGTGCCCCGCACCCCTCTTCCTTCCATCGCGGCAAACTTTTCGACCGGCAGGAGTGAGACCTGCTTGTCTTGCGCCGCCTTGAGAATCGCATGCGCGAGGGGATGCTCGGAACGTTGCTCGACGGACGCCGCCCACTTGAGCACGTCGGCCGGACTGATCGGCGTCCCGTCGGGTTTCTTGGCGGTGACAATGTGCGTCACAGCGGGCCGCCCCTCGGTGATCGTTCCGGTCTTATCGAGCAGCACGATGCGCACCTTCGCGAGCCGCTCGAGCGCTTCGCCACTGCGAATGAGAATGCCGTACTCCGCCGCCTTCCCGGTGCCGACGAGAATCGCCGTCGGCGTCGCGAGCCCCAACGCGCAGGGACAGGCGATGATCAAGACGCTGACAAACGCGACGGTCGCGAATACGACCGCCCGCGCCTCGGGAGGCGGTCCGAAATCGAACCAGCCGACGAAGGCCGCGATGGCGAGCGCAATGACGATCGGGACGAATACGCCGGCGACGCGATCGGCGAGCTTCTGGATCGGCGCTTTGGTGGCTTGCGCGTCCTCGACGAGCTGCACGATCTGGCCGAGCGCCGTGTCTTTGCCGACGCGCGTCGCGCGGAAGGTCACGCTGCCGGTCGTATTGAGCGTCCCACCGATCACTTCATCCCCCGGCTTCTTCGCGACCGGGATCGGCTCGCCGGTGATCATCGATTCGTTCACCGCCGACGCGCCGTCGGTGACGACACCGTCTACCGGGATCTTCTCGCCCGGCTTGATGATGACGAGGTCCCCGACGACCACCGCTTCAACGGGAATCTCCGTTTCATGACCATCGCGCAGCACGTGCGCCGATTTCGCGCGCAGCGCGGCCAATCGCCGGATCGCTTCCGAGGTACGGGCGACGAGTGAGTACAGGTACGCGGCGCCCGTCCCCACGCCGATGAGCGTATTCATGTCGGCGGTCCGATGGCGAATGCCGCTCCAGGTTCCTTTATAGAACTGTTGCCCCGACCAGATGACGACCGGAAGCGTGATGATCGCCAGCCCCCACGTGATCCACGTGAGGTCGAGCACCCAGCCACGAACTGCGACCCAATCCCGCAGCGACACGGCCAGCGGCATGATGAGGCGACCGAACAGGTCCACTTGCTTCATCGTGCCGTTATCGCCCATCGGTCGGTCGGCCATCAGCAACATGGAGCCCAGCATGGCCACGACCGTGACGAGGGCCGCGAGCGCGAACTTCCACGCGAGGCTGCGAACTTCCCGGCTGCGCGCGATGCGTTCCCGTTCCACCGGGTCCTCAGCCGCGATCGGCGCCGCGACATCGAAGCCAGCGTTCTGCACCGCCTGCTCGAGATCCTGGGCGGTAACCACCCCGGGGACGTAGTCGACGGTGGCCGTCTCGGTGGCCTGGTTGGCGGCCGCGCGGATCACACCGCGTACGCCGGCCAGCGCCCGCTCGAGCGGTGCGACGCTCGACGCGTAATGCAGATCGGTGATAGCGAACGTCACGCTAGCCGTGCCACAGTTGTAGCCCGCCTCGCGCACGGTCTTGATGAGCTGGCCGACGTTGGTTTGCGCATCGTCGTACTCGATCGCGGCCTTGTTGGTCGCGAAGTTGACACCCGCGGACGTCACGCCGCCAGCGCCCGTGAGCGCCTCCTGCACCGTCGCGGCGCAGCTCGCGCAGGTCATGCCCTCGATGGGAAGAACGATGCGGGCCTTACTCATGGCCCCCCCCCAGCAACGTGGAACTTGTGCGGCGACGACGCGGCGCGGCGATCGCCAGGGGGCTCCACGACGAGAAGTCCCTTCAGCATGTTCATGCCGCAGCGGAAGGGATACTCACCCGGCTGATCGGGCGTGAACTCGATCGTGGTGGTCTGAAACGGAGGGAGCTGCTTGTCGACCCCGAAGCGCTCGAATACCACACGCTCCGAGCAGTCCGCGGTTTCGTCGCGATAAAACTGGAGCCGCACCGGCTTGCCGGCCTGCACGACGATCGTATCGGGGGTGTACCCACCTTTCACCGTGATGCGCACTTCCTGGACTCCCTCCGTGCCGGCGGTCGCGGCAACCGCTTTGCCGCGGGAGAAGAGGAAGTACCACAGCACCCAGACGATGGCTCCGACGCCGAGCGCCGTAACGACGATCTGGGTGGACGTCATCACGACTCGGCGGGAGCGCTAGCGCACCTTCGCGCGCGCGGGAGCAGATTCGATCCGCATGGCGTAGAAGGACCGCCACACGAACACGAGGGCGACGACGAGGAACGTGCCCGCGAGGATGAGCGTCAGGGCGACGCCACGCTCCGCGGTCAGCGACACCGCGAGCTCGACCGCCAGCAGTCCAAACAGGGTCGTGAATTTGATGATCGGGTTCATAGCGACCGACGACGTGTCCTTGAACGGATCCCCGACCGTATCACCCACGACCGTCGCGGCATGCAGCTCGGTTCCTTTTTGCTTCAGCTGGGTCTCGACGATTTTCTTGGCGTTGTCCCACGCGCCGCCGGCATTGGCCATGAAGATCGCCTGAAACAGGCCGAACAGCGCGATCGAAATCAGATAGCCGATGAAGAAGTACGGCTCGACGAAGGCGAACGCGAGCGTCGCGAAGAAGACCGTGAGGAAGATGTTGAACATCCCCTTCTGCGCGTACTGCGTGCAGATCTCGACTACTTTCTTGCTGTCGGACACAGAGGCTTTGGTCGTGCCCTCGAGCCGGATGTTCGCCTTGATGAACTCCACGGCGCGATACGCGCCGGTCGTCACCGCTTGCGTCGAGGCGCCGGTGAACCAATAAATCACCGCGCCGCCCGTGATCAGGCCGAGCAGGAACGGCGGATACAGAATCGAGATGTTGGACAACAGCTCGGGCTGGAGGCCGCGCGTCAAGGCCACAATGATCGAGAAAATCATCGTGGTTGCGCCGACTACGGCCGTGCCGATCAGGACGGGTTTGGCCGTCGCCTTGAACGTGTTCCCCGCCCCGTCGTTCTCCTCGAGATTCTCCTTGGCGACCGCGAAGTTCGGATCGAAGCCGAAATCCTGCTTGATCTCGCCGCGCACGTTAGGCACCTGCTCGATGAGCGAGAGCTCGTAGATCGACTGCGCGTTGTCCGTGACCGGACCGTAAGAATCGACGGCGATCGTCACCGGCCCCATCCCCAGGAACCCGAACGCCACGAGGCCGAACGCGAAGACTGCCGGCGCCACCATCAGGCCGGCGAGCCCGGCTGTACTCACGCCGTACGCGATTGCCATGAGCGACATCATCGTCAGTCCTAACCAGAACGCACTGAAGTTCCCGGCGACGAAACCGGACAGGATGTTCAGTGAAGCACCGCCTTCACGCGACGAGGTCACAATCTCCCGCACGTGCCGCGAGGTCACGGACGTGAAGACTTTCACGAACTCGGGGATGATGGCGCCCGCCAAGGTGCCACAGGTGATGACGAGGGACAGCTTCCACCACAGAGTCGGGTCGCCGCCGAGATGCGGGATCAGCAGGCGGGAGGCGAGGAAGGTGAGCGCCACCGAGACGAACGACGTCAGCCACACCAGCGTCGTCAGTGGGGCCTCGTAGTTCATGTGGTCGGCGGTTTGATAGCGAGCCTTGACGATCGCGGCGTTGAGGAAGTACGAGACGCCCGAGGCGATGATCATCATGACGCGCATCGCGAAGATCCATACCAGCAGCTGCACCTTGACGAGCGGCTCGTGCACGCCGAGCAGAATGAACGAGATCAGCGCGACGCCGGTCACGCCGTACGTCTCGAAGCCATCGGCGCTGGGGCCGACGGAATCGCCGGCATTGTCGCCGGTGCAGTCGGCGATCACGCCCGGATTGCGCGCGTCGTCCTCTTTGATCTTGAAGACGATCTTCATGAGGTCCGCACCGATGTCGGCGATCTTCGTGAAGATGCCGCCCGCTACGCGCAGCGCCGCGGCGCCGAGCGACTCGCCGATCGCGAAGCCGATGAAACAGGGGCCCGCGTAGTCGCCCGGGATGAAGAGCAGAATCAGGAGCATCAGCAGCAGCTCGACGCTGATGAGCAGCATCCCGATGCTCATGCCGGCCTTCAGGGGAATCGCGTGATTCGGGTAGGGCTTGCCCGTGAGGCTGGCGAAGGCCGTGCGCGAGTTCGCGAACGTGTTCACGCGGATCCCGAACCACGCCACGCCGTAGCTGCCCGCGATGCCGATCAGGCTGAATAGCAGAATCACGAGCACCTTCATCGCGGGGAACCCGCGAACGGTCACGCCGGCCGCGTTTACGGTCTGGGCGAGCGTCCCGAAATACACGGCCACAATCGCGCCGATGAAGACCCAGAGAATAAGAAGGAAGCGGCCCTGCGTGAGCAGATACGTCTTACAGGTCTCGTAGATCAGCTCGGAGATCTCCCGCATCGCCCGATGCACGGGGAGGTTCTTGAGCTGCGTGTACTGCGCGAGTCCGAACAGGAGTCCGAGCGCGCAGATTACGAGGCCCCAGAGCAGGAGCGCCCGCCCCCCGATGCCGCCGAGGAACGTGGCCTGATTGAGATCGGGCAGCACGAGCGCGGCCTCGCCGCCAGCCGCATGCTGAAGCGGAGGAACTATCATCGACGAAGATCTCCTGAAGGGCGAAGGCGGTTAGCGGTCTGCGTACTCGTAGTACTCGATACCGAGGTGCGTGATCTGCTCCTCGCCCATCAACCAGCGCAACGTGTTCTTCAGCTTGGTCTGCTGAATGAACAGGTCGTGCTCGGGGTACAGCCCCGGCGCCGTCTGCGGGCTCTTAAAGTAGAAGGACAGCCATTCCTGAATGCCCGCGAGCCCGGCGCGTCCGGCCAGGTCGAAGAACAGCGCCAAATCGAGCACGATGGGCGCGGCGAGGATCGAGTCCCGGCACAGAAAATCGACTTTGATCTGCATCGGATAGCCGAGCCATCCGAAGATGTCGATGTTGTCCCAGCCTTCTTTGTTGTCGCCCCGCGGCGGGTAGTAATTGATCCGCACCTTGTGGTAGACCTTGCCATACAGCTCGGGATAAAGATCGGGTTGGAGGATGTGCTCGAGCAGACCGAGCTTCGATTCTTCCTTGGTCTTGAACGACTCGGGGTCGTCCAGCACTTCGCCGTCGCGGTTGCCCAGGATGTTCGTGGAGTACCATCCCGAGAGACCCAACATTCGCGCCTTGAACGCCGGCGCGAGCACGCTCTTCATCATCGTCTGGCCGGTCTTGAAATCCTTGCCGCCGATCGGGACGCGGCGCTCCTCCGCCATCTGCACCATCGCGGGAATGTCGACGGTGAGATTGGGCGCGCCGTTCGCGAACGGCACGTTCTCCATCAACGCGGCATAGGCGTACAGCATGGACGGCGCGATCGATTGATCGTTCTGCTCCATCGCTTTCTCGAACGCGTCGACCGACTGATGGGCTGGGCCCGCCGTCAGGAAGACTTCCGTCGAGGCGCACCACACGATCACGATGCGGTCGAGCCCGGCGCTCTTCTTGAAATTCCGCATGTCCTCGCGCAGCTGCTCGGCGAGGTCTCGTTTGTTCTTGCCGCGTTTGACGTTGGTGCCGTGCAGGCGCTTGACGTAGTACTGATCGAAGACGGCGGGCATCGGCTTGATGCCCTGCAGGAACGCCTTGATCGGCTCGCGCTTCTCGGTGCGTTTGCCCAGGCGGATCGTGGCCATTTGGCTGAGCGATCCGATCGGCAGCGCGCGACCGCGCCGCACGTTTTCCACGCCCGCAATGAACGTCGTGGAGACGGCGCCAAGGCCGACGAGCAGGACGCCGAGTTTTCCGTTGGCCGGGGCAATCTCTCGGCCGCCACCTGTCAGAATCATTAATGGCCTTTGCGGCGCGCGGCCGCGACTCCAGGTAACGTCTCACGCTTCGGAATCAGCGGCGGCGGCTGCGGCGCACCTGTCGCAACGCGCGCCACATGCACGATCCGCTGGATCACGGTGACCGCGGAGACAAACGCAAGCACGACAACAATCCAGAACAGCATGACTCCATCGGCGCGCGAGCCACCACCAAATATTATGGCGGGCACACCGAGCAGTAACACGCGCTCGGCTCGGGCAGCGATTCCCACCCTACACTCGACGCCCACGCCTTCAGCGCGGGCACGGGCGTAGGAAACCAGCAGTGAAGTCGCCAGTGCAGCGATCGCGGCGCCGACCGCGGGTGCGACGAGGGACGTCGGGAGCGGGCCGTGGAGGAAATAGATCGCCAGACCCGCGAACACCGCCGACTCTCCCACGCGGTCGAGGGTCGAATCGTAGAACGCGCCGAACGCCGTTACCAAGGCGCCCTGCCGGGCTACTTGGCCGTCCAGGATGTCGAACAAGCCACTCACGAGCAACAACACTCCGCCCAGCCGAATTTCCCCGACCCCAAACGTCACACCGGATCCCACAAGGATGACCGTGCCGACCGTAGTGAGGACGTTGGGATGTACGCCGCCCTGAATTAAGGCCCGCGCCAGCGGCGCGGTCAACGCAACGCCAGCATCCTTCACGCGCTGGGGGATGACATTCATGCCGGGGGGAAGCTAATCGCCTGCCGCGATGACGGTAGGGCCAAAAGCTCTGGCGCACCAAGACTTGCGGGGGCAGCTTAATAAGCATGAAGACTCTCTTCCTCCTGCTCGCGATCTCACCCCTCGTCCGCATTCCCATTGCCGCGCAGCAGCCGTCGTCACCTCCGCCCTCAGACGACCCCTTCGTGTGGCTGGAGGACGTCGAAGGCAGTCGCTCGATGGAGTGGGTCAACGCGAAGAACGCGGTCACCATCGCCGCGCTGACGCGATCGCCCCTGTATCAGACGTTCTACGATCGCATCAAGCAGATCCTCGATTCCAAGGACAAGATCGCCTACCCGCAGATCATCGGAAACTCGCTCTACAACTTCTGGCAGGACGCCGAGCACGAGCGCGGCATCTGGCGGCGCACCAGCTGGGCGAGTTACGCGACCGCGAATCCGGCGTGGGAAACGGTGATCGACGTGGATTCCCTCAGCAAAGCTGAAGGCGTGACCTGGTCGTGGAGTGGCGCCGATTGCTTCGAGCCGGAGTACAAGCGCTGCATCGTCTCGCTGTCGCGCGGCGGATCCGACGCCACTGAGACGCGGGAGTTCGATCTGACCACGAAGCGATTCGTCAGCGATGGATTCAAGATTCCCGAGGCAAAGACCAACACCGCCTGGGTCGATGACAGCACGCTGTTTGTCGGGACCGATTTTGGCCCGGGCAGCATGACGACGTCAGGCTATCCGCGCATCGTAAAGCTCTGGAAACGCGGTCACCCACTCGCTTCCGCGACCACGGTCTTCGAGGCTCCAGCCGACCACGTGGGAGCGTTCGGTTTCAGTGTGGACGCCGGGGACCGCCGCTATTTGCGGATCAGCGATGCCATAAACTTTTACGAGAGTGGGCAGTACCTGTACGACAAGGGAAGAGTCACAAAGATCGACGTCCTGAAGGACGCGGATCTGTACGTGCTGCGCGACCAGATGATCGTCTACGTGCGTGATCCATGGACGGTCGGCGGAAAAACGTGGCCGACGGGATCGCTGGTGGCGACCTCGATCGATGATTTCATGGCGGGCAAACGCGATCTCCAGCTCGTGATGCAGCCCGGCCCGCGCGAAACCATCAACGGCGTCTCGACGACGCACGACTACCTGGTTCTCAACGTGTTGAACAACGTGCGTGGCGAGTTGCGACGCTATCGCCACCAGGGCGGTGGCTGGACGTTCGAGAAGGTTCCCGCTCCAGACCTCGGCACCGTCGGCGTCGTGGACCGCTCGCCCCGCTCGAATCGCTACTTCTTCTCATTCACCAACTTCATCCAACCGACGACGCTCTACGTCACGGCCGAGAACGGCGTCGTCTCAGAGATGAAGCGGCTTCCGGCGATGTTTGACGCCTCGGCGCTCGTCGTCGAACAGGAGGAAGCCACTTCGCAGGATGGCACGAAGATCCCCTTCTTCATCGTGCACCGCGGCACCATGAAGCGCGATGGCAGCAACCCCACGCTGCTCACGGCGTACGGCGGATTCGAAATCGCGAATACGCCGTCCTACAACAGCGCGGTCGGCGCGGCGTGGCTCGAGCGCGGTGGCGTCTTCGTGCTTGCGAACATTCGCGGCGGTGGTGAATTCGGACCACAATGGCACCGCGCTGGATTGAAGGAGCATCGCCAGCGGATCTACGACGATTTCACCGCGGTCGCGCAGCAATTGATCAAAGACAGCGTGACCAGTCCGCAGCATCTGGGCATCCGCGGCGGCAGCAACGGTGGATTGCTGATGGGCGTGGCTCTGACCGAGCATCCCGAGCTGTACAACGCCGTTGTGATCCAGAACCCGTTGCTCGACATGAAGCGCTACAGTCATCTCCTCGCCGGCGCGAGCTGGATGGCGGAATACGGTGATCCCGACAAGCCGGAGGAGTGGGCGTATATCTCGCGGTACTCACCGTACCAGAATCTGCGGCCGGGGACGAAGTATCCGACGGTGCTGTTCGCGACGACGACGCGCGACGACCGCGTGCATCCCGCGCATGCCCGCAAGATGGCGGCGAAGATGGAATCGATGGGGATCCCATTCTACTACTTCGAGAACACGGAGGGCGGCCACGGCGCGGGTGTGACAAACGCGCAGCGGGCGAAGGAGTTCGCGCTGACCTACGTCTATCTGTGGCAACAGCTGCGCTAGCGAGGCCGGATGACGCCGGTCACTTCGACGACGACGCGGTAGCCCTCCAGACGCTCCGGAATTCGGGCTTTGGCTGCCGCGCTGGAGTCTGCCAGCAACACCTTGATGCAACGCTGACCGTCGCACAAACCCACCGCCGTCCCCACGACGCCCGGCAGCATCATCAGGGAATCTGTGTGCGCGGCGAGAACCTCATCGATGCTCCGAGCAGCCACCGTAGCTCCTCTGTGGGCGCCTGAGCAGGCGACTAAAACACCGGACAAGAGCACCACTCGACCGATTCGCACTAATGCTTCACGTCAACCGAAAAGCCGTTGCTGCTGCCATCCGGATCATGATTGGCCCATTTATTGTAGCTGCCGCCCGGGAGTGACATCCCGCTCACCGCGAATGAGGCGTAGTGGGTCGCATTCGGGATGGACGAAAGGACTACGGTGCAGGTGCCGGTTCCCTCACCGCCGTCGTCACTCGTTACGCAGGTCGCATCGGGGCCGCTTCCGTTCCACGTGCCGCTAACGGTCACGCCGTTCAGCGGATTATGCTTGGCATCGTGCGCGGTGATCCGCACGGTCGCCGACCAGGTGGTATCCCCCGGAACGCCGCTGTTGGCAAAGCCGTCGAGATTCCCGACGTGGGCCGTCGGCGGGTTCACGGTGATGGAGGTCGCGCGCGCATTGTTGCTCGAGTTGGCATCGGCCTGCTGCTGCGTCGCGGTCAGAATGTGCCCCCAAATGCCCGCTCCGGCGGTGTTCCAATTGAACGTGAGCGTCGAGCTCGCGCCCGCGGCAAGACCGAAGATTGTCTGCGTACCGAGGATCGCATTACCGGCCGTCCCGTCGGTCAACACCACATCGAAAGTGTTCGTGACATCCTGACCGCCCACGTCCTGCACAGTGACCACAACCGGAGCCGTGTCACCCACCGTCACCTGGCTGGGTGCCGTGATACTCACCACCGCGATATCAGCCGGCGCCGGCGTGATGTTGACCGTCGTCGAGCGCTGATTGTTCGCCGCGCTGTCATCCGCGAGAGACTGGGTCGCGACCAGGTTGTGCCCGCCCACCGTGGCGCCCGTGGTGTTCCAGTTGAAGTAGCGCGTTGCACTGGCGCCCAACGTGAGCCCGGTGACGGCCTGAGTGCCGATCGTCACACCGGCCGTCGCATCGGTCAGGACGATGTTGAAGCTGCTGCTGACATCCTGACCACCGACGTTCTGGACCGTGACACTAATCGTGGGAGTATTTCCCTGTGTCACCGATGCGGGTGCGGTCATGCCGGTCACGGCGACATCAATCGACGGCGGATTCACCCTGGCCGTCGTCGAGCTCTGATTGTCGGCGGCGCTGTCGTCCGCCAGGGTTTGCGTCCCGACCAGCGTATGACTGCCGAGCGCGGCGCTGGTGGTATTCCAGTTGAACGTGCGTGTGGTGCTGCCGCCCACCGCGAGTCCTCCGGTCACGGTCTGCGTGCCGATCGTCACACCGGCCGTTGCGTCGGTCAGGACCAGATCGAAATTGGCGGTGACGTTCTTCCCACCCACGTTTTGCACCGCGACCACTACGGCGACCGTGCTACCCTGCCCCACCCCGACCGGCGCGCTCACACCAGTCACCGCCAGATCGGTCGACGGAACCGGTTTCACATCGATGCCGATCGCGATGCTGTTGTTCGCCGAGTTGTTGTCGGCGAGTTTCTGCGTGGCGAACAGGGTGTGCCCGGTGACAGCCGACCCAGCGGTGTTCCAGGGGATATCCACCGTGGTCGTGGCCCCGATGGCGAGACCGGCAACCGTCTGCGTACCGAGCGTTGGGCCGGCCCACCCGTCGGTCAGGACCACGTCGAAGCTCGCGCTCACGTCCACCTCACCAACATTCTGGACCGTGACCACGACGTGCGCCGTATCGCCCTGGATCACTGAACGGGGCCCCGTGATGCCGGGGAGCGCGATATCGGTCGGCTTGGGATTCACCGTCGCGACAGTCCTGATCTGATTGTTGGCGCTGTAGTCGTCGGTCAACGACTGCGTCGCAAGCAGGGTGTGCGCGCCCAGCGACGCGCCCGTCAGATTCCAGCTGAACGTCAGCGTCGTGCGCGCTCCGACGGCCAGGCCCGCGACCGTCTGCGTGCCTAGTGCCACACCAGCCGTCGAGTCCTGAAGGGTGACATCGAAGCTGCTCGCCACGTTCTGATTGCCGATGTTCGCAACGGTCACAGCGACATCGACGACGTGTCCTTGGATCAGTGGACCAGACGGGCTGATGCTGCTGACGGCGATGTCGGTCACGGCTGGCATCACGGTAACTGTCGCGAAGCGCTGGTTGTTGCTGGCCTTGTCATCGCTCAGGGTGTGCTTGCCCACCAAGACGTGGTTGCCCGCAGACCTCGGCGTCCACGCGAAGCTCATGTTCGTGGCAGTGCCGGCAGTCAAACCGGCCACGGTCTGCGTGCCCACTGTCACGTGATCGGTCGTGTCCTCCAGGCTCACGTCGAAGCTGGAGACGTCCTGGTTGCCGAAGTTCTTCACGGTCACCGTAACATTGGCGGCCACGTTCACGATGGTGCTCGGTCCGCTCACGCTGGTGACGGCCAAGTCAGTCAGCGGACCCGGCGGGGGCGGCGCAAAGCCGTCGATCGTCACGCCGAAGCGGTTGAGCACGAGATCGATTCGGTTGGCGATCGTCACCGATGAGTTGCCGGCGAAGAGGAGCGCAACAGGATTGAGGTTCCCGTCATCGGTCACGATGAGCGAGCCGGAATCCCCGCCGCCGCTGAACGTGCCCGGCGAGATGATCACCTGGTCGATGTAGCGCGCGGACTTCGCACAGTCGAACCCCGAGACCTGATAGCACACGATTACCGTCGCGTTGACGCCCGTGATCTGGCCGTGCGTGAGATGCGTCGTGCGGCCGTACTTTTGCACGTTGAGGCCGAGCAACGCGTCGCGGTTGTCGAAATAGCCGTCCCCGTCCGCGTCGCCGAAGATCGTGGAGTTTGGCATGCCGTAGCCTTCGTCGCTGGGCACGGCGTTGTCGAGCAGGTCAGTGCTGGACAGGGCGATCGCTGCATCAATCGTATTGCTCCCGTTGCTGGCGAACGAAATCGTCTGAAAATCCGTCAACGTCGCGATCTGATCGGCCGACGTTCCGCCGTCGTACGGACCGGGCTGGTACTCCGGATCGCCGATGCTGGCGCTATTGGAGTTGGCGAGGACGTGGTTATTCGAGAGGATGTAGACACGCCCCAGCGCATCTCGCACACGCGCGCCGATCGTGCCGGCGGTGATAAGCGGATGTCCAACTGAAAAGCCTGGGTGTGCCGGCCGCATGCGCTGTGTGGGATCGGTGAACGCCATGATGCGGCCGGTGACGCGGACCGCGACCGGCACTCCCTCGAGCGAGTCCGGGAGCCGCGCGATTCCAGCTCGTTCAGCCAGGATGAGTACGCCGGCGCGTCCGTCCGGCAGCTTGGTGACTGCAGTCCCTACTATCCCGGGAGTCTCGAGGAGCCTGGGTGAGTGTCGCCGCAGTACCGCGAGCGCGCCACGGAGATCCATGACGTTGCCGCGAGGGAGAACGGAGGGCGCTACTGAGGGACCAGCAGGCGAGTCTGGCGCGCTCTCGGAGCAAGCGTACCAGATCGTGGGAGCGGCAACCATCAGGACGACGACGGCTGCGCGGGTCAACGTGCGGACCGCGACCATAACAACCCCCCGTGAACTGAGTACGGGCGCGTCAGGATAATGAGGACGCGGGGTCAAATCGGCAAGTTCAGTCTGACTAATTGGCTTTGAGCACCGCCTCGATAAAGCTCAAGGTCTTGGTTTCGACCCAAGCTGCGGACACGGCTGTGATGCCGATCGTCCCGAGGCGGTCTCCCGACCCGGTCGGCGGCCGCCCTTTCCAGGGGGCGTGCTTGACCTCGCGCTGAACGAGGATGCCGTGGCGGGGGTCGAAGCGGAAGATGAGCGCGGAGGCGAGCCCGCTCCGGGGCGTGAAGGACAGGGCCACGCTGGGATAGGCGTCGTCCCGCTCGATGTGCTCCCGAACCGAAGCATCGTGGCCCGCATTCTTGAGCTCGGCCATGATCGCGTCGAGGACGGGGCGCACTACCGCCCGCAGCCGCTCCCCGCACATCCGCCGATCCGCCTGATCCTGCGGCGTCGTGGGCTGGGCGTTCGCCGCTCGCTCGGCGTAAGCCCGGAGCAGCGCCTGCAGCTTGGCCTTGTATTCCTCAGTCATTGTACCTCGTGAAGAAAGAGTGCTTGTTACTCCCTGGACGCGTCAAGCACGCAACTGTACTTTGGCGGCGCTGATTGAAACCCTTATGATCCCACTGCTGCTGATCGCGGCGTACACTCTAGTCGGCATCGCCAGTTTCGCGGGCCTCCTCCACCTGATTCCCCGACTCGGCGCCGCCGGGACGAGAATCGGCGCATGGCTCTGCCGTGCCCCGGGGCTCGACCTTGTTGTCTCCGTCGTCACATGGATCCCTCCCACCGTCCTGGGAATCGTCCTCGGCTGGCGCGGCGTGGTGGGAGCGATCATCGGGCAGGTGCTGGGGATGCTGGTTTGGATGTTCGCCCACGAGCTGGCCAACCGCAAACGCGACGGGCCGCGAATCGTCACCTTCCTCAACCGCACCGTCGGACGGCTCAACAACCACATCGCTCTCTGGGTGACCGCGCTCGCCGTCCCCGTCTTCATCATCCTGCGCGTGGCGGAACTGTGCGTCTACCCGATCCTCACCCCCCTCGTCGGCCTGCCGCGATACCGCCACGGGGACTGGGTGAACGTCAGCCGCCACAAGTTCAACGGCCTCGTGGGACACGACCTGATCTGGTGCCTGTACTGTGACTGGATGACCGGCGTGTACTCCCTGGGCGCGGAGATGCTGCGCAACGTCGAGAGTTTCTGGTGTCCCATCCGGTTCGCCAGCGGGAAGAAATGCGACAACTGTAAGCTCGACTTTCCGGACATCGACGGCGGGTGGGTCCCGTTGGAGGGGACGATGGACGACGTGGTGGCGACCTTGCAAGAGAAGTACAGTCCGCAGGCGACAGCTCGCCTGCCGCGGGACCAGCGACATCCATGGTTCGGGCACCCCGTGCGCACGACGGTGGAGGCAAAGGCGACGGATGTGACGTAAGCGCGGTCGCTAGCGTCGAGGCTAGCGCGACCAGGCCGCGATGCGCCCGCGCCAAAGCTCATCAAGCTTCGCTGGCGGGACGCTCAAGAGCTGTGCGGCGGTGTTCAACACGAGGCGCGGCTCGCTTCCCGAATTCGCGAGGCTACGAACGGCCCCGATTCCCCCCGCGTCGTACACCATCTTGCAGAGCACCGCGAGGCCATCGTAACCGACGTCCAACGTTCCTGCTCGCGGCGGCGGGTTGGTCATGACGCTCTCGAGTGTCAGATCAAGATGCGCATCGAGATAGCGTTTGAGACCCGGAATGAGCTCCTTGAAGTCGAGACCGGCGGAGCCGCCCGTCCAGGTCATCAACCCTTCCTGGACGAGCCCTGCGGTCTTGAGTTGGGCCAGAAATGGCCAGAGGACGACATGGGCGAGTTCGTGCCGATAGGCCTCGCCATTGCTTGAGGAGCCGACGAAAACCAGCCGGTTGGTAACCTCGGACCTGCCCCCGACGGTGTCGGAACCAAGCGGGAAGAACTCAAGACCAGCAGCGCGTAGGGTCTCACTGAGGTCATCGGTGAAGTAGTAACGGATGCTTGGCGGGGATGGCACGTCAAACGCGCGCGCGAGGGAATCGACAAAGGCAGCAGTCTTCTCAGCGCGGGAACGTGAGAAGGCTCGAGTCGCGGGAAATACGAACGTGATGCGACCAACTCTCTCGCTATTCCATCGACGCGTCAGGCGTGGAAGGGCGTTGGCAAGGACCCACTGCCCCCGTTCACGGGTCGCATACACGCGATAGAGGGCCAAGGGCTTCACGTCTTGAGAAGAATCGGACACACTGGCGATGAGAGTGCGGATCAGGTAGGTGCTGTCCAGGCCGATCGCAGGGGCAAGGTGCACGACCGTGAACTTCGTGAACCCTTGGTACACGTAAGGGCACAATAGATCGACGGAAGGCCACTGCAGTTGTTCCAAGCGAGACCAGAGGGCGTTCGGTCGACCGCAAACTGGGCGAGAGGTGAGATAGCCGCGCCAGAGCGCGAAGATCTCGTGGTTCGGTGCTCCGACAGTATCGACCCCGAATCCGACAGCAACGCCCACCGCTGTGCTTGGAAGTTGCGCCCGTGTTGATCCCAAAGGACCGAGTATCGCGGCGACGAGTACGGAGGCGGTACGTGAGCGCATAGCTCATCGCGTGAGATGGAGCACTGTTCCCGAATCCCCAACCGCCCAAACGTCGCCAGACGAGCTACCCCACGCGGAACGGAGGATTCGAGCGGTGGGACTTACGCTCTGAGACCAATGGGAGCCGTCGAAATGGAGGATCGCGCCGCCTTCCCCGACGGCCCACACATCATTTGCCGCCGTTCCCCAAATTCCATGTAGCCGGACCCTTATCGGCGAAGTGAGAGCTTGCGACCACCCGTTCCCGTCGTAGTGGACGATGGTTCCGGAGTCCCCGACGGCCCAGATGTCGCTCGTACCGCTGCCCCAAATGGCGTGGAGCGGGTGAAGGGACGTGAATTGGGTCTTCGCGCCGGGTCCAGACCGAGCCGTCATAATGCCCGAGATAGCGGCTGGCGCAGTCCGAGGCCCAGACGTCGGTCGGACCGCTCCCCCAAATCGCGCTTGCGGTGCGGTTGTCGTTCAGGGAGGTGCTCGTCCACGCGCTGCCCATCCAATGGTACGCGAACTTTTGTCCCGCGCCCAGCCAGACGTCGCTCGACGAGTTCACCCAGAGTCCGGCGGCCGGGGTGGAGGGAAGGGGGTCGGGTGCACGATTCCACGTGTGCCCATCCCAGCGCAGGATCGTCGTGTCGCCCGCGACCCACACGTTGGTGGAGTTGCTCCCCCGGACGTTCGTGAGCCCGTCGGTCGTGGGAACGGAAACGACCGACCAGGTCCCCGAACGATCGACGCTTCCGACCATGCCACCGCTATTGCACGCTCCGAACCCGATCGGGAGGAGTGCCAGGAACGACCGCAGAGAGCCTACGCGAAACGTATTCATATGCCCTAATAAATGAGATACTTCGCCCTCGCCTCGCGAAATCGCGCGAGATCTCGTTCCCACCCTTCCCAGATCTCGCGCATCGGCCGCCCTGCTTCGAGTGCCGTGCGGAGCTCGTGCCCGGCCGCGAGTCGATCGAAGCTGTCGTTGCGAAACTGAAACTGGTTCGGATGCGCCGCGCGAATCGCCGCAATCAACGCGACCGCAAGCTTCGTCGCGTCGTAGCGCGCGCGATCCGTGACGCGGAGGCGCAGCCCACGCAGCGGGACACCGCCATATTTGCCGTCCGTCGGTGCGACCGGAGTGAACGCGGTCGCTTGAACCTCCACACCCGCGATTGCCGCCCGGTCGAGCCGTGCCAGCACCGAGTCCGGATTGAGCCAGGGAGCGCCAATCACCTGAAACGCCCTGCCCGTTCCTCGACCCACCGATACGTTTGTCCCCTCGAAAAGGCATATGCCAGGATAATGAAATGCGCTCTCGAGGTTCGGCATATTGGGCGACGGTTTGACCCAGGGAATGCTCGTCTGGTCATAGAACATGGATCGCGACCAGCCGGCCACCGGGACGACCACGAGGTCGGCACCGATCCCCAGAACATCGTTCGTCATGCGAGCGAGCTCGCCGAGTGTCATCCCGTGACGCATAGCGATGGGAAGAAAACCAACAAAGGCAGAGTCCGGGTCGCCCGCCTGCGCGCGCACGTTTCCCTGCACGGCAACGCCGCCGATGGGGTCCGGCCGATCCAACACGATCACCCGTTTGCGCGCGCGCGTTGCAGCACGCATCAGTTGCGCGAGCGACGCGGGATAGGTGTAAAAGCGCGCGCCGATGTCCTGGAGATCGATCAACACCACGTCGGTGCTGTCGAGTGCAGCCCAGGCAGCGGTGCGCGATCCGCCATAGAGACTGTAGATTGGGAGGCCGGTGACCGAGTCTTTGCCGTCGGGAAGTCCGGGGCGATCCTCGGTGCCGCGGAAGCCGTGTTCGGGACTGAACAGCACCGTGAGTCGTGCGTCGTGCGTCGTGCGTAGCAGATCGACATCACGGCGACCGAGATGATCGACCCCCGTGTTATTCGTGAGGAGACCGAGCCGCTTGCTGGCGATCAGGTGAGCGGAATCCGACAGCAGCACTTCAATGCCAGGACGCACCGGAGCGCCAGCCGGGGGAATGCGTGATGTGCCCCCCCCCGCGGCCGAACAACAGACTCCACAAACCATCCAGATGAGATGATGCGCGCGCATAGACTCCTAATAGTTGTACTGCTCGCTGGCTGCGGCGGTGCGCGGGTCGCAAGTCGCCCTGCACCGACTCCGCAACCGGTCTCCATCGACAGCCTGCTCGGGAAGCTCACGCCCCGTCAGAAAGTCGCGCAGCTCGTCGTGCCGTGGCTCGGTGGAAACTACACGGCGCTCGATGATTCCGCATTCCAGATCGCGACGCGCTGGATCGACTCGCTCGAGATGGGCGGCATCATCATCTCGGTCGGCTCGCCGTACGACATCGCCGCCAAGCTCAACGTGCTGCAACAGCGCTCCAAGCTGCCATTGCTGATCTCGGCGGACCTCGAGTGGGGCGCGGCGATGCGCGTCGTCGGGGCGACGGCATTCCCGATGATCATGGCGGCCGGCGCGACGGGCGACGAGCGGGACGCCTACACGATCGGCCGCATCGCCGCGATCGAGGGCCGCGCCGTCGGCATCCACGTCAACTTCGCGCCCGACGCGGACGTCAACAACAATCCGCTCAATCCGATCATCAATATCCGCTCCTTCGGCGAAGACCCGCACGCGGTCGCGCGTCTCGTGCGCGCGTACGTGCACGGTCTGCAGGAGCACGGGATGCTCGCCACCTTGAAGCACTTCCCGGGACACGGCGACACCGATGTCGACTCGCACATCGGACTGCCGACGATCCGCTCCACGTATTCGCGACTCGATTCGGTGGAGCTCGTGCCGTTCCGCGCCGGCATCGAAGCCGGTGCGGGCGTCGTGATGAGCGCGCATATCGCTTTTCCATCGCTGACGGGAGACGCCGACCCGGCGACCCTTTCCGGCGCCGTCCTCACCGGACTGCTACGCGATTCGCTGCGCTTCCATGGACTCGTCGTGACCGATGCGCTGATGATGGGCGGCATCGTCACCAAATACGGCGCGGGCGATGCGGCGGTCCGCGCGTTCGAGGCGGGATCGGACCTCTTGTTGATGCCCGCCGACCCCGATACGGCCATCGTCGCGATGCTCACTGCGTTGCAGACCGGACGCATCTCTGCGGCGCGTCTCGACGCCTCTGTGCGCCGCGTGCTCGAGATCAAGCGCAGCCTCGGATTGTTTACGCACCGACAAGTGGCGCTCGATTCGATCTCCAAGATCGTCGGGTCGAAGGCCTTTCAGGATGCCGCCGACGACGTCGCCCAGCGCGCCCTCACGCTGGTACGGGATACGTCAGGCACCGTCGCGCGCCTGCGCAAGACGCGCGGGCGCATGGCCGTTATCGCCTATGGCGACGAGCTCAATAGCTACGTCGGCCAACGCTTGCTCGAGATTCTCCGACTCGGCGGCGACACGGTGAGCTTCTTTCGCCTGTGGCCGATGTCCGGGCCATTGTCCTACGATTCCGCGCGCGTCGTGATTGCGCGGGCACCGACCGTGGTGTTTGCCACGAACGTGCGGCCGATCTCCTCGAGGGGGAACATCGCGTTGCCCGATTCGCTCGCGCGACTCATCACGGTCACGGATTCGCAGAGACCAACGGTCCTCGTGTCGCTGGGCAGCCCGTATCTCCTGAACCAGACGCCGACCGTGAAGTCGTACGTGATCGCGTGGAGCGGCGTGCGCGCGGCCGAGCGAGCCGCGAGCCGTGCCCTGCTCGGCTGGTCACCGATTCGGGGGAAGCTGCCGATTCGCATTCCGCCGGCATATCCCATCGGACACGGCATGGTGGTGACCGATTCGACAGTGCCGCCGCCGCGCCCACCGGCGCACATCATCATCCCGTGAGACTCCGGCTTGCGGCCGTCACCGCCCTGCTCGCGTGCGGAGCGCGCGGGTCATCGCCACCACCCATCTCCGCGCCCGCACCGCAGCGCGGGTTCGCTCCCGTCGTCGATTATCTGCGTTCGCAGGTGGACAGCGCGTTTCCTGGCGCGGTGATCGCAGTCGGCCAACACGACAGCGTTGTGCTGCTCGCGGCGGTGGGTCACTACGGCGCCGACGATCGCCGACCGGTCACGACGGAAACGATCTACGATCTGGCATCACTCACCAAGGTTATCGCGCTCACCACCGAGTGCATCCTCTTGGTCGACCAGGGCAAGCTCGATCTCGCCGCACCGGTTCAGCGCTACCTGCCGGAATTCCGCGGCCCTATGAAAGACCAGGTGACGATCCGTCACCTGCTCACGCACTCGGCGGGCCTCGCCGCCGACCTGCCGCTGTTCGATTCGACGCGTACGCGTGAGGCGGCGCTCCGGATGGTGGACACGTCGCCGCTGTTGGCGCCGCCCGGGACACGGTTTGTGTACTCCGACTTGAGCGCAATCGTGCTGATGCAGGTCGTGGAGCGCATCACCGGGCGGCCCTTCGACCAGGTGCTCGCCGACGACGTCTTCGGACCGCTCGGCATGACCGCCACGCGCTTCGTACCACCCCAGAGCTGGCACGACCGCATCGCGCCCACCGAGGTGGACACGTTTTTCAGGCATCGCTTGTTGATCGGCGAAGTGCACGACGAGAGCGCCGCGCGCCTGGGCGGCGTGTCGGGGAACGCAGGATTGTTCTCGAATGCGCCGGACCTGGCCAGGTTTGCGGCGTGGCTGTTGGATGCTCGGGCGGGGCGACCGGGCCCATTACGGGCCGACTCCGGCCTGGTTCACCGGTTCACCACGAAGCAAGACATCCCGCCCGGCTCATCGCGCGCGCTCGGCTGGGACACTCCGTCCGAGCTCTCGAGCGCCGGAACGAAAATGGGACCGAACGCATTCGGACATACCGGCTTCACCGGCACATCCATCTGGTTCGATCCCGACCGCAACGTCTTCATTATACTGCTGACCAACCGCGTGAACCCCACACGCGCCAACCTCAAGATCCTTCAGGTCCGCCGGCGCGTCGCCGATCTCGTGAACGACGCGCTCACTCCACCACAGTAGCCCAGCCGCGGCGCGACAGGTCGCGGTAAATCACGAAGCCGCCGAGCGCAGCGAGCGCGAGCAGCAGCAGGCCGGTCGTGGTCTCATGCAGCAGCAGTTTGCCGACGCCGAACAGCACCCCGTACACCAGGACCAGCCCCGCGATCCAGTCGAGCAGATTCGACAGGCCACCACTCGCCGCAAGCACGTCTGGCGCCTGCGCGGCAACAGGCGCCCATCCCGCGCGCGAGGGCCGGGTGCGGCGATAGAATGCCACGAGCGTCTCGTTCGGCTCCGGCTTCGTGAGGAACGTGACCGCCAGCCACACGACCGTCGTCACCGCGACGGTGATCAGCATTATATGGGCGAAGTCGACCGGCTTATCGTTGTCCAGCCCAAAAACGAGCTGGAGGAAAAGCGAGACGACGAACGCCGTCACCATCGCGGAGACTTCGCTCCACGCATTGATGCGCCACCAGTACCAGCGGAGGAGCAGCACGCCGCCCGTTCCCGCGCCCGTCACGATCAGCAGCTTCCACGCCCCGGCGATGGATTCCAGTTTGAGCGTCACGAGCGCGGAAATGATCGTCAGTACCACCGTCGCCACCTTCGATGCCAGCACGTAATGCGCGTCGCTCCGATCACGCTTCCAAAACCGCCGGTAGAAGTCGTTCACCAGATAGCTCGCGCCCCAGTTGAGCTGCGTCGCGATCGTCGACATGTATGCAGCCGCGAACGCGGCGACCATCAGACCGCGGAGCGCCGCTGGCAGGTGATCGATCAGCACCCGGATGTAGCCTGTCTCGGGATCCTTCAGCCCAGGGTAGAGAATCAGCGAGGCCAGCGCGACGAGAATCCACGGCCACGGCCGGATCGCATAGTGCGCGATGTTGAACCAGAGCGTGGCGAGCAACGAGTGCCGCTCGTCCTTGGCCGAGAACATCCGTTGGGCGATGTAGCCGCCTCCACCGGGCTCGGCGCCGGGATACCACGTCGCCCACCAGTTGACACCGATGTAGACGAAGAACGCGATCATCGGCATCCAGGCCGATCCCACGGCGGGAACGATGTTCAACGCATCGCCGCGACCCGCTGCCACCAGCTTCGTCTTCATCTCCTCGATACCACCCACCGCGTTCACTGCAAACACGGCGAGAATGATCACCATCGACATCTTGATGACGAACTGGAACATGTCGGTGACGAGGACACCCCACAGACCAGAGAGTGTCGAAATCGCCGATGTGAGCGCGATCATCCCGAGCACAATGACCAGCGCTTCGAATTTGCCGATGCCGAAGATCAACTGCAGGATCTTCACCATCGCCAGGTTCACCCATCCGAGGATGATGCAGTTGATCGGAATCCCGAGATACAGGGCACGAAAGCCGCGCAAGAATGCGGCGGGCTTTCCCGCATAGCGGATCTCGGCAAACTCGACGTCCGTCATCACCTGTGCTCGGCGCCACAGCCGCGCATAGAAGAAGACCGTGAGCATCCCGCTCGCAAGGAAGCACCACCAGATCCAGTTCCCCGCGATACCGTTCTTCGCCACAAAACCGGTAACCGCGAGCGGGGTGTCGGCGGCGAACGTCGTCGCGACCATCGATGTGCCCGCGAGCCACCAGGGGACGTTGCGTCCGGAGAGGAAGAACTCCGTCGTGCTCTTACCGGCGCGGGCTTTGTAGTAGAACCCGATCCCGATGTTGAACGCGAAGTACGCGCCGATGATCAGCCAGTCGATGATGGTCAGTCGCATGGGCCTCCAATTGGGGGTGCTAAGCGATTTGGGGCAAGCCCATTGCGGCACCGTTGACAGTCCGCCATCGCCCTTCTAAGTTGCTGCCAGACTGGAGGATAGTAATGGGCACGACACAAAAACCGGTTACCCTGACGCTCACCGAGCGCGCGGGTGAAGAGGTCAAGAAGTTTCTCGCGGAAGAAAAGGTTGCGCAGGAATCGGCGGGACTGCGCGTCGCCGTCCTCCCCGGCGGGTGCTCGGGCTTCCGTTATAGCCTGAACATCGAAGAGCAGCCGGCGGCGGATGACGTCGTCATCGAGAGCGCGGGCGTGCGGTTGTTTGTCGATGAGTTCAGCTCGCAGTATCTCAACGGCACCGTGATCGACTACAAGAGCAACTTCCAGGAGTCCGGGTTCGCCTTCGAGAATCCGAACGCCTCCGGCGGCTGCGGCTGCGGATCGTCGTTCACGGTCTGAGCGTTGCTCCTTTCTGATGCGGCAGTGAGGGCCCGCGAACGTCGCGGGCCCTTTCTATTCTAGGCGTCTAGTTCGTATGCGTTCGCTCGACATCGCCGTCATCATCGCCTACTTCGCCGCCGTGATTGCGGTCGGACTGCTGCTCGCCGGTCGCCAGCGCGACGCATCCGATTACTTCCTCGGCCACCGCGGGCTGCCGTGGTGGGCCTTGATGTTCTCCGTCGTCGCCACGGAGACCTCGGCGCTGACGGTCATCTCGGTCCCGGGGCTCGCGGCGCGTGGCAATCTCACATTCCTGCAGATCGCCTTCGGATATCTCGTCGGTCGCATCGGCGTCGCCACCCTATTGCTGCCCGGGTATTTCGAAGGCACGCAGGATACGGCCTACCAACGTCTGGAGCATCGCTTCGGGCAAGCGGCGCGTCGCACCGCCTCCGGCGTCTTCCTGTTCACGCGCGCGCTCGCCGACTGCGTCCGGATCTTCGCGACGGCGATTCCGCTGGCTATCATCACGCATTGGAGCCTGACCGCGGGAATCATCGCGATTGGCTTCGTGACGCTCGTGTACACGTGGGTTGGCGGGCTGCGGGCCGTCGTGTGGGTCGACGTGATCCAGCTCGGCGTCTACTTACTGGGCGGGATCGCGACGTTGATCGTGGCGACCCACCTCGCCGGCGGCGTCGCCGCGTTCAGTCGCGCGTGGGACACGGGAAAACTCACCGCTTTCGACTTCGGTCTGTCGTTCACGAAGACGTACACATTTTGGGGTGGTGTCATCGGTGGTGCCCTGTTGTCGGCCGCATCACATGGAACCGATCATCTGATCGTGCAGCGGCTGCTCGCCGCACGCAATCTGAAAGACGCGCAGCGCGCGCTGGTCGGATCGGGAGTCTTCATCATCCTGCAGTTCGCGCTGTTCTTGCTCGTGGGAACGAGTCTCTGGCTTGCGGGCGCCGATCATCCCGGGATGCGCGGAGACGCCATCTACCCGACGTTCATCACCACGCAGTTGCCCGCCGGTCTTGCCGGCCTCGTCGTCGCGGGGATCCTGGCGGCTGCGATGAGCAGCCATGCTTCCGCCGTCAACTCACTTGCCTCGGCGTCGACGCATGACTTCTACGCACCGCTTACAGGCCGTCAGGATCCAGAGCAACTGCTACGAGTGGGACGCTGGCTCACGTTGGTGTGGACCGCGGTGCTGGTCACGGGCGCGATCGCGTTTCGGGATCAGAACACGCCGGTCGTCCAGCTCGCGCTCAGCATCGTGTCGCTGACCTATGGCGCTCTTCTTGGCACGTACATCCTCGGCGGCGCATGGCAGCGCGCGCGCCAGCGCGACGTCATCATCGCCCTGATCGTGAGTATCCTCATCATGTCCCCAATCGTCCTGGGCGCAGTCATCCCGCATTTCCCGGTGCGCTGGCTCCCCGGCCTGGCGTGGCCGTGGTATGTGCCACTGGGAACTGCAATCACGGTGCTAGTGGGGGTTCTGTCTTCGTTCGTCGCAAGTGACGGAAGGACGGAAGGACGGAACGATGCCGCCTGAGTCCCCTTCCGTCCTCTTGCTCGGTGTCGATGCCGGCGGCTCTCACACCGCCGTCGCGATCGGCGACGCCCGTGGTCGCGTGCTCGCGCGCGCGGAAGGCCCCGGCTCCGCCATGCGGCCCGGCGGCGCCGAGCGATCGGCGGCGGTCATCCTGGACGTGGCGCGGCGCGCGGCGACGCAGGCCAAGGTCTCTCTCCCGGCGGTGTTTGCCGTGGTCGGCGCAGCGGGCGCCGGCTTTGCGCCGGAGCAAGACGCGCTCGCAGCGGCGCTGACCGAGGCCGGCGTCGCGACTCGCGTCAACGTCCGCACCGACATCGAGATCGCCTTGGCGGCGGCATTCGGAGACGGGCCAGGGATGCTGATCAATGCCGGCACCGGCTCTATTGCCTGTGCGCGCGCGCCCGACGAGACGCTGCATCGCGCCGGCGGGTATGGTTGGCAGCTTGGCGACGAGGGCAGCGGCTATTGGTTCGGACGGCGAGCGCTCGCCGCGGCGGGTCGCTCACAAGACGGCCGCGAGGAGTCATCCACGCTCCTCGAGCGGGTCCTCCTGGCGCTGAGTCTCCGCACACTGGACGATCTGGTTCGCTGGTCTACGACCGCGACGCCGGCCCAAGTCGCGTCGCTCGCTCCCCATGTCCTCAACGCCGCGCTCGAAGGCGAGTACGTGGCCCAACGAATCGTCGAGGACGCCGCGGCGGAGCTGCTCTTGCTCCTTCGCGTCCTCAGCCGTCATTTCCCGGGAAACGATCCGATTCGTGTGTCGACCGCCGGAGGACTGTTGCTTCCAGGCTCTCCGCTGCTCGCGGCATTGCGCGTCAAAGTCGGCGTGGAGCTACCGCGAGCGCGATTCGCGGACGTCGGTGGAACGGTGGATGGACCGGCCGGCGCACTGCGTCTCGCGGCGCAGCTGTTTGCCGCGCCGCCCGGCAACTAAGCGGGTTCCCCTCCGACTCGAGGCCCGACCTCTCCTTCACGCCGTACTCTGCTGTGTCGCACGCTGTACAAGAAGTAGATCACCGCTCCGGCGACCAACCACGCCACGAACCGCACCTTAGTGAGTGTGGGCAGGCTCACAATCAGGTAGACGCAGAAAAGAATCGAGACAATCGGCAGCAGCGGCACCCACGGTGTGCGGAAGGGACGAGGCCGCTTGGGGTCGGTGCGGCGCAGCACGATGATCCCGAGCGCCACGAGGATAAACGCGAACAACGTGCCGATGTTGGTCAGCTCGAGGACGACACCGATCGGCGCGATCGCGGCGAACAGCGCGACGAAAATTCCGGTCACGATGGTCGTGACGTGCGGCGTCTTGTAGCGAGGATGCAGGCGCGCCGCCCATGGCGGCAGCAAGCCATCGCGCGCCATCGACATGAAGATTCGGGCCTGGCCGAGCTGGAACACGAGCAGGACGGACGTCATGGCGGCGACGGCGCCCAGCGCGAGAACGCCGGCGGCCCAGTCTGCGTGGATGTACTGGAGCGCGACGGCGAGCGGATCGGGCACGTTGAGCTTGTCCCACGGAATGATCCCCGTCAGCACGAACGCGATCCCGACGTAGAGCACAGTACAGATGATCAGCGACCAGATGATGCCCCGCGGAATGTCGCGTTGGGGATTCCGTGCTTCCTCGGCTGCCGTGCTGACGGCGTCAAACCCGATATACGAAAAGAAGATGATTGCAGCGCCAACGCTGATGCCCGCCAGGCCGTTGGGCGCGAAGGCGGGCGTCGACCATTGCTGCGGCTTCACATAGGCGATGCCCACGACCAGGAACAGGCCGATGATCGCCACTTTGATCACGACCATGAGGGTGTTCACCCACGCCGTTTCCTTCGTGCCGATCACGAGCAGCCAGGTGATGATCGCGACGATCCCGAATGCCGGGAGATTGAAAACCAGCGGAATGGGACCGAGGTGCGGTACTGAGGCCAGCAGGGCGGGATTGTGCCGCGCCGTCAGAATATCGGTGACCAACCAGCGCGGCAGCTCGACGCCGAGGCCGCGGAGCAGCGAATCGAAGCAGCCGGCCCAGCCGATGGCCACCGCGATGTTGCCTACCGCGTACTCCAGGATCAGGTCCCAACCGATGATCCAGGCAACGAGCTCACCCAGGGTGGCGTAGGCGTAGGTATACGCGCTCCCTGAGATCGGGATCATGGCCGCAAATTCGGAATACGTGATCGCCGCGAGCGCGCTCGTCACGCCGGCCAGGACAATCGAGACGACGATCGCGGCGCCGGCGCCCACGTGCCCCGCATCGCCGCTGATCGCGGTCCCGATAGCGGCGAAGATCCCGGCGCCGATGATCGCGCCGATGCCCAGCGCCGTGAGCTGCACCGCGCCAAGCGTGCGGCGCATCCCGCCGCCGACCTCGCTGTCGGCGATGCACTGGTCGACGGTCTTCCGGGCAAACAGCTGTCCCCTGAGCACCGAATCAACCTGCCTGATGATGTGTGACGGCAATCGCTACGGGATGACCCAAACGCTGGTGACGTCGTCGACGTGGCGCCCATCACGCGTCGTAGCAGGATAGAAGACGAACCCCATCATCCGCTCGGTAAACTCACGACGATATCCCGCATCCTTGATGGGAGGAATCACCTCAACTCGCGTGACTCGACCGTCCGCTGTGACCCAGAACCTGACCTCGTGCCGCCGGCCGCGGACGTCGCTCGGCGCGCCCGGCGGCGTCCAGATCGTCCACCGCGGTGAGGCGTGGGAAATATCACTCCCCTTGCCGCCCGAGCCAGAGCCGGTGTCGGCACCCGTTCCCGTGCCCGTCCCCGTGCCTTTCCCGCCGCCGGTCCCCGGTCCCTGTCCTGGCCCGCCCGTCGTCCCCACACCTGCGCCGATCGCGGCCGGCGGCAGAACTGCGGCCGTTGTCGGAATCTCGATTTTTACCGGCTCGGGAAGCGGCACGGAGACAGTCTGACTGAAAGAACTGGGCTCCACGCCACAAGACGAGCACCGCGATCGTCACATGCGCGAGGAAAGACAACGCTGCGGCTCGCCCCTCGCGCCGCCGTGGGAGCGGAAGCGCATAGGAATCGAAGGCAGGTCGGGTGGCTGGTGTGAGGTCAGGCACGTTCAATAGATACACTGCGAAGCAATGCGGGGCACGACTTGCGCCGCGCCCCGAATGTTTCAGTCCACGTCGTGTGATGGCTTAGTGTGCGGCCGCCTGCTCCGCCGGCGTGAATCCGATCACCTGGACACCCGCCCCCTTGGCGATGTCCATCGCGCGGACGATGTCGCCGTACTTGCGGTTCGGTGCCGACTTGATGAACAGCAGCTTCGCCGGGCGCTGATCGTAGAGCTCGTGGAACTTGGCATCGAGGGCCGCGAACGGGACCGGCTGTCTGTTGATCGCGTACGACCCGTCTGGCAGCAGCTCCAGCACGATCTGATCGCTCGACTGTTGCTTTTGCTTCGGCTGCTGCTTCTGCTCGGGCGGCACTTGCACGTCGAAATCGCGCCGCGACAGCGGCAGCGTGATCATGAAGATGATCAGCAGCACGAGCAGCACGTCGATCATCGGCGTGACGTTGATGTCCGAGCTGAGCCCGCTGCCCGAGCCTCCGCTTCCCATCGCCATCGCTCAGTGCCTTTCCGGGCGCGTCGAGCGCTCCTGCTCGGCGATCGCTCCCACCACGCGGACTCCGGCCTTGCGCGCCATTTCCAACGCCGCCTGCACGCGCTCGTACTTGACGGATTCATCCGCTTTCAGGTACATGATTTTGTCGATCGTGCGGTTGGCGTACAGGTTCGTGAGCTGGGCCGGCAGATCGGCATCACTAATGTACCGCGGGCCGGTGTATTTGCCGCTCGAGCCCGTGACGTCCAGATAAAACTTCCCGTCGCGGTCGATCCCCAGACGGATCTCGCCTTCTTGCTCCTCGCGGGCGTCGGGATTTTTAGCGCGCGGAATCGTGGCCTGGAATCCGGCGGTGATCGCGGGCGTCACGATCATGAAGATGATAAGCAGCACCAGCATCACGTCGATCATCGGCGTGACGTTGATGTTCGCCGCCACCGCCCCTTTCGCCGAAGCAGCACCCATGGCCATCGGCGCTTATCCTTTGATCGGGCCGCTGGTCTGCGACGTCTTCTGCGTCTGGAATTCCTTGGTGAAAATCGACCGGCCGAACTCGCTGCCGACGCTCTTGATGAGATAATCGATCAGCTCTTTCGACGTGTACGTCATCTCCACCGTCAGGAAGTCGATCTTGGTGCTGAAGTAGTTGTAGAGCCACACGGCCGGAATCGCGACCATGAGACCGAAGGCCGTGGTGATCAGCGCTTCGGCGACGCCGCCCGTGATCGCCGCGAGGGACCCCGAGCCGCCGGACGCCGACATGCCTTGGAAGGCCGTCACGATACCCATCGTCGTGCCGAGCAGACCCACGAACGGCGCCGTGGCACCGGTCGTCGCCAGAATGCCGAGGCCGCGCTTCAACTCAGCGGTGATGATCAGCATCTGCCGTTCGACGGCGCGCTCGGCCGAGTTGATGTCGGCCGCGGTAATCGTGGCGCGGTCGCGCAGCAGCGGCTTCACTTCCAAGAGCGCCTCACCGAGCACGCGGGCGACGTGACTCTTCTTGTTCTTTTCCGCCAAGGCGATCGCGCCATCGAGCTGCTCTTCCTGCAAGTAGCGCGAGAACTCGGGGGCGAATTTCCGGGTCTCCTTCTGCGACTTGCGCAGATAGATCCACTTGGAAATGCTGACCGCCCACGACCAGGCCGACATGACGAACATGACGACCACGATGCCTTTGGCGAACAGCCCCATCGATGCCCATAGATCTGCGTAACTCATCGTGTCTCCCTATCTCTTGATCTTGAAGTCGATCGGCAGATTCACCAGAACGCGGACGGCGCGGCCGTGCACGCGCGCGGGACGGAACAGCGCGCGCAGCACGTAATTCTTCGCCGGCTGATCGAAGCCCGGATTGGGACTCTGAATGATCTTCACCGACGGAGGCTCGGCGCGGCCCGACGTATCGATGATGGCCTGCACCAGCACACGGCCCTGCACGCCCGCCTGGCGTAGGAGGTCGGGATACTGCAGCTGCGGTCCCGACAACACTTCGGGCCGCTCTTCGACGACCGACTCCATGAACACCTGATCGGACGACGGCACGATGCCGGTCCCGATGCCGCCCTCGACGCCCGTGCCCGTGTAATCCTTGGGGTCAAAGTGCTCTTGCAGATTGATCGGCGGGATATTCGTCGGGATGTCGGTCGGCGCGACGACCGTCTGGAATCCCTTGAGCTGGGGCACATCGACAATCGGCGGCTGCTCTTCCGGCTTCTTCTGCTCTTGCTGATTCAGGAAGACCATCGCCGTATCGAGGGTATCCCCTTTTTTCTTTTCGCCGGCCGTGAGCGTCGCGACGACAGCGCCGAGTACGACGAGACTGTGACCCACGAGCGATGCGAAACCGAGACCAAACGCCCCTTTTTTATCCGACTTGCGATTGGACTCGATCAGATTGTTGAACACCGCGTTCCTCCGGTCCTTGGGGGGCTTGCTGGCTAAGTAAATAGTACCCGCAACGATAGAGTCGCTAGTAGCGCGAAGATTACAAAACGATGACAGCCAAATGAGCCTTTGGGTGCCTGGATTAGTGAACCGCTGCCGTGCCGTTCTTTAGGGTGAATTCGAACGGGATCCGCACTCGCATCCGCGTAGCCCGACCGCCGACCTCACCGGGCCGGAATAGCGTCGCGAGCAGCGCTTGTCTGGCGGGCTCGACAAATGCGGGATTCGTGGCCGAAACGATGGTGACGGAAACCAGTTCCACGCGTCCAGTGGTGTCTACCGTGGCCTCCAAGACGACGCGTCCTTGGATTCCAGCCTGACGCAACAGCTCGGGATACCGTGGCAGCGGCCCCGAGAGCACTTCCGGTCCTTCCGATGAGAAGAGCTGACTGATTCCGATGTCAGGATCTCGGCTGATCCCCTCCGCGTTCTGCGTCGACAGTGGCAATGCGGATTGAGTGGTCGTTCCTGCTTGCACCGGAATTGTGGGAACAGGAATCCAGGGGACAACGACTGTCTGCGGACCATTAGGTAATGGAGCGAGACCTCCGCGATCGTGGCGCTGAACGATCGGTCCGAGGACGAGCATCCTATCGTCAGGGCGTTCTGGCTCTTTAGGGCGGGCGTTTGCTGTTCCCAGGACCACCGCCGCAACGATCGCAACGTGGGTGGTGAGTGAGATGGCGGAACTGGCGGAGCGCATGGCAGAAGTCTGCGCCCTCCACCTGAGTGCAAGATGCTGGATGGATTACAAGTTCGTGATTGCGAGGTGACGATTAGTGTTCGCTGCGTGGCAATCCCACCGTAAAGGTCGTTCCCCTCCCCGGCCGGCTCTGCACTTCAATCGTGCCCCCGTGCGCTTCCGCGATCCATTTACAGATCGCTAACCCAAGTCCCGTGCCCGCGCGCTCGCTCGTGCGCGTGCGCGCGGAGTCGGCGCGCCAGAAGCGATCGAACACATGCGGCAAGTCACCCGGCGCTATGCCGATGCCTGTGTCGGCGACCGAGAAAACCACGCGCCCATCGTGGCTGCCGAGCTCAACCGACACCTGCCCACCGCGCGGCGTGTACTTGACGGCGTTTTCGATGAGATTGAGCGCGAGCTGTCGAATGCGGCTGCGATCGACCGGCACGACGACCGGCTCGGGCGGCAAGTGAATCTCGATCGCGACTCCCGCGTGCTCGGCCAGCAGCTCGCCCGTTTCGCCCGCCTCCTCGATGATCTCACGAATGTCGACGGCCTCCTTATGGAGATCGGCGCGCCCTTCGTCCGCGCGCGCGAGTGTCAGCAGCGCTTCGAGCAGCTCCGTCATCCGATTTACCTCTTGCAACGTCTCTTCCAATGACGCCAGCGTTTCCTGCGGCAAGTCCGGTCTCGTAATGGCACGTTCGACCCCGGCTCTCACGACCGTCAGCGGCGTCTTCAACTCATGACTCGCGTCGGCCGTGAAGCGCCGCAAGGCGGCGAAGCTGCGCTCCAGGCGGGTCATCATCTGATTGAGCGTCGCGGCGAGTCGACCGAGCTCATCGCGCTCCATCGGGACGACGAGACGGCGGTGCAGGCTGCGGCCGTCGGTGATCTCGCGGACCTCCGTGATCATCCGATCCACCGGTTCGAGCGCGCGGCCCGCGATCCATTGTCCCACGAGCACCGCGGGCACGACGCCGACCACGAAAGCGATCATGAGCGTCGTGAGCAGCTCTTGCAGTCGCAGCTCGGCGCTACCCGTATCGGCAGCTGCGAAGATCGCGCCGAACTGGCCGCCGGCGTCCGGCACCGCGCGAACCACGTAATGCAGCGTCGGGCCGTTGGGGTTGAGGCGGTAGCGACCCAGCACGTGCGTCCCCCCCCCCCCCGGGAACGACCTCGAGCACCGCCGCGACTTCGGGGGTGAGGATTGGCCGTCCCGCCGTGTCCCGCTCGACCAGAACACCGCGCGCCCGATAGCTCTCGGCGAGAATCCCCACGCTTAGGTCGGCTTCCGACTGAATGCGCCGATCGAGATCCTGATAGGTGGCACTGCGACGAGCGAAGTAGAGGACGACGGCGAAGACCGCGATACTGAGAATCAGCGCGGTG
This sequence comes from Gemmatimonadetes bacterium 13_2_20CM_2_65_7, assembly GCA_001915025.1. Taxonomy (GTDB): domain Bacteria; phylum Gemmatimonadota; class Gemmatimonadetes; order Gemmatimonadales; family GWC2-71-9; genus 20CM-2-65-7. Next base: position 58,706 of record MNDR01000100.1, read on the forward strand.
GCGTACCAGATGGTCAACCGCCCGCGAATACTCGCCACGTTACGTGCGGACCACGTAGCCCACGCCGCGCACCGTGTGGATCAGCTTGGGTTCCCGTGCCTGATCGATCTTCTTGCGGAGTCGGGTGATCACCACGTCTACGATGTTCGTGCCGGGATCGAAGTGGTAGTCCCAGGCGTACTCCGTGATCAGCGTCCGCGACATCACGCGGCCCTGATGGCGCATGAGATACTCGAGCACCGCGTACTCCTTCGGGGTCAGCTCGATGCGCTTCCCATCGCGCGTGACCTCGCGGCTACCAGTGTCGAGCACCAGGCCATTCACCTTGAGTGTGGGCGGCGCAATCGCCTTGGGCCGGCGGCCCAGTGCTTCCACGCGCGCCAGGAGCTCCTCGAAGGCGAACGGCTTCGTGACGTAGTCATCCGCACCCATGCGCAACGCCTGCACCTTGAAATCGACGGAATCCTGCGCGGTCAGGACCAGGACGGGCAATCCGACGCCGCGGTCGCGTAAGGTGCGCAACACGTCGATGCCCGAGAGCTTCGGCAGGCGCAGGTCGAGAACCATGATGTCGTAATTGGAACCGCGACTCCCCCCGCTCGCGCGGCGCAATCCTTCGTCGCCGTCGCTAACGAGATCGACGTGATATCCGGCCTCGTCGAGCCCGCGCCGCACGTATTCGCCTACGGTTTTGTCGTCTTCGATGACGAGAATCTTCATCCGACCGGGAGGAAAACCTTGAAGTTCGTGCCGACGCCCATCTGCGATTCTACCTCGATTCGGCCGCGATGCTCCTCGACGATGCCGTAGGCCACCGACAAGCCGAGGCCGGTGCCGCGTCCCTGTGGTTTGGTCGTGAAGAACGGCTCGAAGATCTTGGGCAGGTCCTCCTGCCGGATCCCCGTCCCCGTATCGATGAACTCCGCCAGGATTTCGTCCTGGCGTTGCGGATTGAGGCGCGTCCGCACCGTCAGCACGCCGCGGGAATTCATCGCGTCCATGGCGTTGAGCATCAGCGCCATGAAGCACTGGACCAGCCGCTCGGCGTCCGCCGGAAAAGCCGGCAGCCCGGCTTCGAGCTGCCGCTCGATCGTCAGCCACTTGAAGCGCTCATGGTGCTTCAGGAGGAATAGCGTCTGCTCGATAATGGCGTTGATGTCGGCGGACACCTTGTGGCCCGATTTCTTGGGGCGCGAGAAATCGAGCAGGCCATCGACGATGCGGCGACAACGCTGCACTTCTGCATCAACGATGTGCAGGTACTCCGCCTGCGCCTGCCGCTCCGGCTCGGGCAGATCGGCAAGGCGCAGGCTCAACGCCTCGCTACAGGCGAGAATCGTGGCCAGCGGATTATTGATCTCGTGCATCACGCCGGCCGCCAGCTGGCCGACCGCGGCGAGCTTTTCGCTTTGCGCCAGCCGCTGTTGCGCCTGCCGCCAGGCCGTGACGTCTTCGCCGATCGTGATGACGTGCGAGATGTCTTCGTCGTCGAGGCGCATCGGGATCTTGGTGATGCGGTAGTGCCGGGGCTCACCGGTGGCCTGCGAGTCCATCTCCACCTGCTGGATCTCGCCCGTCTCGAAGACGCGATCGAACTCCAGCTTGAGCAGCTCGCGCGGCTGCCGATCGAGCACTTCGAAGACTTCTCGCCCAAGCGCATCCTCACGCGATACACCCTGCGTTCCCGCTTCCCGCTTGCGATTCCACGCACGGATGCGGTAGGCGCGGTCGATCACATACAGACCCACCGGCAACGAATCGATGATCCGTGCCGCAAAGTTGCGCTGTAACTCGAGCTCTCCCGTCCGCAACGCAACTTCGGACGCGAGATCCTGCTGTAGCTCGGTTGCGGCAAGGACGGGAGCGAGCATTTGGGCGACCACGACCAATACGTCATGCGCCATGCGCTCGTAACGGCCCTGCGGGATGATCACCTCGAAACAGCCGAGGGCCTCGTCATCATGCACTAGGGGAAGGCGCAGGAGCGTGCCGCCGGCAACGCCCTCACGGTGCGGACCTGCGGCGACCCATTCGGCAACTGCCGGCGCGAAGCCGGGCAGCTGGGTTTCGTCCTCGGGGCTTGCGATGGGGATGTACCGGGAGCCGTCGCCAGATCGGAGCCACAGCCGGCAGCGGCGCAGCGCCAAGCCACGCCGCAGGACGCCCACGACGCCGATGAGGCCATCCTCGGCGGCGCCTCCCCGGCCAGCGGCCAGCACTTTTGCGACTTCCGCGAGGACCTCAAGACCGGGATGGTCGGAGGTCAGCGTCGGTGCGACCATAGGGTCGCTAACCTAGGGATGAGGCTCCCGGCGCGCCAGCCGCGCCTCACCACGGAACGCCAACATGCCGCGCATAGCGGGCTTGCGATCACCTAAGAAGAGCGTGGGGCCAAGCGTGATCGCGCCGCCACCGATGCGCAGCGAGGGCAGCAGCGATAGGGCTGCCCAATGAGATCCCTGCCAGAACGGTGAGCCGGAAGCCACGTAGCCACTTGCCTCGAAGGTGACGTCGAGACCGATCGCCGTGCCGTGCTCGTCTTCGCCGAGCTGCGCGATCGAGTGCAGGCGTGTCCGCGCCGACACGGTGGTTGCGAACACCATGCCGCGCGATCCACCCAGCACGGTGCTCTCGTCCATGAACGTCCCAACGCGACCGCCGATGGAGTATGCCGCGAGGCCGTGGGAGAGCCGGTGTACGTATCCGATTTCCACCGCTTCGATCTGCCAGTTGGAGCCGAGCGTCGCGAAGTACCCGAAGCCGATCGCGTGATTGCTCGGAACACTCTTCACGCTGTCGCGTGATTGTGCCGCGAGCGTCGTAGACAAAGCCCCAAACGCTACCAACATTGATGCTATGGACCGGCGCACGTTCGTTCTCCTCACTGGCGCGGCGTCAGCCGCTCTCTTCCGTCCCCCGCGCCCGCTGCCCGGTCTTGCCCGGCGACCGCTCGGCAACCTGCGCTTCGATCTCGACGACCAGCGCCGCCTGGCGCTGTGGTACAACGCCCCCGACCGATCCATCCCGCTGCTGCGAAATGCAGCGTTGGGCCTCTGGGTCGGCGACACCCTGGTCACGCTTGCTGACCTGGAAAACGTCAGCGTGGGAAACCGCCGTCCGCCGGGCGGCGAATCGCTTGTGATCCGGGGTCGAACCCCAGGCACCGCAGGGGCGTCAGGCAGCGTGTGGCTCGAAGCGGAGTTCGTCGCCTGGGACACCACCCCGTCGGTGGATTCCGCCGCGCGCGGTGCGCACGGCGCCATCACCGTCAGCGTGTACCCGGATCGCGTGCTTGCCACGATCCGCGGCATGCGATTCTTCGCAACTTCTGAGCCAGAGGTGCTACCTGGTGACGGCCCTCTCATCGCGCTTGTGAACGGTTACCAATCGTGGAGCGCCTGTCGCGTCGCTTCCGCACCGGCGGACGCGACGAGCTATGGCGCTATTGGGCTGAGTCGTGCAGGACACGGCTTCGCCGCCGTGTGG
>MNDR01000016.1 GCA_001915025.1 Gemmatimonadetes bacterium 13_2_20CM_2_65_7
CGATCCTTCTCGTTCGCAGGCACTAGACGCCTCCTCCTTCTCCCGTCCGCGACAGCCCGTAGCGTTCGATCTTCTTGTAGAGATTGCTGCGGGGCATTTGCAATGTGCGCGCCGTCTCCGACACGTTCCAGTCGTGCTCCTGCAGCTTGCCAAGCAGAAACGCTCGCTCGGCCGATTGCTTGAACTCTTCAAACGTGGCCGCGCGCAGCCAGGTTGCATCGCCGCCTCCGGCCGCCGCCCCCCCCGCCCCCTTCCCCCTTCCTCCCTCGCCCTTGCCCACAAGTCTTTCGACGTCCTGCTCGGTCACCGCCGCGCCAGCTGTCAGAATCAAGAGTCGTTCGACGGCGTTCTTGAGCTCGCGAATGTTGCCGGGCCAGTCGTGAGCGGTCAGTCGTTCGATCGCGCCCGTCTCGAATTCCTTGTGGGGCAAGCCGCTCTTTGCCAGCTCGGCGGCGAAATGGGAGATGAGCTGGGGGATGTCGCCGCGGCGCTCGCGCAGCGCCGGGATGTGGATCGGTACCACGTTGAGCCGGTAGAGCAAATCTTCCCGGAAGCGACCGATCTCGATTTCCTGTGCAAGATTCTTGTTCGTGGCCGCGATGACGCGAACGTCGACGGCAACCGCTTTTCCCGACCCGACCCGCGAGATCACGCCTTCCTGCAACGCCCGCAACACCTTGGCCTGGGCCGAGAGGCTCATGTCGCCAACCTCGTCGAGAAAGAGCGTGCCGCCGTCGGCAAGTTCGAACTTGCCGGCGCGGTCGGCAAAGGCCCCGGTGAAGCTCCCTTTCATGTGTCCGAAGAGCTCGCTCTCGATCAGCTCCGTCGGAATGGCGGCGCAGTTGACCTCGACGAACGGACCGGTGGCGCGCGGGCTGAGCGAGTGAATCGCGCGCGCGACAAGCTCCTTGCCGGTTCCGTTGTCGCCGGTGATCAACACTCGCGCGGGCGTCGGTCCCACTTTCTCGAGCAGGCCGATCACGTGACGGATCGCCTTGCTCGAGCCGACAATCTCGTACTGGGCCCGCACTTCCTGCTTGAGGCGGACATTCTCATTGACGAGCACGATGTGCTGCAAGGCATTCCGCAGCGTCAGCAGGATGCGATCGGTGTCGAGCGGCTTTTCGAGAAAGTCGTAGGCGCCCAGCTGGGTCGCCTCGACGGCGGTCTGGATCGTGCCATGACCCGAGATCATCACGACCTGAGCCTGCGGATCGAGCTCACGGAGACGCTTCAGCGTCTCGAGGCCATCCATGCCTTCCATTTTGACGTCGAGAAACACGAGATGAGGCTTGAATTCGGGGTAGACTCGCGTGGCTTCATGGCCGGAAGCGCAGGCCTGGACTTCGATCTCCTCGTACTCGAGGACCTGCGTCAAGGCCTCACGAATGCCCTTCTCATCGTCGACGATCAACACGCGGCGGGGACTCAACGCGTCGCTCTCCGCCGGCGATACAAGACGACGCCCGTGGGGTGAACGGCGACGCCCGAAATGGAAGGATCCACTTTCAGGGGAATCGCGCCGTCTGAAGACGCGCCCGCCATCTGGCGGGCGATGGTCTGCACAATCGGACCTGGGATGTCGATCCCTCGCAGGCTGATTTCCTTGATGGAATACCGCGCGAGCCCGGCCCGTTCCACGGCCAGCGTTCCTGCCATTCTGAGCGGCTCGCGCGGGCCGAACATGCCGGCGAACGGGCCCAGCGTGCCGGGCGGCAGGGCCCGCGTATCGAGGCGGGCGTGCAGGACGAGCGTGCCCTCTTGTAATTCGACGCGCAGCGAGTCGTACATCTTGCGCACGCTCCAATCGATGCCGGAACCGATCAGCGACGCGACCTCATTCGGCGTCAAGATGACCGAATCCGGCCCGGCGTTCGTCTCCAGCCTGCCGACTTTTTCTTTTCCCGATGCCGTTGCCCGCGGCGTGGGAGCACCGACGGCCGTGTCGGCGACCGACGGGAGCGCCGTGGAGCGCCCGAACCAGTGCGCGAACGTCTGCATGATCGGCGCGCGGAACCACCACACCAGCGCGAGCGCGCAGATGAGCACAGCGGCGCAGCCGAGCCGGACGATTCCCTTAAGACAGCCGTTCATGGTATTTCACCTGATACACCGGGGGGGGGCCCTCTGGTTGGAGCGTGCTTTCCATCAGATCGACGTCCGCAACCGTAACGGTCTCCGAGAAATCAATCGCGTCGAGCAGCTGCTCGAGCCCGTCGAAATCGCGCGGTCGCGCATCGCGCTTCGCTCGACCCAGGGTCACGTGCGGCCGAAAGGCGCGCGCCTCGGTCGGAAAGCCCAGCGGGGCGAACGCCTGCTCCACGCCATGTTGCAGCAGCTCGAGCGCCGGATCCGGGGCGATGCCGGCCCACACGACGTGTGGCCGGCGATAATCGGGAAAGACGCCGAATCCTTCGACGTGCAGTGTGAGTGGACGAGGCTCCGTGCGTGTGTCTCCGCTCGCGGCCTGCCGCAAGGCGGCGTGCAGCTCCGGCTCGCGAGTCTGGTCGACGTCACCAAGAAACTTGAGACTCACGTGAATGTTTTCGGGACGGACCCATTTGACGGGAAGGGGTGCTTTGCGCTCCCGCAGCGGCGCGAGCGCCTCCCAGAGCTGGCGGCGGACGGCTTCAGGAAAATTCAGGGCGACGAAGGCTCTAACAGGCTCCCCCGGCGGTAACCCCGCGGATCGATCTCGACCTGGGTGAACCCGAACGAGAGAAGCTGCGCCGTGATCGCCGCGCGGCGCTCCTCGATCCAGGCAATCCACTGCGGCTCGACTTCGAGACGCGCGACATCGCCAAGGTGACGCACGCGCAAATCACCGGTGACCCCCAGCCCCCGCAAAAACGTCTCGCTATCCTCGACCTGCTTCAAGCGGGACGGGGTGATCGTCAGGCCGTAGCGCACGCGGCTCGAGAGGCAAGGCGCCGCGGGAGCATCCCACGTCGGCAAGCCCAGCTCGCGGGATGCCGCGCGGATTTCAGTCTTCGTCAGTCCAACCTCGGCGAGTGGAGAGCGGACGCCCGCGCGGATGCCAGCCGCCTTGCCCGGCCGATGTTCTTGTAAGTCGTCGGCATTCGTGCCGTCACACACAACCGCGAGTCCTCGTTCCTGTGCGAGCGGCACGAGACACGACCATAACTCGGTCTTGCAGAAGAAGCAGCGGTTGGTGGGGTTCGCGAGATAGTTGGCATCCTCGAGCTCGTGTGTGTCGACCGCGAGGACCGGAACATCGAAGCGCAGGGCGACATCGTGGGCCGCGCGCCATTGAGCTTCCGGGTATGAGGGGCTCCGCCCGATCACGGCGAGCATGCGCTCCCGACCCAACTCCTGACGGAGAACGACCGCCAGAAAGGCCGAATCGACGCCACCGGAATAGCCAAGCAAGACTGAGGGAAGCTCTCGAACGAGGGCGCGGAGCGACTGCATGGCGGGAATAGTACTCCGGCGTGTTGTCCTAATCAAAGGACAATTCGCACACCCAAAACGGATATTCCGTCTGAGAAAAACTGGTTAGACTTACGAAGCGTTTACAAACACACAGGAGAGCCTCCCAAATGCCCGCCAAGACCGAGCTCGACCCAACCGATCGCAGGATTCTTCGCATTCTGGGGCAGGATGGTCGAGCGAGCTACCAAGCAGTTGCCGACGAAGTTGGCCTCTCCCGTCCCGCCATCATGGAACGCGTGAAGCGTCTTGAGGAGTCGGGATACATCCGCGGCTATCGGGTGCAGCTCGATCGCGCCAAGGTCGGCCTCCCGGTCACCGCGTTCGTCGCTGTACGGTACGGCTCCAGCGACTACGTCGGCGATGAGCCCCGCATGCGCGAGATGGAAAAGCATCCCGGCGTCCTCGAGTGTCATCACGTCGCCGGCGAGGACTGCTACGTCCTCAAAGTGGTCGCGTCGGACCTCGAGGGTGTGCAGGAGATCTTGCGCGATCTGCGCGGCCCCAACGCCCAGATGAACACGCGTACGACGATCGTGCTCTCCACGCTGTTCGAGAAACCGGGCTTCATTGCGACGGCGCCGGACTGATGGGAAGCGCGCTCAAGGGCAAGGCGCTCATCGCGTATCTCGTCGTCTGCGTCTTCTGGGGCTCGACCTATCTCGCGATCAAAGTTGGCGTCATGGAGCTGCCGCCGTTTTTGTTCGCCGGCCTGCGCTTCCTCGTCGCCGGTCTGCTGCTGTTTGGCATCGCGCGGGCGCTCGGCGACGCGCTCCCACGCCGCAGCGACTGGCGCACCCTCGCGATCGTGGGCGTACTGCTGCTCGCCGGCGGCAACGCATTCGTCGTGTGGTCGGAACAGTACATCGCGTCGGGAATCGCCAGCATCTTCGTCGTCACTGTGGCGATCTGGACTGCATTCTTCGACGCCGTCATTCCGGGCGGTACGGGCGAGTTGAATTGGCGCATCATCGCCGGGCTGCTCCTGGGCTTCCTCGGCACGCTACTTCTGGTCGGAGCGACGCCGGCCGAAATTCTCGCGGCCGATAAGCGCGGCCCGATCGCATTGACCTTCGCGAGCGCGTCGTGGTCGATCGGCTCGGTCTATGCGAAACGGCATCCCACCCACGCGAGTCCGTACATGGGCGCCGCCGTTCAAATGATCGTGGGGGGTGTGACCGTCGCGCTCGTCGGCACGGCGCTCGGCGAATGGGCATCGTGGCATTTGAGCGCCCGAGGTGTAGGCGCGATGGCGTATCTCGTCGTGTTTGGATCGATCGTCGGCTACAGCGCATACTCGTATGCGTTGCGCCACGCCCCGGCGACGATCGTCGGGACGTACGCGTACGTGAATCCCGTGATCGCCGTGCTGCTCGGCTGGCTGTTGCTGCGGGAACCGATTCATGCGCGCACATTCGTGGCGATGAGTATGATCCTGGTCGCCGTGGTTTGGATTCAATTCTCGCATAAGCTCAGACGGGCGGTTGGCCAGACGGCCGGACGGCCGGCTGAAACCGATTCACTCGGGCCGTCCAGTCCTGAACCAGAGGCGACCATATGACTCCGCAGCTGCCGAGTGATGTCCTCGACACCAAAACTCTCCTGGCGGCGCTATGACGATCCGCAAAGTGAATCTGGCCGACATGTTCGGGCGCTTTCAGGACCAGTGGAGCCCGAAGATCGTGGGCGAAGTGAACGACAGTCTCGTGAAGCTCACGAAGCTCCAGGGCGAGTTCGTCTGGCACCATCACGACCGGGAAGATGAGCTGTTTCTGGTGGTGAAGGGCCGGCTTCGCCTCAAGCTCAGGGATAAAGAGCTCATCCTCGGCCCCGGGGAGTTCGCCATCATCCCGCATGGCGTCGAGCATCTACCAATCGCCGATGAAGAGACGCACGTCCTGCTGTTCGAGCCCAAGTCGACACTGAATACGGGAAACATTCACAATGAGCGCACGGTCGCCGAGCTTGACCGGCTCTAAGCGCGGGACGCTGATCGCCAGGATTTGGCACGGCGTCACGCCCGCATCCCGCGCCGACGAGTACACGGCATACCTCGAGCGTACCGGCGTTCGGGAATGCAAGGCGACTCCCGGTAACCGGGGCGTGTACGTGCTGCGCCGCATTCGTCAGGATCGCGCCGAGTTTACGTTCGTCTCGCTGTGGGACTCACTCGAGGCAATCCGGCGCTTCGCCGGAGAGGACTATGAGAAGGCCCGCTACTACTCAGAAGACCGCGACTTCCTCGTCGAGCTCGAACCCTTCGTCGACCATTACGACGTCGTCGCCGGAGATTAGCCTCGATCCCGCCGAAGCGCGCGGCTGGGAGGAGCTCCGGACGCTCGGCCACCGCATGGTGGACGACATGCTCGAGTATCTGCGTACGGCGCGCGAGCGGCCGGTGTGGCGTCCAGTCCCCGCCGACGTGCGCGCCCGTCTCTCCGGGCCGGCGCCGCGCGAGCCGACGCCCGCCGAGACCGTGTACGAAGAATTCAAGCGCGACGTCCTGCCCTACCCTACCGGCAACACGCATCCGCGTTTCTGGGGTTGGGTGATCGGAACGGGGACGCCGCTTGCCATGCTCGCCGACATGCTCGCGTCCGGAATGAATCCGCAGGTCGCCGAGTTCGACGATGCCGCCGCCGTGGTCGAGAATCAGGTGATCGGATGGCTCGTCGAGCTGCTGGGATTACCGGCGGGCACGCATGGGTTGCTGGTCTCGGGCGGATCGATGGCCAACTTCGTCGGTCTCGCCGTCGCGCGGAACGCCCGCGCGGGATTCGACATCCGGGAGCGCGGCTTACAGAACGGTGACGCGCCGCAGCTGACCGTCTACGCGTCGACGGAAACCCATTCCTCGGTCCGCAAGGCAGTCGAGCTACTCGGGCTCGGCCACGAGGCGCTGCGCAGCATTCCTGTCTGCGCTGACTATACGATCAATCTCGACGCCTTGCGCCAAATTCTGGCGGCGGATCGCGCCGCGGGACGGCGTCCTATTTGCATCGTCGGTAACGCAGGCACGGTCAACACCGGCGCAACCGATGACTTGCGGGCGCTGGCCGCGATCTGTCAGGAAGAGAAAGTCTGGTTTCACGTCGATGGCGCATTCGGCGCGCTGGCGGCCATCGCTCCTCCGCTGCGCCATCTGGTGGCGGGGCTCGAGCAAGCCGACTCGGTCGCATTCGATCTGCACAAGTGGATGTATCTGCCCTACGAAGTCGGCTGTACGCTCGTGCGCGATCAGACCGCGCATCGCGCCACGTTCACCGTGGCGCCGGCGTACCTCGCTGCGTTTGATCGGGGCATCGCGGCTGGTGGGTTCCCGTTCGCCGAGCGAGGAGTGCAGCTCTCGCGCGGCTTTCGCGCGCTCAAAGTCTGGATGTCGTTCAAGACGCACGGCCTGAACGCCTTCGCGCAGCTGATCGAGCAGAACGTGCGGCAGGCGCACTATCTCGCCGGCCTCATAACGCGGCACCCGCGGCTCGAGCTGCTCGCGGCCGCGCCGCTGAACGTGGTGTGCTTCCGGTTTACCGTCCCCGGCGCAACGGACGAGCGGCTCAACGAGATCAACAAGGAGATTCTGCTCCGGATTCAGGAGAGCGGCCTGGCCATTCCTTCACAGACCCTGCTCGACGGCAAGTTCGCGATTCGCGTCGCCATCACAAACCATCGCAGCCGTCGCGAAGACTTCGATCTGCTCGTCCGCGCGGTGGTCGAGACGGGAACAGCACTGCGCTAGGCTTCAGGCGTGCCGACGATCTTCCCTTCGATGGGGTTGCTGAACGACCGAACCGTGTGATAGGCGAGATCGATGTCCTTCGCGTTCCCGAATTCGGTCAAGATGTCGTCCCAGATGGCCGAGACCGTGCCGCGGCGCCGGCGGGGCTCGATCAAGTAGCGAATAGTCAAGAGAATTCCCGACGCCGACGAGCTCGTGTATACGATGGGCGTGAGTTTCTTGTAGTTGATCAGAAACTGCTGCGAGGCGGCGAGCAAGTCGCGCTCGGCTTCGGCAGTGAGATGCTCGGCGTGTTTGAACGCAATCGCCGTCAGAATCTCCTTCGCTTTCTTCCAGTTGCTCTCGTACGTCACTAGCACCGGCACTTCGTTCCAGATGTATTTGAAGCCCTTGTCGTAGTTCGCGACCGGCTCGGTAAACACCTGCTGGTTGGGAATGTGGACGATGCGCCCCGTGCTCTGGTCGGCGTCCACCCACACGCCGATTTCATTCAACGTGAACTGGAACAGCCGAATATCGATGACGTCGCCCTTGTGCTTGGCGATTTCGATGCGATCCCCGACCTCGAACGGCCGCCGCCACACAATGAACGCCCACCCCGCGAGATTCGTCAGCGGATCCTTCAGCGCGATGGCGATACCGGCCGACACGAGGCCAAGAAACGTGGCGAGCGACTTGAACCCCTCGAGCCACTCCCGGCCGATGACGAGGACGCCGATTGTGAGGGTGAGATAGGTGATCGTCTTGCGCCAGCGGTAGCGCGTCCATGGATCCGTGACGCGCCGATACACCACCGCGAGCACGAGCCGCTCGAGGATCCACAACCCCGCGATCACGACGATCGTGACCAGCAGGTGCGTCTGCACCTCGGGACTCAGTCCGACACGATTCTGAAGCCAGTCGCGCACGGTGGCCAAAGCTACGGGCCGTCCTACCTTTAGGCCACCGTGCAAGAGCTGCACATCCTTCGCGATCTCGCCGTCGTCTTCGCCGGCTCGCTGCTGGTAATTCTGGCATTGCATCGTCTCAAACTTCCCGCGCTCCCCGGCTTCATCGTCGCCGGCATGCTGCTCGGTCCCAATGCGCTCGCGCTCGTCTCCGATCCGCGGGACGTCGAAGGACTCGCTGAAGTCGGCGTCATCCTGCTCCTGTTCACGATCGGCATCGAGTTTTCGTTGAGCCGGCTCAGGGAGATGGGGCGGCAGATCTTCGCCGCTGGATTCTCCCAGATGACTTTCACCGTGGCGGCGGCGCTCGCCGTTGGCTTCGCGTTCCTGGGCAGCTGGCGCGTGGCGTTGTTTCTCGGATTTGTGATCGCGCTCTCGAGCACGGCGATCGTGCTCAAGGTGCTCACTGACAAGGGAGAGATCGACGCACCGCACGGGCGCCTCGCGACCGGTGTCCTGATTTTCCAGGATCTCTGCGTGGTGCCGATCATGCTCGTGCTGCCCTTCCTGGCCGGCAAGTCGCAGGGCGGCATCGCGGGACTGGCGCTCGCGCTGGGGAAGGCCGCGCTGGTTGTGGTGGGCGTCATCATCGCGGCGCGGACGATCGTGCCACGCGCGCTCGCCGAAATTCTCAAGACGCGCAGCCGCGAGCTGTTCCTGATCGCCGTCATTTTGATCGGGACGCTTACGGCGCTCGGCACCGCGGCCGCGGGCGCTTCACTCGCGCTCGGCGCGTTCCTGGCCGGGTTGATCATCTCGGAGTCCGACTACGGCCACCAGGCGCTCGCCGAGCTGATGCCGTTTCGCGACATCTTCATCTCGCTGTTTTTTGTGGCCGTTGGGATGCTCGTACAGCTGAACATCATCCGCGATCACATCGCCGTAACGTTGAGTGCGGTCGCCGTCATCATGGGCGGGAAGTCGCTGTCGGCGGCAGTCGGGCCCGCGTTGCTGGGCTACTCGGGCCGGGTCGCGCTCCTCGCGGGCGTGGCGGTGTCCCAGATCGGCGAGTTTTCGTTCGTGCTGGCAAAGGAAGGACGCGCGAGCGGCCTGCTCCAGGACCTCCTGTACCAGCAGTTCCTCGGGGTCGCCGTCATCACGATGCTCGTGACGCCCTTCCTCTTACAAGGGGGACCGGCTGTCCTCGACGTCCTTGAGAAGCTCGTTCCGCTGGACCGCCTGCTGCCCGGATTCCGGCCACGCGAATTCGCCCCCATCCAGGATCCCGTCTCGGACCACGTGGTCATCGCGGGCTACGGGTTGAACGGCCGCAATCTGGCCGCGGCGCTGCGGGCGATCCACGCTCCGTATCTCATCGTCGAGCTGAATGCGCAAACCGTCCGCCGGGCGCGCGGTCAGGGCGAGCCGGCGTTCTACGGTGACGCAACGCGCGAGGAGATCCTGCGTGCGCTGGGGATCGAGCGGGCGCGACTGCTCGTGATCGCCATTTCCGATCCGGCCGCCACGCGACGCATGGTACGCATCGCCCGCGATCTGAATCCTCAATTGCACATCATCGCGCGCACGCGGTACGTGATCGAGATCCCGGAGCTGAGCCGCCTTGGCGCCAACGACGTCATCCCGGAGGAGTTCGAGACGTCGATCGAGATCTTCGCGCGGGTGCTGGCGCACTACAACGTTGCGCGTGAGGAAATCGAGCGCCTGGTCGGTGGGATTCGGGCGTCACACTATCAGGCGTTGCGTCCCGGTGAAGGTGAAGCGGCAGCGCCGAAGCTCGCGTTCACCGGTTCGCTCGGCGCGATGCCGCAAATGCACGTCGAACGGATCGTGCTCGGCGCGACGGCTCCGGCCGTCGGCAAGACGCTGGCGGATACGGGATTGCGTTCAAAGACTGGCGCGCTGGTTCTCGCGGTGCGGCGCGGCGAGAGCGATCTCGCAACCCCGGAGGCCGACTTCCGGCTTGCGGCAGGCGACGTGCTCGTCGTGGTGGGGCAGCCGCAACAACTCCAATCCGCGTATCGCCTGCTGACAGGAGCGGAGCCCGCCTAGGCCGCCTCAGTAAGGATCATCCCACGCCACTGCAAAGACGCCTTCGCACCGCGGGCACCGGATCTCGGTTGGGTGGCCCTTCAGCGGTGCTCGATCGCGACAGCTCGGGCAGACAGCATACCGGGAGCCCCAGCTCAGGGGAACCATCACAGCGTCCGACGGGCGCGCGACGACGGACCACCGTTGGGGCCGCACGGGCACGATCTGCAGCGAGGACCTGGGCACACTGTAGGCCCGATTGTCTACCTCGAGGATGGCTTCATCTGGGGTGAGGCGAAGGACTTCGTACCACGCACCCCGCCGCACATGGCAGTTGATGTCGCCGCGCACACGGGCCCATTGCGGTACCTCGGGCATGCTTGTGCCTCCGAAGCCCCCACCGATACCTAGGTGGACGAGCGGGGTTCCGTCAATCGCGACGACCAGCGGCTAAGGCGCGCACCGCTGCCAGCCAGCACCCGAGGGCGATGATCGCATCCTCCCACCACGCGAACAGCCTGCGCCTCACAAGAGCTCCCTTCTGGCTGTGAGGTGGGGCAAATCGTGTGCCCGGAGCCTGCAGGGCGGCTGCCTTCGGGGGTTGTGCCGCCGCCACACCGTCGGCCGTGGACCGGGGCTCGATGTCGACGCGGCACCGCAACGGGGCGATTCCGGGGGGGGCTACCCCACACCCCGGCGGTCGAGGCTCCGGTATTGAATCGCCTCGCTCACGTGCTTGGGCTCGAGCGCGACCGCTCCGTCGAGGTCGGCGACCGTGCGCGCGATCTTGAGAATCCGGTGGTACGCGCGCGCCGACAGTCCGAGCCGCGTAATCGCCGTCTTGAGTAACGCATCTGCGCCGTCCGACACACGGCAATGCGCGCGAATGTCGCGCGGAGCCATGTGCGCGTTCGCATAGATCCCCGGCCGGTGCGCGAACCGCTCGCGCTGCACGACGCGCGCCCGGTCCACCCGATCCCGCATCGCTTCGCTCGTCTCGCCGCCGCTGTCGGCGACGAGCGCGCGGTACTTCACGGCCGGAACTTCCAGATGGATATCGATGCGATCGAGCAGCGGGCCCGACACGCGCGCGAGGTAGCGTTGCACCGCGAGTGATCCGCAGGCGCACGTGTGATGGGGATCGCCGAACCAGCCGCAGGGACAGGGGTTCATCGCGGCGGCGAGCATGAACCGCGCCGGGTAGGACAAGCTCATCGCCGCGCGCGCAATGGTCACGACGCCGTCTTCCATCGGCTGCCGCAGCACTTCGAGCACGTTCTTGCGAAACTCCGGCAGCTCGTCCAGAAACAAGACGCCACCGTGTGCGAGACTGACCTCTCCCGGCCGTGGATAGGAGCCGCCACCGATCAATCCGGCGTCGGAAATCGTGTGATGCGGCGCCCGAAACGGCCGCCTGGCGACGAGCGACTCACCCAGGGGGAGCGTGCCCGCGACGGAATGGATCTTGGTCGTCTCCAGCGCTTCGTCGAGGCTCATCCTGGGAAGGACCGTGGGGAGCCGGCGCGCGAGCATCGTTTTTCCGGATCCGGGCGGGCCGACCATGAGGATGTTGTGACCGCCGGCGGCGGCGACCTCGAGCGCGCGTTTCGCATGCGCCTGGCCCTTTACTTCCGCGAAGTCGACATCGTCCCTCGCGCGCTCTGCGAACAGCCGCGTCACATCCACGGCCGCGCCGGGCAGCTCGGCCTTCCCATCCAGAAAGTCGGCGATTTCCGCGAGACAGGCGGCACCCAGGACTCTCAGACCCTCCACGACGCCGGCTTCCGGAAGGTTTTCCTTGGGAAGGATGAGGGCTTCGACGCCCGCCATTCGGACCGCGAGTGCGACGGGCAGCGCACCACGAACCGGCCGAATCGCGCCCTCGAGACCGAGTTCCCCCAGCACCGCGATCTTGCCGAGGCGAGTCGCCGCGACCTGCTCTGTCGCCGCGAGAATCCCCAGCGCGATAGGCAGATCGAACGCCGACCCTTCTTTTCGTATGTCCGCGGGCGCGAGATTGACGGTGATGCGCTTGAGGGGGAAGGTGAAGCCGGTATTGGCCAAGGCGGAATAAACCCGGTCCCGTCCCTCCTTGACCGCTCCCTGCGGCAAGCCGACCGTCACGAACGTCGGCAACCCGCTGGCGATGTCCGTCTCGACGTCTACCAGATACGCATCGATCCCGAGGACGGCGGCGGAGCGGACGCGGGCGAGCATGGCCGAGGCTACATTCTTGATGATCCCGCGGGGTAGCCAAAAATCCGCCCCCGGGGTCTAAATGACGCCATGGGTACGCTATGCGTATAGAGATCGTGCGTTTTCGACTCGGTTTGCCGTCTGCCGCGATCGTCCTCCTCGCGGGCCTAGCCGCCTGCGGCTCACAACGCGGCGGGGCGGCTCCCAAGGTCCCCGTCAGCGTCGCGCGCGTAGAGCGCCGGTCCGTCCCGTACGAGCTGGGCGCGAATGGGACGGTCGAGCCACTTCGTTCGGTAGATGTGCGGCCTCAGGTCAACGGCACCATCCTGCATGTTCATTTCACCGAAGGTGATGAGGTAAGCGCGGGACAGGTCCTGTTCGAGATCGATCCCCGTCCCTACAGCGCCGCGCTGCAGCAAGCCGAAGGAAAGTTGCTCGGTGATCTGACGCAGGCGGCGAGCGCGGCACGCGAAGCCGCGCGCTATCGCCAGCTGGCGGCGACCAACACCGTCACGCAAGAGGACTACGAGCAGAAACAGGCGGCGGCCGACGCTGCTGCCGGCATGGTACGCTCCGATTCCGCCACCGCGACGCTCGCTCGTCTCAACCTCGAGTATGCGACCGTCCGCGCGCCCATCGGCGGCCGCACGGGACGCATCCTCCTCCACGAAGGCAACCTCGTGCGTGCCAGCACGGATGCCCTCGTGTCCATCATCCAGCTGCGACCCATTCTGGTCCGCTTCTCCGTCCCTGCCGTCAATCTGCCGGGCCTGCGCCAGCGGGCTGGGCAGGCGCTGACGGTGCTCGCATTGCCGGCGCGCGACTCCGCCACTGCCGTGCAGGGCGTGTTGTCCTTTGTCGACAATCAGGTGGACACGGCGACGGGGAGCGTCCTGCTCAAGGGTCGCTTTACGAACCGCGACGGCACGCTCTGGCCTGGCGAGTTTGTCAGCGTGACGCTCGTCCTGGGCATGCAGCCCGACGCGATTGTCATTCCCAGCCAAGCCGTCCTGCAAGGCCAGCAAGGCACGTACGTTTTCGTCGTCAATAACGACGGCACCGCGTCGACGCAGCCGGTGACGGTCGAGCGCACACTCGACAGCCTGACGATCGTCGCCGGACTTCCCACGGGTGCGCTGGTCGTGACGGACGGTCAGCTGCGCTTGACGCCCAACGCAAAGGTCGATATCCGCGGTGGACCGACGACCGAAACGGCCGGCGGGGGTGGAGCTGACGTGAAGTGAGCATCTCCGGACTGTTTATTCGCAGGCCGGTCGCGACGACACTGGTGATGCTCGGCATTCTCATGTTCGGGATGATGGCGTATCGGCTGCTGCCCGTGAGTGATCTCCCGAACGTCGATTTCCCGACGATCACCGTCTCGGCCGGCCTTCCGGGCGCGAGCCCGCAGACGATGGCGGCCGCCGTCGCAACCCCTCTCGAAAAGCAGTTCTCGACGATCGCGGGGCTCGATGCCATGACGTCATCGAGCACGCTCGGCAGTACCAACATCACGCTGCAGTTCACGCTGTCGCGCAACATCGATGCGGCCGCGCAGGACGTGCAGTCCGCGATTTCCAAGACATTGCGCCAGCTGCCGCCGGGCATTCAGCCGCCTTCCTACCAGAAGGTGAACCCCGCCGATTCGCCGATCCTCTATCTCGCGTTGACGTCGACGACGATGCCGCTGCCGACGCTCGACGAGTACGCCGAAACATTCCTCGCCCAGCGCCTCTCTACCGTGAGTGGCGTGGCACAGGTGCAGGTCTATGGTTCCCAGAAGTACGCCGTGCGCATTCAGGTGGATCCGAAGGCGCTGGCGACACGCGGGATTGGATTGGACGAGGTCACGAGCGCCGTATCGGCCGGCAATCCCAATCTTCCCACGGGAACGTTGTGGGGACCGCAGCGCGCGTACACGGTGCTGGCCGACGGCTCGATCTCGAGCGCGCCCGAATTTCGCAAGCTCGCGGTGACCTATCAGAACGGCACGCCCGTGCGCCTCGAGGACGTGGCGCGCGTGCTGGACGACGTGCAGGACAACCGCACGGCCAGCTGGTTCGACGGCCGGCGCGCGATCGTCCTGGCGATCCAGCGCCAGCCGGGGACAAACACCGTGCAAGTGGCGGACGCGGTGAAGGCGACGGTTGCGGGGCTCACGTCGCAGCTGCCCGCTTCGGTTGAAGTCAGTACCCTCTACGACCGCTCGACGTCGATCCGGCAGTCGGTGAACGACGTCCAGCTGACGCTGTTCATCACGCTGTGCTTGGTCGTCCTCGTGATCTTCCTGTTCCTGCGGAATCTGTCGGCGACCGTGATCCCGAGCCTCGCGTTGCCGTTCTCCATCATCGGCACGTTTTCGGTGATGTACCTGATGGGTTACAGCCTCGACAACCTGTCCCTGATGGCGCTCACGCTGTCGGTCGGATTCGTCGTGGACGACGCGATCGTCATGCTCGAGAACATCGTCCGCCATCTCGAGATGGGAAAACGGACCATGGAGGCCGCGCTCGACGGCGCGCGCGAGATCGGCTTCACCATCGTGTCGATGACGTTGTCGCTGACGGCCGTGTTCATTCCGATCCTGCTCATGGGCGGGATCATGGGCAGGTTGTTCCACGAGTTTGCCGTCACGATCGGCGTCGCGATCCTCGTCTCGGGATTCGTCTCGCTGACGCTCACGCCGATGCTGTGCAGCCGCTTCCTCCGTCCGCCGAAAGGAGAGCGGCACGGGCGTTGGTACGAGGCAACGGAACGGATCTACCAGCGCAGCTTGGCATGGTACGCGCGCTCGCTGAACTGGGTGATGGATCATCGCCCGGCCACGATGATCTTTTCAGCGGGCATTCTCGTCGCGATGGCCCTGTTGTTCGTGATCGTCCCCAAAGGCTTCATCCCGACCGAGGATACGGGCCAGATCCAGGGAACGACCGAAACGCTCGAGGGCAGCTCGTACGAAGCCATGCGCGATCACCAGCTCGCGGTCGCGGATATTCTGCGACGCGACCCGTACGTCGACCACTTCATGTCGACGGTGGGCGGTGGCACGATGAACCAGGGACGCGTCAGCCTCCGGTTGAAGCCGCGCGGCAGTCGCCCTGCTGCTGATGCCGTCATCCGCGAGCTGATGCCGAAGCTCAACAACATCCCGGGAATCCGGACCTACCTGCAGGTTCCACCGGTGATTCGTATCGGCGGCCGGACGACCAAGACGCAATACCAATTCACGCTGCAGAGCGCCGACATCCAAGCGCTCTACGACAACGCCGCGAAGCTCGAGGCGGCACTGCGGCGGCTGCCCACTCTGCAGGACGTCACCACCGATCTGCAGATCAAGAATCCGCAAGTGAGCGTGCGCATCGATCGGGATCGGGCGACGAGCCTGGGCGTCTCGGTTCAGCAGATCGAGCAGGCGCTCTATGACGCCTATGGCTCGCGCCAGGTCTCGACGATCTACACGCCGAACAATCAGTATTGGGTGATCATCGAGCTGCTGCCCGAATACCAGCGCGACCCCGCCGCCCTGCAACTGCTGCATCTGCGCTCGCAGCGCGGCAATCTCGTGCCGCTGACGTCCGTCGCTTCCGCATCACCGGATGTCGGCCCCTTGAGCGTGAACCACAGCGGCCAGCTGCCCTCGGTCACCTTGTCGTTCAATCTGCCGCCCGGCGTCTCGCTGGGCGCGGCGGTGAACGACGTTCAGAACGCGGCCCGGCAAACGCTGCCCTCGACCATCAGCACGGGATTCTCAGGAACGGCGCAGGCGTTTCAGGCGAGCCAGCAGGGTCTCGCGCTGCTGCTCCTGCTTGCGGTCGTCGTCATCTACATCGTACTGGGCATTCTGTACGAGAGCTTCGTGCACCCGCTGACGATCCTGTCAGGTCTTCCGTTCGCGGGCTTCGGCGCCTTGCTGACGCTCGTGGTATTTCGGACGGAGCTCAGCGTGTACGCCTTCGTCGGCGTGATCATGCTCGTCGGTCTCGTGAAGAAGAACGCGATCATGATGATCGACTTCGCGCTCGATGCCGAGCGCAATGAGCGCAAGACGCCCCGCGACGCGATCCTCCAGGCGGCCAGCGTGCGCTTCCGGCCGATCATGATGACCACGATGGCCGCTTTGATGGGCACGCTCCCCATCGCGATCGGCTGGGGCGCCGGCGCTGAGTCGCGACGGCCGCTCGGTCTTGCCGTGGTCGGCGGATTGGCCTTCTCTCAGATCATCACGCTGTACGTGACGCCGGTCGTCTACACGTATCTCGATGCGCTGCAGCAGCGCTTTGGACGGCGCGCACCACGCTCTGTCACCGAACCTGCGGCAGCCGACTAGCTCGGCGCGCTAGTTGCGCTGAGGTACCGCCTCCACGCGGACGAATGCCCTGATTCCACTGCCGATCGTGAAATTGTACGTCCCCACATGCTGTGCCTTCAGCGTCACGACCACTACTGAGTCCGCCGATTCCAGGTTCACGATCTGCAGATCCTGGGGGCGGGCGGCGTAACGCGTACGCCCGGCGCGCAGCATCTGGCCGAGCGGATCAATCGACGTTTCGTTGCCATAAAAATCGCGGGCTCGCAGACGCAACACGAACGGCGCCGCGACAGGCACCAGAATCGTTGAGCCGTTCACCGTGGCGCCATTGCGCTCCAGGATCAGGCTATCGATGGGACCCGGGTCGACGCGCAGCGTGAGCACCTTCTCGAGCGAATCGATGTTGCCGAAGATGGCTGCGTCGCCCGCTCGCGTCCCGAGCACGACGTTGACGCGCGCTTGTCCGGCAGTGTCGAGGATCGCCGATTCGGGAACGACACGGGCGTTCACGGCGCGGAAATGCACCACGCGGCCGTTCGCGGGAGCACCCTGGAGCGTGCGGGCCTTGAAGGCGAGCGAGAGCGAGCTCGCAACGATACCGCGTTGCGCCGTAGGTTGCACAAAGCCGGTATTAAGGCCCGACAATCCGGCGGGTCCTGCCACCTCGAGGTCGACGGGCGGCACACCGCGGATGCGCATCTGGACGCCACCGCCTCGCGGAACTGCACCGGGCTGGATGACGAAGGTCGCGTGCCCCAGCGAGTCAGTGAGCAACGACTGTGGCGGCCCCGTTCCGGCGTTCAACTGGACCGGCTCGGCCGCCACCGGATTGCCGATCGTGTCGGTCACCGCAGCAACCAGTGTGGCAGCCGAATCGCCCAGCCGGCCAAACGCCACGTAGTCAGGCGTTACATGCAGCCGTTGCGCCCCGGCGGATCGCACCGAGATGGTCACCGTGGGCCGACCTGGAAATATGCCGCCGACGCCGGTCCGGATCTCGAGCTGATGCTTACCCATCCGTGCTACCGCCGGAAGCCGAAATACGGCGAATCCGCTGTCGTCCGTTACCGCCATGGCATCGCGCGGCAAGCCCAGAGCCATCGAGCCACTCAGCGCGAGCGCCACCTGCCGCTGCGGCGCGCGCCCCCGCGTCACGCGAACGCGCACGACCGACGCGACGCCCGCGCTGGTCGTGATTTCCGTAGCGACGGGAACGGCGGTCACCGGCGGCAATGGTGCGGGCGCGAGCGGCGGCGGCGCGCGCCGGCTCTCGCAGGCCGCAGCAGTCGCGATGACCTCGCCACCAGCGCCCACGCTGCGCAAATCGGCCCAGTCGCGCTCCGTTGGATGGAAAGTCAGGCAACTGCGCCGCACGACATCCGCGACTTCGGTCTGCGCGAAGAGCGGATTCGTCAGCAGCCGGATGAGTTCGGTTTTGTCGAGCGGTGGAGGTGTTTGACCAATGGCAGGAGTGGCGAGCGCCGCGAACGCGAACGCGGCTAGAGGGACGCGCATGCTACGGCCGGGTGCAGGGCGAGCGCTCGAATCGCAACTCGACCGCGCGCACGTCGGCGTAGAGCGATTGATCACGCGCCTCGCGCCCGGAGTCGTTCAAGGCGAGCGTTGCCTTGCGCGCAACATTGTACGCCAGCCAGCCGTCTTCGACTTGCTGGAGACCTCGCGCCAGACCCGCGCAGCCCATCCGTCGCGTGTCGTACATGCTCACGCGCAATGAGAATGCCGCCAGGGCCAGTGCCAGAGAATCCGCCCGCCGATCCAGCGTCGCTGCACTCATCAGCTGCAGCTGGGGATCGGGCGCGGAGTCGACGACGACCCGATTGGCGCGCGGCGAGCCAAACCGCGCTCCCATGACGACAGACAAGGCGGTCACGAGCAGGGCACCAGCGAGTCCGGCAGCGATGTAAGCGGCCGGTTTCGCGAGTGGCTCATACCAACGAGGCCGTCTCGTGGGACGCGGCAGCTCATCGTCCAGATCCGCTTCCGGAAGCAATACAGGATGATTCGCGCGGGCCGGCGCTGTTCCGCCGGCGGGCATCGGTGAGTTGAGCCGTACGAACGGCTCGTACGCGGGCGCGCTGACCGGCCGTGCGCCAGTCGTGGGACTCGATTCTGCCACGGGTGTCCCCCCTTACGACGTGCTCCGGGGAGCAAGTCTCGTACCCGCCACTGGCGCACGTAAACACCGCATCTCCAGCAAGTTCAGCGGGCGTGTCACTGCAAACCTGTAAGCGAGGTGAAACAATCTTTGACCTCCGCGATCTATCCGGAATCCATACGTCGCGTGCGCATCAGGAGAGATTTTCTGAACGCGCCGGCGTACTATTTGGAGCGGATTTTAGAAAAACATTCCCCCTCTCGAAAGAGTGGAGAGGGGGACGAGGGATGAGGTCTTACCGCAGGCCGATGGAAATCCCCACCTGAACGACCCGCTGCTCGACCGGCGTTTCCACCTGACGCGCGGAGAATGAGCCGTCCGGATTCTGCGTGAAGCCGCCGGCGGGAACGTATTTCACGCGGTCGTGGCGCACACCGCGAATGCCGAGATCGATCGCGATCGGTGTCCGGCCGCTGGAGATGCCGAGCAGCACGCCACCGCCGGCGGAGGTCGTGGTGGTGAAATGGCCATCGAGGAAGTAATTGGAATTACAGCCGCAGCTGCTGTTCACCGAGCTCCAGAACAACGATCCGCCGATCGTCGCAAAGCCATAAAAGCGGAGCGCTCCCTGTCCCAGCGTCAGCTGCGGACCCGCGCCGAGCGTCCCGATCTGGGAGACCGTCGAGATGCCATACCCCTGATTTTGCGAATCGTACAGCATCCAGCCGCCGTCGATGCGCAGCGCCAGCGTGCCGCCGCTGGTAACGCCCCACAGCGAGATGCCCGCCGCCACATTGCCGGTGTTCCGGAACGTGCCGAGCGGCTGTGCGAAGACCACGTTGGCGCCGAGGCTTCCACGGTTACCCACCTCGCGGAGGGCGGACCGCTGTGCGGAAAGAGTAGAAACAACAGTCGCGAGGGCCCCGAGGCCCAGCACCGCCATGCTGATCCGCCGCATAATCGCCATCCTGTGAAAGTGGGAAATGGCCTCCCCTGCGCCGTGGCGGACAGGCAATGCATATGCCAACCTTTTTCGCCTGTGGCGGCGGAGTGGCCTGACCCCTAAACAGGACATTCGAGGGCGATGATGGACCAGATCAGCTACGACGATTTCGCGAAGATCGACATCCGAGTCGGCCGCATCGTGGCAGTAGATGAGTTCCCGCAGGCACGGAAAGCGGCCTACAAGCTGCGCATCGATTTCGGCCCGGTGATCGGCGTCAAGAACTCGAGCGCGCAAATCACGAAGTACTACGATCCCAAGGACCTGGTCGGAAAGCTCGTACTCGGCGTCGTGAATTTTCCGCCGCGTCAGATTGCGACGTTCTTTTCCGAGGTCCTGACTCTTGGGGTCATCCTCGGCGAAGGGGACATCTGTCTCGTCCACCCTGACCGGGATGTTCCGCTGGGTACTCCGCTTCGATAATCCGCGCTAGAAGCGGCGCTGCCACTGCGGGAAGAATCGGCCGACGCGATCGCCGGCCAACAGTCCCAGCAGACTCCCGCCAACGCCATCGCCAATGATCGCCATTCTGCAACTGCGGTGGGGATCGCAGGCAGCTGACTGCGTCGCGTACACGACGCCACCGAGTGTTCCGAGCAGCATGCCGACGGCGGCGCCGGTCCTGCCGGCGTGACCCCGTTCCCAGATCCCCTCGAGCGATGTGATCGCTATCGGCTCCTCTGGCGCGTTGCCCGCGATCACGCCCATCGATGCGCCGCGCGCGCCCGCGCGAACGACGTACCCCGACAGATCTCCCCGATCCGCGAATGTCAACCGCACGAGGGCATCCGGTCGGATCCGCATCAGCGTCACGGCTCGCTTGTCGAACGCGGCAGAATCGTCCGGAACGACGAGCCGAGCAGTGCGCGAACCGCTGGGCTCGGCGCTCCAACCACCACGCGGCAGCAGCCGCCGCCAGTGCCCGATGCCCGATCCGATGATAGAGCCCGTCACGCTTCCGATGAGTACTCCGACCGCCGCGGAAGTGACGGCACTCTGGGCGCATGCTCTGGTCCCGCTCGTCGTGGGACACATCGATCCGGCGTCGACACCCATTCCCAACCCCAAACCGAGAAGACCGCCGAGGCCTCCACCGATCACGGCGCCACGGCGCGAGCTGTAGGCGCGGACCCAGAGGCTGTCGACGGTGACGAGCCTGACGACGGACGGATTGTCGCTGTAGGCGACCGAAGGGCCCAACGTGAACGCGACCGGCGTGGCGCCCACAAGTGGTCCACCGGCGCGGCTGCCGTCGGCCAGACGAGCCCGGACGAACTCTCCGGGAACCACCCGCACGACGGCGGTCTGCCGTTCTTCGACCGGGAATGTGCCGCTGAGTTGTTGTGTGCTCGCCGTTCGCGGCGCGAGCAGCAGAAAAACATTGATAAGAAGGAAAGAAAGCTTAGCGACCGGCCGCTGCGTGGGTGCGCAATCCATAACGGGACTCCACATAGTCGTCCAGAATTTTCAAGAAGTCGGCGACGATCGCGTCGCCCTTGAGGGTGATTTTGAGTACACCGTCGACATATACGGGTGCCTTCGGCTCCTCTGCCGTGCCCGGCAATGAGATGCCGATGTCGGCGTGCTTCGATTCGCCCGGTCCGTTCACGACGCAGCCCATCACCGCCACCCGAAGCTCCGCCGAACCGGGATAGCGCGCCTGCCACACCGATCGGCGGTCGCGCAGATAGGTCTAAATCTCCTCCGCCATCTCCTAAAAGAACGTGGAGGTCGTGCGCCCGCAGCCCGGGCACGCCGTAACCTGCGGCGTGAAGCTCCGCAAACCGAGTGATTGGAGAACCTGCTGCGCGACCTGGACTTCCTCGGTGCGATCCCCACCCGGACGCGGCGTCAACGACACGCGAATGGTGTCGCCGATCCCCTCCTGAAGTAGAATCGACAGCCCCGCCGTGCTGGCGATGACGCCCTTCGTGCCCATTCCCGCCTCGGTGAGGCCGAGGTGGAGTGGATAATCGGAGCGCGTGGCGAGAATTCTGTACACCGCAACCAGATCCTGCACACCCGAGACTTTTGCGGACAGAATGATGCGATCGTGCGGCAACCCGCATTCCTCAGCCAGCTCGGCCGAGCGCATCGCGCTTTCCACCATGGCGTCCATGGTGACGTCGCGCGCATCGCGCGGCTCCGGCAGCGCGGCGTTTGCGTCCATCATCTCGGTGAGCAGTTGTTGATCGAGACTGCCCCAGTTCACGCCGATGCGAACGGGTTTTCCCTGTGCGATGGCGACCTGCACGATCGTGCGAAAGTTGTCGTCGCGGCGTTTGGTGCCGACATTGCCGGGATTGATGCGGTACTTGGCCAGTGCACGCGCGCACGCCGGATACTTTGTGAGCAGCAGATGGCCGTTGTAGTGGAAGTCGCCGATCACCGGGACGTCGACCTCGGCGACGATGGCGGGCACGGCGCGCGCGGCCTCGTCGGTATTGACCGTCACGCGCACGAGCTCGCTGCCGGCGCCGTGCAACGCGCGCACCTGCGCGGCAGTGGCGGCCACGTCGGCGGTGTCGGTGTTGGTCATGGATTGGACGACGATTGGCTGCGCACTGCCAACCAAGACGCCGCCCATACTGACCGTGACGGTAGGACGTCGCGTGGTCACGGGCAGAAATATAGTGCCCGTGGAAGGTACTGCTCTCGTTAGAAGATTCGGTCCTCGACGACCACGCGAATCACCAACGCCTTGAGCACGCCTTTGCCAGTCACGGGCGTGACCCCACCGTTCGTTCCCGTGGCGGCGATGCGGATCCACAGCGTCTGCTGTGTGAAGAGGCTATTCACGGTGCTGGAAAGGTCCCCCGTAATGGCGACCGAATCGGGTCCCTGGACGCCGTTGACGGCGGTGGCCGCGATGTTGAGCGCGGCCGGCGTGGTGTATGTAGAGGCCGAATCAGCGGCGAAGAAAAGCGCAAACCCGATCGACCCCGTCCCGCCCGTATTGAACAAATACGCATAGCCCTTAGTGATCCGCACCGAGTCCACGATCGATTTTCCGAACCCGGGAGGCAGGTTGATTTGTTGGACCGTGGAAGCGGTTCCGCCGCCCGGCGGGATGGTGTAGTGAATGGTGTCCCTCCCCGCGCCGGACATGAAGCTATACGCATCCACGTTGAAAATCGCGCGCCCCTGACCGCAGGCCGTCAACGCGGCGGCAAACAGTGTCCCGACCAGAAGACGCTTCATGGTATCGCTCCTAGTAGACCGAAATCGACGTCGCCATCGTGATGGCGCGCTGCGGTGACAGCGAATTGCTGTGCGTCCAGAACCCGACGTCGAGTCCGAACGGTCCCAGCCGCAAACCGCCACCCCAGCCGAATTGCACGCGTTTGCGCTGATCGCGCCCGATGCCCCCGCGCAGGGCGAAGGGCCCCGTCCATTGCTCGACGCCGACGTGAATCGCCGTCCCGCGCCCCGCATTCACGACATCCCCACCTACCGTCGTTCCGGTTCCCATGCGCATCGCCGCGTTGGCGATGTAGGTAATCGGCAACTTCGTCTTGGTCTGAACGTGATCGTTCAGCAGGGTCGTGGTGATCGAGTCCGTTGCCGGATTGTAGCGGATGCGCTGAACCTTGGTGTCGGACCAGGTGAGCTCGGCGCCGATGTCGTTCGCGCCAACTCCCACCTCGAACGGGCCCGTGATCCACGCGATGCCGGCATCGCCTCCGACACCGTGGCCAAATGGCTTGTTGGATGTGTACACCGTGTCGTCCAGAATCCCGAGCGGTGTGCTTCCGAAGATTGGGTTGCCCGTTGTGAATCCGGCCGGGCCCCTACCGCGCGCGTAGGTGCCACCCATGTAGTAGTGGCCCGCGACGCCTACGTAGACGCCGTCGTCGGCATTGTCGGTCCCCCCGCCGGTGCCGCGCATCACCCGCGTTGCGAAGCTGACCGTCGGCGCAAAGCCCGCCTGCGCCACGCCGTCGCCGAGGATGCTGTAATTCGTAGATGGCTGGAACCCGACCACCGTGTCCGTGAGCGCCCGCCGCAACATACTGTCGAGCGTGAAGCCGACGTCGTACTGCAGGAACCCCATCACACCCACGTGAAAGCCGGCAAAACCGACGCCCACGTCGAGCAGCCGGCTTGTCGTTCCGAGTCCGAACTTGTCTTCGGGAATCAACACCCGCGTAGCGCCGAGATTCATGATGAGCTGATTCTTGCCGATCGTGAACTCGACGTTGTTAGTAGGCGTGGGCGCTTCCTTCACTTCATAGAAAATCGGCGGATTGAAGATCAGGTTCATGAGCTCGACGGGATTGAAGGCCGCCGAGTCGGGATTGAAAGTCGGATCGTGACTGAGCTGGTTGAGCGGGTGGTCCTTGAGGAACTTAATCAAGCCAAGCGGCACCGGGATCGAGAACTTGGGGGCGCCCGTGATGTTGCTACGGTTCTTGACGGCCCGATACGCGGGGTTGTAGCGACGCACATTGCCGTCTCGGCTCAGCGAGACGCCTCCCATGCCGATGCGCCGCGCGTCGAATGAGAATTGCGCGTGCGCCGCTCGGACGGGAGCGAGCAGGAGCACGACGAGTGTAAGAGCGACGACTCCGGTTCGCACAGGGCACCTCGCACGGGGGAAAGGCCGCCACAACTTTGCACATTGTGTCCGTTTTTTCCATCGTGAGGTGTGAGGAAGGTCACCCGGCGGCGTCGCGGGCGGCCGTTTGCAGCGTCAGAGTGACCCGTGTCCCTTTGCCGGGGTCGCTTTCGAGCGTGATGACGCCGCCCCAGCTCTCGACCAGGCGACGCGAAATCGCCAATCCTAACCCGGCGCCGCTCGACGTCGTCGAGAACGTGGGCTCGAAGACGCGGGGCAGCGCTTCCGCCGGGATGCCGCGGCCGTCGTCCGTCACGGTGAGCTGACGGCCGCTCGCGGCCACCTGCACGGTCACGCGCTTTGCGTCCGCGTTCCGGGCATTCTCGAGCAGATTCACGAGCACTTCCTTCACTTCATCCTTACGCGCCAGCGCCAGTGCGGGCGTGCCGTTCGTTGCACGAACCTCAAACCGGGTCCCCGAGCCGAGATCGTAGAGTTGCACCACCTCTCGGGCGGTCGCCGCGAGATCAACGGCCTCGAGCGGCAGTTGCTCGGCGTCGGGCAGCGGCGCGCCGAACCGGGAGAAGGCGCGAGCGATCCCGTCCAGCCGGTCGATCTCGGTCAAAATCCGCGCCGACGTTTCATTGAGCGTCGTTTCAAAAGCAGTCGATTGCGCCTTCCCCCGCACCCGTTGCAGATGCTGAATGCCGAGGCGAATCGGCGTCAGGGGATTCTTGATTTCGTGCGCCACCTGCCGCGCCATTTCTCCCCAGGCGAGCACGCGCGCGGCCCGCGTCAACGCCGTCGCGTCGTCGAGCGCGATGACACAGCCATCAGGCGCGGGGCCGAGCAGTGCGAGCTGCAGCCGGATCTGGCGACCGCCGACGTCGAACTCACGCTCGGCGATCACGTCGCGGTTTGCGGCGATGAACTCGGCGACCGCCTGCCACACCGGTGCCCACGCCGCGGGCGTTGCCTGCGGCAGCACATGCCCGGGCGCCAACGTTTCGTCACCGCCCAGGACCAGCTCCGAGGCCCGCGGGTTCGCCATCGTTACGCGCAGCGCGTCGTCGACCGCGATGACCCCCGTCGCCACGTTGGCGAGGACGCGCGCGCTCCGCTGCCGCGCTTCCTCGAGCGCGCTCTGACTGCGTCGCACGTCGGTGACCATGCGGTCGAACGCGGTGAGCACCGGCTCGAATTCGCGCGGCGTCCGCGGCGGGAACGCCGGCGGCTCACTGCCGCGTCCGACGGCGAGCGCCGCGGCCCGCAACGCCGCGACCGGCTCGGCAAGCCGCCGCGCCGCGAAGCCCGCGAGGTAGACCGCCGCGACGAGGCCGATCAGCGTGCCCAGCACGAGCCCCAACACGAGATCCTCCTGCTGTTCGCGCACCCGCTCGTCGTCGAGGAGCTGCGGTGCCGCGAGCACGGCCTGCTCACCCGGCGGACCGGTTCCGACCACGCGATAGCCGACGCGCGTCCGCCGGCCGGCCGTGCGCGCGTCCATCGTCAGCTCAAGCTCGTCCGCGAGCGTCATGCGATAGGCCGGAGGGGTCAGAAACGGATCGACCAGGCTCAGCTCCGCCAAAACGGGTGAGCTGCTGGCAACGAGCTCACCGCGGCGATAGAGCCACAGCTCGGCGTCGAGCCGGCGCCCCAACTCCACCAGCGACTGACCCATGGCGTCGGGTCGTTCCTCGGCGACAGTTTCCGCGCCGGCCGCTGCGTCACGCAAGGTCTGTCGAATGAGCAAATCGCCGGAGCGGCGCACCTCGTCGGCGAGTCGCGCGAAGCTCCATGCTGCGAAAACGACGACCGGCAGGACGAAGAATGCCGCGAGTACCGTGATGAGCTGCGCGCGGTAACTAGTTTGCAGCGTCGCCACAAAAACAGGGATCCGCGGCCGCCAGCCCTCCGCGGTGACGAGTCCGAACAGCCAGAATCCGCCCAGCAGCGCGACGTCGAGTAAGACGACGAGTGCGCCGCGCACCAGCAATGCCCACGGCCCGCGCAGGTCCACCCGCGTGTGCACGTGGCGGATCCCGTCCGGGAGATCGATCAATCGCTCTCCCCGTGCTGTCCATTGATCGCGGCGCCATTCCACGGAATGTCCGACGTTCGCTGCGGTGGTCTGGACCGGCAGCGACAGAGAAATCGTGTACGGAGCCGATGCTTCCGCGTCACCGCGCAAGAATCGCGCGACGCGCTCCGGAGGGAGCAGCCTGGTCCTCGGACCGACGCCAACTGTGAGGACCGTGCCGTTCCGCAGCGGCACCACGAGGACGTAATGAATGCCCGGTATTTTCTCCAACCGTTCGATGCACGGTTCGTCCGCCGCGGACCGCGCCAGCGCCGCGAGCAACGCCGGTCGCAGGTCCAGCTGCGCCAATCGCAACTCCGCGAGCGGCCGGGCCTCGGACCCGCCCCTTCCCCACAGCTCCAGCATCGCCGGGTAGTCTTCGGCAACGAGTGGCGACGAGACCCACAGTGCGTACAGATCTCCCGCACTGGTCGGTGGGCGGCTCGAAAGCGCGTTGACCTGTTGGCCGAGTCGTTCGAGCAGCGCGACTGCAACGGCATCGCCCTCATGTCCCAGTCGCAACGCGTCGCGACTCGCGAGGGACAGCCGACCTTCGACCGCCGCACCCCACGCGAGCAGCGCGGCAGCCGTGCCCGCGACGATCGCCATGCCGGCGAGCGCCCAGCGCCGCGGGGCCGGCAGAATCACACCGATGAGCGCGGGCAGCCACAAAAACGTGTACCACTCCGGCCATGCCCCATGCGGGTCCCACAACCGGAGGCCACCGATCGCCGCCAACGCACCCCAGGCACACGCTGCCGGCATCACCCACGACACGCGCTGTGGCTCCGCGGCACCACGGACCAACGCGGCGGCAAGCAGAATCAACGCCATCGCCGTCACCGCGAGCGCGGCCTGCCATGACAACCACAGCCCCAGGCTGACCCCGCTCGCCGGCGGCGCGATGCCGCGACCGAAGTAGCGCACAACGTACGGCGCTGCGACCATCAGCAGCACTGCCACGACGATTCCCCACCAGCGTCGCTCAATGCCGCGCCTCCACAGCCACCCCGCCGCGACGAGCAGCAGCACGCCCCCGACGAGGAGCGCCCCAGCGGACGCTCCGATGATCGGGACCGGCCTGTAGAAGGTC
>MNDR01000086.1 GCA_001915025.1 Gemmatimonadetes bacterium 13_2_20CM_2_65_7
ATGCCGAGCCCCAGCGTCAGCACTGCGGCCAGCGACAGCCCGGGGCTTCGAGCCAGTGTGCGTAGCGCGTAGCGGAGGTCTTGCAACATGGGCCTAGGGCCTGGGGCCTGGGGGCTCGGGACTGCCGACTTCCCCAGGCCCTAGGCCCAAGG
Organism: Gemmatimonadetes bacterium 13_2_20CM_2_65_7; assembly: GCA_001915025.1. GTDB lineage: Bacteria > Gemmatimonadota > Gemmatimonadetes > Gemmatimonadales > GWC2-71-9 > 20CM-2-65-7. The sequence continues at coordinate 153 of MNDR01000086.1, forward strand.
CCCCAACCCCCTGTTCATCAACGACGCGTCCATCAAACAAGTGGATCGACCGGTCCGCGTGCTTCGCATACCGCGGATCGTGCGTGACCATGCAAACCGTCGCCCCGGCGCGGTGCAGGGACCGGAGCAGCTCCATCACCGCCTCGCCGTTAGTCGAGTCGAGGTTTCCCGTGGGCTCGTCGGCGAGCAGGATCGCGGGATCGCCCACCACCGCGCGCGCGACCGCGACTCGCTGCTGCTGGCCTCCCGAGAGCTGCACAGGGTAGTGCTTCGCGCGATGCACCATGCCGACCTTCTCGAGCGCCTGCTGCACGCGCTTCGTGCGCTCCGCCCCCGACATGCCACGGTAGGTGAGCGGCAGCTCGACATTCTCGGCGACGGTGAGATCGCCGATCAGGTTGAACGCCTGGAACACGAACCCGATCCGCCGATTGCGGATGCGGGCCCGGTCGGCCGGCGAGAGGTTCGCCACCGGTTTGTCCTCGAGCAGGTAGCTCCCGTCGCTCGGCGTATCGAGCAGGCCGAGGATAGAGAGCAGTGTGGTCTTGCCGCATCCCGACGGGCCGTTGATCGCGACGTACTCGCCCTCGCGGATCTCGAGGTGCACGTCCGCGAGCGCATGCGTCTCGACCTCGTCGGTGTAGAAGATCTTGCGAATTCCGTTGAGCTGGATGAGTGGCGCACCATTGCCTGGCATCGGGTCTCCCTTTGAGAGGGCCCCAGGCCCCGGGCCCCAGGCCCTATTTCAGTCTCACCTTCTCGACATTGTCATACCGCGACATATCCGACAGAATCACCGAATCGCCGGCCGCGAGTCCCTGCACGATTTCGATCGCGTTGACCGAGGTCCGGCCCACTTTTACGGGAATGCGCACGGCGTAGCGCCCGCCTTCGACAAGCTTGAACATCCCGATGGTGCTGTTGGGCTGGCCATACGCGGGACGGCCCGTGAACAACACGTCGCTTAATCGCTCGATCGTGATCGTCGCGTCCACGCTGATGTCCGGCCGCGCCGACGCGGGAGTGCTGTCCAGCGCGATGTCCACGGTCACCGTTCCTTCTTGCGCGGAGGGATCGATGCGAATGACGCGTCCGGCGACGATGCCGGTGCGCGTATCCACCGATGCGATCTGTCCGATCGCGAGGCCGGGCGCCTGTGTCTCGGGGATGCGGATCACGGCTTTGAGTTTTCCGGGCTGGACGACCTTCGCGAGAATCGTCCCGGGCACGACCCACTGACCGGGCTGGAGGTTGAGCTCCGACAGGACGCCGTCCTCACCGGGGCGCACCTCCAGCGAGCTCAACCGGCTCAGCCGAAACGCGGTGATCGCGCGCAGCCGCACGACCTGCTCCCGCTGCACCGTGAGCTGCGAGTCCACCGCGGACGTCAGGAGGTCGAGGCGCTGCTTTTCGATGTCGTAGCGTGCCTCGAGCTCGTCCGCCTTTTCGTGGGCAAGGGTGACCTCGTTGCGCGAGAGCCCACCGATTATCGTGAGTGAGTCAGCGACGGCGGCGGCGCGTTTCGACGAGAGATACTCGCTACGCGTGGATGCGACGACGCCGGCCTGCGTCAGCCGCCCGCCCTGCAGACTGGTTCGCAGGTTGACGAGCTCGCCCTCCGCGGCGGTGAGCTGGCGTTGGGCGTCGAGCGCTTCGATCTGAACGTCCGGATTCGCGAGCTCGAGAAGTATCGTGTTCGCCTGCACCGGCGTCCCGGGCTGGACGAAGATGCGCTCGACTCGCGCGGGGGTGAGCGCCGAGATCCAGCGGATGTGCTCGGGGACGAGCGTCCCCGGACCTCGGACCTCGCGCACCATCGTTCCGCGGCGCACCCCGTCGAGCGACACGATCTCGCGATCGACACTTGGTGCGGCGGGCTTCAAACTCGCGAGCAGGATCGTGATGAGGAGGAGGCCACCGGCGGCGACTCCGCCCTGCACGTACCGCTTGCGGTTTTTGGTTGGTGCGCGCGGGATGTCCACGGGCTCGAGACAAGGCACGGACCGTACCAGGCCGCCATGTCGGCTAACTCGCGACCTCGGAAGGGATTGCGTTTGGAGCCTGCTCTGCGACCGTTCGGTTGTGGGATTGTCGCGTCCCAGAAGCCGCGAGCTAAGTGACGACGTTGCTTGCGGGTCGCAGGTTCGAGTCCTGCCTCGGGAGCTGACGAGGCAACAGCTTCGCGCCTCATGGCCGCGAGTTTGGCCGAATCGTTACCGTGGCGGGTGGGAGGCCATCCGCTTCAGCCGTCAGAGTGGCCGTCCCGGGGCGGGTGCCCGCGCGGACGATGACGAGCGCCTTGCCGTTGAAGAGCCGCACTGCGTTCGCCTGGAACGAGGTGTGGCTAATCTGATCACCGTTGTCAACACCCACGATACGCGCGTCACCTCGGATCCGAAGCCGAATCAACGGCTCGGCGTTCAGCACCGGCACACCCGCGCTGTCCTGCACGGTCACCGTGATGAACGACAGATCGTCCCCGTCCGCCCGGATCCGCGAACGGTCGGGAGCGAGCGCGATGCGTGCAGGCGTACCGGCGGTCTTCACCTCGGCAGTCACGGTGACGCGCCCGGCCTTACGCGCGATGGCCCGCAGAGTCCCGGGCACGTAAGCTACACGCCACATCACGTGGCTCACGGGTTCCGGCTTGCGCTTCACGCCGAGCGAGGCGCCGTTCAGAAACAGCTCCACCTCGTCGGCGTTGGTATACGCCCACACATCGACCGTATCGCCGGGCTTCCAATTCCAGTGCGGGAAGAGGTGCAGCATCGGAGCGTCGGTCCAGACGCTCTGATACAGGTAGAAGGGATCCTTCGGAAACCCTGCCAGGTCGACGACGCCGAAGTAGGAGCTGCGCGCCGGCCACTCGTACGGCGTCGGCTCACCCAGATAATCGATGCCCTGCCAGATGAACATGCCAGAGAGAAATGGATAGCGCTCGAAGAGCCGGAGGGACTCTTCGTGTAGCGAGCCCCAAAACGCCTTCCGGTTGTCGTACGACGAGAGACGATAGTCTTTGTTCGGCTGCGGCCCGTGATTCTTGACGTACGGCGTTTCGTAGCTGGCGACGCTGTCGGACGGCTGCTCGTAGACGCCGCGGCTGTTCAGCGCCGACATTGCTTCCGTGATGATGAATTTCGCGCCCGGGTATTGCGCCGGAAAATCGGCCCACACCTCGTGATGATAATTGTGGCCCAGCAGGTCGAGCGCGCCGGCGTGAAAGACGGGATTCTGAGGACTGCCGTTATTGGCTGCCTGGGTGATCGGCCGGGTGGAATCGAGCGCGCGCACGATACCGGCGAGCTCGCGGGCAATGGGAGCGGCGGTGCTGTCGTCGTTCGTCCACTGCTCCATGACCTCGTTCCCGATACTCCACATGAAGACGCTCGGATGATTGCGGTCACGCCGCACCATGTCCGACAGGTCGCGCACATGCCAAGCATCCCAATCGAGGTGATAGTCGTGTTTGGTCTTTTCCTTCTTCCACATATCGAACGCCTCGTCTAGGACGATGAAGCCCATGCGGTCAGTCAGCTCGAGCAGCTCGGGCGCGGGTGGGTTGTGCGAAGTGCGGATCGCGTTGACACCCATCGCGCGCATGATCTCGAGCTGGCGCTCGATGGCACGCGTGTTCACGGCCGCACCGAGCGCTCCCAGATCGTGGTGCAGGCAGACGCCCCGGATCTTCACCCGCCGCCCGTTCAGAAAGAACCCTGAATCCGCCCTGAAGACGAACGATCGCAACCCGAACGGCGTGGTGTATGCATCGCACGCCCTGTTCCCGCACATGACGCGGGCAACCGCGCGATACAAGTACGGCCGCTCGAGCGACCAGAGGGCCGGGCGTGCGATCGTCAGGTCCTGCGCGATTTCCGTGACCGAATCGCCCGGCACTCGGCCCGTCGTGGATACGACTGCCACTGCTTGTCCCGCGGAGTCGTACATGGCCGTCCGCAACGCGATGGCTTGCTCCGCCGGGCGCGCGTTGCGGATGGTCGTCCGAATCGTCACTCGAGCAGAATCCGCGCTGGCCGTTGGAGTCGTGACGTACGTGCCCCACTGATCGACGTGCACCGGACCGGTGGTGACGAGCCGGACATGGCGATAGATCCCCGACCCCGAGTACCAGCGCGAGTTCGGCTGTTGCGAATTGTCCACGCGCACCGCAATGACGTTGCGACCGCGATAGTGGAGGTGTGGGGTAAGGTCGCAACGGAACGAGCTGTACCCGTAGGGTCGCTTCCCGAGGTACTGCCCGTTGATCCACACCTCGCTGTTGCGATAGACGCCGTCGAATTCGACGAAGATCAGCTTGCCGGAATCGGCAGCGGGAACGGCGAATCTCTTGCGATACCACCCAACGCCGCCCGGCAGTGCGCCGCCGCCCACGCCGGCGAGATTCTGTTCGCTGAACTCTCCCTCGATGCTCCAGTCGTGCGGCAGATCGAGCGTGCGCCAGCCGGAATCGGCGAACGCCAGCTCTTGTGCACCAGCTACATCCCCGAGATGAAAGCGCCATGCGTGATCGAAGCTCACCTTCTGACGTTGGACCAGCAGTACGAAGAGGAGGGCGATCACAGGTTCAGCCCCGGAAATAGAGGTAGGCCGCGAGAATCAAAACCAGCACCACAGCGGACGCGATCACTTCGCGGCCGCTCCAACTGGCGCGGGACTGCGCACGGTCTTTTGTCGTGACCGTCCCGTACGTCAAACCCGCCACCTGTTCGGGCGCCGGCGGCGCCGTCGCGTAACTCACCACGACCATGACCACGACCGAGACGATGAAGATGAAAAGGCTGTAGTACTGGAAATAGAGATTGTTGACGATCCACAGGAACGAGCTCGGTGCGTAGCCGTTGGCGAATCCCGCCAGATGCAGGCTGACGGGCGTGTCCACGGCCAACCGGAACACGCCCAGCACAAACCCAGCGAGCAACGCGGCGAGGCACCCCTTGGAGTTCAGGCGCTTGTTGAAGATGCCGAACACGAACACCGTGAAAATCGGCGGGGCGAGATACCCCTGAACCCCCTGCAGATAGTCGTAGAGACCGCGCGCGCCCTGGATCACGGGGATCCACAGCAGGCTGATCACCACCATGGCGGCCGTCGCGGCTCTGCCGACCCACACGAGCTGATGCTGCGATGCCTGTGGCCTGAATTTCTGATACAGGTCCATCGTGAACAACGTCGACGATGCGTTGAACGCCCCCGCCATCGAGCTCATCAGCGCGGCGAGCAGGCCCGCCACGACAATTCCCCGGAGCCCCGCCGGCAGAAGATCCTTCACCATCAGCGGAAAGGCCGCCTGCGCCGCCTGGGGGATCGCGTTCCCCTGAGCGTCCACCATGACGCTGAGCCCTGGCGCGCGCCCGGTCTTGGCGAGGGCGAGGGCGATCAGGCCTGGAATGATGAAGAGCAAGACCGGTGACAGTTTCAAGTACGCGGCGAAGATGCTACCGCGCCGCGCCGTGCGCTCGTCTCTGGCTCCCAACACGCGTTGTACGATGTACTGATCGGTGCACCAGTACCACAGGCCGATGATCGGCGCGCAAAAGAGCATGCCGAGCCAAGGATAATTGCTGTTGAAGTACCAGGCGATCCGGCCACTCTCTTTCACCGGCGCCCACGTGCCCTGCATTCCGGCGGGGACCAGCGGTTTCCACAGATTGAAGAGATCGGGGTCCAACACGCGGCGCAGCTCGTGCCAGCCGCCAAGCTTGGCGAGCCCGAATACGGTGAGCAATCCCGATCCGGCAACCAGGATGAACGTCTGCACCGCGTCCGTGTACGCGACCGCCCGCATTCCGCCCAGCACAGTATAGAGGCCGGTGAGCAGCACCACGGCGACCGAGCCGATCCAGAAGCTGTTGAATGTGGCGCCGCCTACCGGCAGCGAGACTTCCGGCAGCAGCGTCGCGAACACGATACCGCCAGCGAAGATCGAGACCGCGAATTTCGTAAATACGTGCGCGACCAGCGTGATGACGGACAGCACCCAACGCGCGGTTGGTGAAAAGCGCCGGCCCAAAAACTCTGGCATGGTGTACACGAGGGCGCGGGAATAGAATGGGACGAAGACCCAGCCGAGCACGAGCAGGCACCAGGCGTGGAGCTCGTAATGGGCGAGAGCGACGCCGCTCGTCGCGCCGGCGCCCGCGAGCCCCACGACGTGCTCCGAGCCAATATTTGATGCGAAAACGGAGGCACCGACCAAAAACCAGCCAAGATTGCGACCGGCCAGGAAATAGTCGTCGGGCGTGTCCCTGTTGCGTCGCGCCACCCACCAGGCCACGGCGAGCAAGAGGGCGAAATACACGCCGATGATGACCCAATCGAGACCGGCCATTGCGAGGCGAGAGTACACGCCTCGGGCCCCGTGTCAAGAAAGGCCATATCATGGACCCCATTTCACGGCGTGACTGGCTCAAGACGTTGGGTGCCGCTGGGGCGGGCGCGTTGCTTCCCGGAGCCACCATACTCCACCCGGGCACGGCAATTCTGCCGCTCACCTCGACCAGTGAGGTGTTCATCCCGCCGCGCGGCCGCGCCTTCCAGAAGTTCAGCTTCGATTTTCCAGAACCGTCGGTAGAATTCGCGGCGCTGTGGTTCGGCTTCCTGGTGTTCACGCGCGAGAACGCGTACGCGCTTGATGCGAGTGCGATGACCGCGGAAGGATCCGCTGACGCGCTCTCCCTCACCGCGACGCAGCTCCTCTGGGCGGGTGGACAGGAGCGCGCAGCGGGACGCGTCAGTGTTCGGCTCCGCCGCGACGGCGACGCCACGTTCTGTGACGTCACGGCCGAGATGGATCAGCCGATCAAGGCGGTGACCACGGTCGTGAGAGGCGTGCCGCGTGGAAAGCTATCTTCCAGTGGCGGCGAGGCGCCCGGTGAGAAACGGATCCTCCCCGTACGTCTCCTGGCCGCGGCCCCAGCGGGGGTCGCGGAAGAGATTGATGTTGGGCGACCAGAAGGTGAGCCCCTGATAGCGCTCGCGCGAGCCCTGGCGGACATACTCGTGGTGCTTGGCGCGCGCTTCGTCCGAGATGACCGTCGCCATCCGGAAGATCAGGGAATCGTCCCACGTGGCGGCGAGGCCGATCGCCTGCGGAAACGACGTCGCGAGCCCCGAGCGCGCGACGCCGTGCAAGGCTTCATTCCACCAGTTGTACCCGGGAATCCCGAGTCGCGGGATCGCAGGCGCGACATCCTGCATCTGCGAGGCTTTTTCCTCGAGCGTCATGCGCGAGAGGAGATCGGCCACGCGGCGCTCGAAGGGCAGGTCGGGATTCTGATAGTCCGGTGTCTGTGCGGAAAGCTGCGCGGCGAAGAGCGAAACCCACGTCAGGCTAAGTGCGCGCAGCCACCAACCGTTTTCGGAAGCGGTCATAGACTTCCTCGTACGCTCTGTGGATGTCCAGGTTCGGTGGCGTGGGCGGCCGGCGCGCGAGCGTCCGCTGCACCGCGGTCTGGAGATCGGGAAACGCTCCTGCCCCCACCGCCGCGAGCAGAGCCACACCATATGCTCCGCCCTCTTCGCGATTCACTGTCGTGACCGGCAGGCCAAACACATCCGCCTGCAGCTGTCGAATGAAGGCGTTCTTCGCGCCGCCGCCGGTCAGGAGCAGGTGCGCGGGCGCGAGACCGAGCGCTTTGAGAATCTCGAGCGAATCGCGCAGCGCGAAACACACCCCTTCGAGAACGGCCCGCGTCATGTGGGCACGTGAATGCGCGAGGCTGAGTCCCACGAACGCCGCGCGTAGCCCGGCATCGCGATGCGGGGTGCGCTCTCCCTGGAGATACGGCAGGAAGGTCGCGCCCTCGGCGCCCGGCGGGATCGCCGCCGCTTCATCGACCAGGATGTCGTCGCGCGCTTCCTCCGCCAGCTCGCGCGCGCACTGATTGCGATACCACGCGAACGCGCCGCCTGCCGACAGCACCACTCCCATGACGTACCACACGCCGGGTGCAACATGGCAGAACGTGTGGGCGCGAAGCCCAGGATCGACGCGCGGCTGCGCCGTGGCCGCGAGGACCGTCCCCGACGTACCCCAGCTCGACACTGCTTCACCCGGCGTGATGGCGCCAACGCCCGCTGCGCCACACGCGTTATCCGCTCCGCCACCGACGACCGGCGTGCCAGGTTCGAGGCGCGCGAGCTTGCCGGCTCCCGGAGTTACACGGCCCAGTACCTCTGCGGATCCGCCGACGTCCGGCATCAGCGACAACGGCAGTCCGACCGCATCCAGCATTTCTCGGCTCCAGCGCAGGTTCGCCGGATCGAACATGAGCGTGCCGGATGCGTCGGAGGGCTCGGTGGCGATACTGCCGGTCAACCGCAGCCGCACGAAATCTTTGGCGAGCAGCACTTTCGCCAGGCGCGCGAATCCCTGGGGCTCGTGGTTGCGCAGCCACAGGACCTTGGGGAGCGTGAAGCCTTCCAGGGCTGGATTGCATACCCAATCGCGCAGCTGCGCCTCGCCTCCCGCGCGCGTCACGATCTCCCGGCACTCGGCGGTGGTTCTCCCGTCCGACCAGAGCAGCGCCGGCCGAATCACGGCGCCGCGCTGATCGAGAAAGACAGACGAATGCATCTGCCCGGAGATCCCGATGGCTTCGACGCGAGCCGACGGCCGCCGCGCCAGCACGTCGCGGATTGCGGCGCAGCTCGCCGCCCACCAGGCTTCCGGGTCCTGCTCCGCCCATCCCGGCGCCGGCGTTTCGAGCGAAAGCGGCGTCGTAGCGGCGGCTGCGATCTCGCCCTCCGCATCGACGAGAATGGCCTTCACGCCACTCGTACCGACGTCGAGGCCGAGAAACAGGGCTACCGCACTCCCAGCAGCAGTTCCATGGTGAGCTGATCGAGCCGCTCGTAGGCGTAGCCGCGCTTGCGGAGCGCCGCCAGGTCGAAGTTCATGTTCCGCAGCTCGCTGAACGAGACCCGGGCGCTCTTTCCGCCATCGACCTCGGTCAGGAGCTGCCGAATCTCCGGATCGGCGTTGAAGCGCTCGACTTTCTCTTTGAGGATCAGATACGTTCGCATGCTGCCAGCGGCAAAGTCCCACACGCCAGCTTCATCTTCGGTCCGATACGCATGGCTATCGAAATGACGCATGCCCGGCCACTTCACGTCTTCCAGCAGCTTGACGAGGAAGAACGCGCCTTTGGGGTCGTCGCTGCCAAAGCGCAGATCCTGGTCGAAGCGGCCAATCTGCTGGCCGTTCAAGTCGATGTGGAACAGTTTGCCCGCCTCGAGCGCCTGAGCCACGGCATGTGAGAAGTCGAGGCCGGCCATCCGTTCGTGCGCGACTTCGGGATTGACGCCCACCATCTCCGGGTGATCGAGTGTATAGATGAAAGCGAGCATGTGGCCGGTAGTCGGCAGGAAGATGTCGCCGCGCGGCTCGTTCGGCTTCGCCTCGAGCGCAAACCGGAGATCGTAACGCTGTGATCGCACGTACTCGCACAGGTAATTGATCGCGTCGCGATACCAGCCGAGCGCTGTGCGCGGGTCCTTCGCGGCGTTGGTTTCGACACCTTCTCTCCCGCCCCAACAGACGTATGTGGTGGCGCCGAGCTCCACGCCGAGGTCGATCGCCGCGAGCGTTTTCTGCAGCGCATACGCCCGTACGCGTGCGTCACGGCTCGTGAACGCACCGTCCCGAAAGGCCGGATCCGAAAAGAGATTCGTTGTGGCCATCGGCACCTTCATCTCTGTAGCGGCGAGCACCTGCGTGAACTCGCGCACGATCCGGTCGCGCTCGGCTGCGGTCGAACCTGCCGGCACGAGATCGTTGTCGTGCAGATTGACGCCGTACGCGCCGAGCTCCGCGAGCTTGCGGACGATCGCGACAGGGGAGAGCGCCGGCCGCACCGGCTCGCCGAACGGGTCGCGTCCGGGATTGCCGACAGTCCACAGCCCGAAGGTGAAGTGGTGCTCGGGCCGGGGCTGATACGCATCCTTGCCGCTTCGCATCATCCCGGCGATACTCGGCTCGCTTTGACGCGTTGTCAAACGGAGACACGCATGGTCTGGGAACAGCGTTGGCATCCGCTGCGACGGGAATGGGTCATCATCTCGTCCCACCGTAACGAGCGGCCTTGGCAGGGTGAGCGCGTTCCGGAATCCGGGCCCCACCGCTCACTGCCTGCCTACGTCCCGGACTGCTACCTCTGCCCGGGCAACGTGCGGAGCTCGGGACAACGCAACGCCCAATACAGCGGCGTGTACGTGTTCGACAACGACCATCCGTGTGTCGGCCCAGGCGCGCCGCCGGTGACCCCACCGCCTGCGGGACTCTACCGGAATAGTCTCGCATCCGGCAGCGCCCGCGTGGTGTGCTACAGCCCGCGACACGATCTCACGCTCGCCCAGCTGCCGGAGTCTGAGGTGTTCAGCCTCCTGCAAGCGCTGCAGGCGCAGTACCGCGAGCTGGGCGCCCTGCAGGGGGTACGCCACGTGCTCGTATTCGAGAACAAGGGAGAAGTCGTCGGTGTGAGCAATCCGCACCCGCACTGTCAGATCTACGCGACCAACTTCGTATTCAGGACCATCGAGCTCGAAGCCGAGGCACAGGCGGCGCACCTCGTTGCACACGATCGGCCGTTGTTTCAGGACATTCTCGCCGCGGAAGAAGCGGACGGACGGCGGCTGCTGGTGCGGCGCGAGCAGGCGCTATCGTTCATCCCCTACTTTGCGCGCTACCCCTACGAGACGTATGTCGCGCCGCGAGAGACTCGCGCGAGTCTCGCGCACCTCACCCCCGCGGAGCTGGGCGACGTTGCGGTCGTGTTACGCGAGACGCTGATCCGGCTCGACAACCTGTGGCAGATGTCGTTTCCGTACGTCATGGTGTTGCACCAGGCGCCCACCGACCGCGCGAATCCAGGCTTTCATTTCCACATCGAGATCCACCCACCGCTCCGCAAGCCCGGGCTCCTCAAGTATCTCGCCGGACCGGAGATCGGTGGCGGCAATTTCCTGAATGACACGGCTCCCGAAGAGAAGGCCGCCGAGCTGCGAGCCGTGCCGAGTGTCCACTACGCGCAAAGCAAATGACATGACCGGCGCCGAGCAGCTCCTCGAACCGATGCTCGCGCTGCACGATTCCATCCGCGACGCAGTGGTGGCTGCGTGTGCCGGGCAAACCCCCGAGCAGCTCGCGGCCACAGCCAGCGACGGCGGCGAAGGAGACACGATCTACGCGATCGATCGCGTGGGTGAGGAGGCTCTCGTACGGGGTCTCAGCGGCTTACCGCACGACGAGCCGGTGTGTCTCGTCGCGGAGGGGCTGGCCGAGCCGCTGCTTTTCCCGCGCGGGGTGCGCGAAGCGGACTGTCGCTGGCGAATCCTGATGGATCCGCTCGATGGCACGCGCGGCCTGATGTATCAGAAGCGCAGCGCCTGGATTCTCACCGGCGTCGCGCCGAACCGCGGCGTTGCGACGCGCTTGTCCGATGTGGCGCTCGCCGTGCAGACCGAGATTCCACTCCTCAAACAGCATCTTTCGGATCAACTCTGGGCGCTGCGCGGCGCAGGAATGAATGCCCGCCGCCGCAACCGCTTGTCGGGGGCGAGCGAATCGCTCACGCTGCGACGCTCGGCCTCGAGCACTATTGCGCACGGCTTTGCGACTGTCGTGCGCTTCTTTCCAGGGGCGCGCGAGATCCTGGCGGCGATCGACGACGAAATCGTTCAGACGCTGGCGAAGCCCGCGCCCAAACGCGCGTCGTGCTTCGAGGACCAGTATGCGTGCACCGGTGGCGAGCTGTACGAGTTGATGGCGGGTCACGACCGCTTTATCGCCGATCTGCGGCCGCTCGTGCACTCGGCGGGCTTGTGCTGCCACCCCTACGATCTCTGCGCGTCGCTGATCGCGCGCGAGGCGGGTGTGATC
>MNDR01000042.1 GCA_001915025.1 Gemmatimonadetes bacterium 13_2_20CM_2_65_7
CTCGTCTTCACGCGGCCTGAGATCGGCACGTTCATCCTGCTCTCGGGCGACTCCGATTTCTCTTCACTCGTGCTCAAGCTCAAGGAATACGGGAAGTACGTGATCGGCGTGGGGATCCGGGAATCCTCGAGCGACCTGCTCATCCAGAACTGCGATGAGTACTACTCGTACAACGAGCTGGCCGGCTTCACGAAGACGAGCGACGTCGAGTACGTGAAGCGCGACCCGTGGGAGCTGGTGGTCGAGGCCGTCAAGCAGATGACGGCGCACAACGATGTCATGCGCTCCGACCGCCTGAAGCAGGTCATGCAGGAGATCGACCCGAACTTCGATGAGAAGGACGCCGGCTTCTCGCGCTTCAGCAAGTTCGTGATCGAGGCTGCGCGGCGGGGCCTCATCACGCTGACCCGGCTCGACAACGGGCAGTACGAAATCGCGCTCGGCCCGCAGGTCGAAGGCGCCGCGGCGCAGCCGACGCTCGCGACGCTCGCCGAGTCGAACGATCGCGCCCCGCGCGCCGAGCGTGAGGGGGGGGGCCGTGGGAGCGCGCGCCGTGGTGGACGCGGTCGCGGAGGACGTGGCCGCGGTGCAGATCGCGAGGAGCAGCCGGCGCCCAGCTCGGAGCCCGCAGCGGCTCCCTCGGAGCAACCCGAAGCGCCTGCCGCGAAGTCCGGTTTCTCATTTGGCGACGCGTTCGGCTTGTTGAAGCAGGCTGTGGGCCGGATCGGCATGGACGAGGACCAACCGTCACCTGCGGGCGGGGGCGACGAAGCACCGCGCCCGGTCCTCGAGGCACCGATGCGCGAAGTGCAGGAAGAGGAAGACGACATTCCGATGCCGACGTCATCGGCGCCGCCGCCGCCGTACAGCACGCCGTCGTCTTCTGCCCCAGGTATCCCAATGCGCAGCCCCCGCTTCCGGCGCGGCTCACGCGGCGGCGGCCATCGGCCCGGCGCCGGGGGAGGCATTCCCGAGATCCCCAAGATCGGCGTCGTCGAAGTGGATCCAAATTTCCGGCCGCGTGGTGATATGATGGTTCCCCCGGCCCCCCCAGTTCCTCCGGCGGCGCAGACGCCGCCGTCGAAGCCGCCAGTCGTTAGTGGTGGCGAACCGAGCGAGCGGGGTGGGCGCGGTCGTGGTCGCGGAGGCAGAGGCCGCGGTGAAGACGGCGAGCGCGGCGGTCGTGGTCGTCGCGGTGGTCGCGGCGGCCGTGGCCGTGGACCGCGACGCTACGAATCGGAAACACCCGACATCACGAATCAGTCTTCCGTAGAGTCGGCGTCGCCTCCAGAGCCCGCCCCCCCCCCCCCCCCCCCCCCCCCCAGGCGAGGTTCTACGCGCGACCCACGGCAGAGGTCGCGCGTGGCCTATTAGGCCGCATCCTCGTCAGCGATATCGGCGGGCGCGGACGCCAGACAGCGGGCCGCATCGTCGAGGTCGAAGCCTACGTCGGTCCCCACGATCCCGCGTGTCACGCCTTCGGGCATCGGCGCACGGCGCGCACGGAACCGCTCTACGGCGCTCCGGGGACGGCATACATCTATTTCACCTACGGGATGCATTGGTGTCTGAACGCCGTCACCGAGCCGCAAGACTTCCCCGCAGCTGTCTTGATCCGCGCGCTCGAACCCATCGTCGGCCTGGAGACGATGCACCGCCGGCGCGGCGCGGAACCGTTATGCGGCGGGCCCGCTCGACTGTGTCAGGCGCTGGGTATCACGGGCGATCTGAACGGCGCTTCGCTGCAGGATGGTCCGCTCCGGATCGTGGAAGGATCGAAGCCAAAGCGGACCGCCATCGTCAGCGGTCCGCGTATTGGTATTTCCCAAGCGACCGACTGGCCGCTGCGCTTCTATATCAAGGATTCGCCCTGGGTCAGTGCTGCTCGGTAATGCCTTCCTTGGAGGTGCCGAGGCTTAAGCGGATCCCGCCTTGCAGCGTGTGCGTGTTGCTCTGGAGCAGGAAGTTGGCCGCGCTCGATGTCAAGAGATAGTGCGCAAAGACGTTGAGCTTGCTCGAGTAGTTGATCTGTAGACCGCCCATGACCCAGAAAAACGCCTTGCTCGCCGCAGTGTGTACGCGGTCGTCCGCCTCCACCGCTTGCGACATGTTGCAGCCGGTGCAATCGACGGTCGGATTCAAAACCTGCATCAGCGCGAACCCACCACCGGCGAACGGCTCGATGACCTTCTGCGCCGGGAACGCGAGGACGCCGAACATGAGGCGCCGCATATCGTGGAAAGTGACGTCGCGGAAATCGGGCCCCACCGAAGAGTTGGTGGAGTTGGGATCAAAGATCACCGTCTGCGCCGCGGTGAGGAAAATCGCCTGCTCGTAGGCCACGTACAGTGCTGTCCGCCGCGACTTGATGAGCCAATGGCCACCGACGATCGGGTCGTAGACGTAGGGTGCCGGCGGAATGAAGAAGTAGGAGACGCCGGCGGAACCCTGAACTTCACCGGTGAACGCGTTACTGTAGAACGGGTTGTCGGGCCGGTATTGGGCGCGCACGTCGCCGCGGAGCGCCACGTGATGTGACAGGAAGAGGCGGAAGCCCAGGCCGCCATAGACCAGGTGCTGCGTGAAATCGTACGGCGCTGCCTTGCCGAAGATCATGCGCGAGTAGCCGCCCGAGGCTAGGATCGACGACTGGTCGCCCACCGGCAAGTTCAGAACGAGGCCGGCACTGACGGTGGAGACGGTGATGTCCTGCGTCGCGGCCAGGTTCGTGGTCGCAACGTAGTCGCCCGTCACCTCGAGGCCGACGCGGTCACTCAGGTTGTAGCCGATGCGCGCGCCACCACCAAAACCATTCTTGACGAGGAACGAGCGGTCGAACCGCCACCACGACCCGAAGCCGCCGAACTCGATGTTCTGCGCGCGCTGCGCTGCGGCGGGAACCGTTACCAAGGAAACGAATCCCACCAGGAGAATCAGCCGCTTCATCGGGACTCCTCCCCACGGCTCCGCTACGGAGCCGCCAACAGGACCGCGTTGAAGAGCAGCTTGAAGGTGCCGTGGGTCTGACCCCGGAACTGGGGCCGGAACCCGAACAGGATCACCCGTCCGCTGCCGACCGGTGCCTCTACCAGGGCCGCCTTGCCCTCGAGCCGCTCCTGGTAGCGGGCATAGCCCGATCGCAGGGGCGCCACGGGATACGTCGCCAAGGCCCGTGCCGGGGCCGAAACGCTGAAGGCGGCGCTATTCTCGAAGTAGATGTCGAGGGAGTCGGGCACCCCTAGCGTAACCGGGCTCCCCTCCCTCTCCACCCCTCCCAAAAGCACACCGAAAATAGAGCCTGGGGCGTAAAATCGCAAAACCTGGGGACCCGATGCCTCACCACCTAGAACGTTAGCCACCGGGAGGTTAAGGCGTGTAATCGCGAAATTACTTGAACCGTCGAGACAAACCAGCGTGCCACCTCCCCGAACAAAGTCCGAAATGGCACTCGCGCCCGACTCGCCCATCCCGCCCGAGTACTGCAACGGAATGCGAGTCGAATCGAGCCCCCGAGTTATCGAACCGGACTCGGCGTCGGGCAATACAATCACGTCGAAGCGCTGTCTGAGACCTCCTCTCCGCAGATCGCTGTCGTGAAGTGTCGTGTAGCTGATCCCATATTGCTCGAACAGCCACCTCGTCCACCCCTCGTCCACGTTGGCAACCCACGGCTGATACAATCCGATGCGCGGCAGCCGTTGGCGCGCGACGGATCTATCGACCGCCGCGGTCGCGCGTGTCGCTGTCACCGTGAATCCGTGTCGAGCTGCTTGCTCGCTGAGAATGGCGCGCGCCTTCGGGCCACGCACGATGAGGCTGTCGCCCGCCACCGTGACCAATTGGCCCGCTGACAACAGCTCCGCAATCGCGCGTGACTCGGCATTGGTGCGATTTCTCAAGACAAAGACATCTCCGCTGCCGTCGATTCTGCCGGGTGGTGGTGTCACGCTGTCCACCTGCACGAGGTTCGCGGTGAACGGCGCACTCACGACGTCCGCGCGAACGTTCATTGTGAACGGCAGCGTCCATCCGGCGACGTCGTACGGCGGACGGTCGCCGACTGGCGTGTACTGCTGCGGCTCGAGGAGGGCTTTAGCGTGGGCCCGGAACGGCTGTCCCATCGGCACGACAAGCGAACCGGCAGAATAGCGGCGTCCATCCGCCGTGAATGCTTCGGTGGCGCGCCACACCTCGACGCCGGCCGCCGTGAGCACGTTGGCTAGTGTGGCCCACGCTTCGGGATCACGCTGCTCGGGCGGCGGCGGCAGCACATAGGCAAAGGGATTGCCCGCCCGTCCCGCATCGATCTCCCGGCGGCCGAGGTCCACAAAGCGATCGATGACCTGCAGGCGATCGTGCGCCGCCAGCCGCACCAGCGCTTTGGAGGCGAGCAGCTCGTAACGCACAATGTCGCCCAGGCGCCACGTTCCGCCCGGCCAGGGCGCGGGATAATTCACGCCGCGCGCCGGTTGATGCACGGAGTCGAGCGGCAGCGTGATCGGCGATCCGAGTCGAGCGCTCGCCGCTTCCGAGAGAATGCCGACCATGTTGTGGCGAGTGGGAGTGGAGCGAAAGCCACCGTGCCACCACAAGTCGTACGTTTGTTGATGGGCGACGCCGGTCAGCCCCGCGTCGTAGATCGCCGCCGCCATCTCCGTCCCGGCCTGATTGATCGCGGCGACGAGCGCCGGCTCGAGATTGGGGTTGACGGGATCCTGGAATGGCGGCAGGAACAGGCGGACGCCGTTCGCGCCCATCTGATGAACGTCGTAGACGATTTCGGGAAACCACTCCTTGTACAGCATGCGCGTGACGAGGCGCGTTTCCACCTGCGTCAACATGAACCAGTCGCGGTTGTTGTCGTGGCCGACGTACTTGTGGTAAAGCCACGGCAGCGGCCCACCCTCGTAGCGTGTGCCCTTGTAGCGCCGATACCAGCTGACCACGGTATCGAGACCATCGGGGTTCATCGACGGAATCAACAACACCACCACCGAATCGAGCAGCACGCGCAGATCCCGGTCGGTCACGAGCCGGTACGCGAGCGTCATGCCCATCTGACTCGATGCGACTTCGGTCGAGTGGATGTTGTTGCTGATCAGAATCACAGCCGGTTGTTTGCGCCTGAGATCTGCGAGAACGGTGTCGCTCAACCGGCGCGGATCGGCGAGCAGCGCCTGTGCGCGCTCGATCTCCGCGAGACGCGCCTGATTTCCGGGCGATGTAATCACCATCAACTGGAACGGCCGGCCTTCAGTCGTTCGTCCCAGCGTGTCGACGCGGACGAAACGGCTGCGCTGCGCGAGGAGATTCATGTACCCACTGACTTGCTTCCAGTCGGCGAGCAGGGAATCGGTGCCGGGTTCGAAACCAAGAACGGCGGCTGGGCGGATGGGCGGTTCGGCGGTTTGTAAGAGCGCGAGCAGGAGCAGGGGCGTCATCAAATGAGTCCCAATTTCGTGCCGACCTTCTTGAAGGCACGAAGCGCGAAATCGAGATCGTCGCGCGAGTGCGCCGCCGAGAGTTGGCAGCGGACGCGCGCATGTCCTTGGGGGACAACCGGATAGCCGAATCCGGTCACGAAGACTCCTTCGGCGAGCAGCAACTCGCTCATGCGAATCGCTTTGGCCGTTTCGCCCAGGATCACGGGCACGATCGGCGTCTCCCCCGCCAGCGGCTTGAAGCCGAGGGACAGTAGCTGCTCGCGGAAGTAGCGCGCGTTCGCGTGGAGCTTCGCGACCAGCTCGGGATGCGCTTCGACGTGGCGCACGGCGGCGAGCGCGCTCGCGGCCACGGTCGGTGGAAGGGCATTGCTGAAGAGCTGCGGCCGGGAGCGCTGCGTGAGATAGTCGGTAAGCGCCTGAGGACCGGCGGTGAATCCGCCCGCCGCCCCGCCGAGTGCTTTCCCGAGCGTCGAGGTGATGATGTCGATGTCGCCGAGCATGTCGTAGTACTCCGCGGTGCCGCGACCCTCCGTGCCGAGGACGCCGGTCGCGTGCGAGTCATCGACGGCGAGCACCGCGTCGTACTTGCGTGCGAGCGCCGCCAGATCGGGCAGCTTGGCGATGTCGCCTTCCATCGAGAAGATGCCGTCGGTGAAGATCAGTTTGCGGCGCGCCTTCTCTGCGCCGCGCAACTTCTCCTCCAGATCCTTCATGTCGGAGTGCTTGTAGACCGCGGTCTGACATTTCGTGATCGCCTTGGCGAGTCGGATGGAGTCGATGATCGACGCGTGATTCAGTTGATCGGAGATGACGAGGTCCGGTTCGCTCAACACGGTGGGGCAGAGGCCTTCGTTCGCGTTCCAGCAGCTCACGTACGTCAGCGCGGATTCGCATCCGACGAACTTCGCCAGCGCGGTTTCGAGCTCGCGGTGAATGGTGAACGTGCCGCAGATGAATCGGACCGACGCGGTGCCGGCGCCCCAGCGCTCGAGCGCGTCCTTCCCCGCCTGGACGACCGCGGGGACGTCGCAGAGTCCCAGATAATTGTTCGACGAAAGAATGACGACCTCGCCGCGGCCTTCCATCTTCACGCGTGGGTCCTGGGGCGAGTCGAGATAATTGAGCCGCTTGTAGACGCCTTCCTTCTTGAATTCCGCGAGCTCGTTCTGCAGCTGCCCGATGAAGCTCATGCGATCTCCAGAATGACTTTACCGGCGTCGCCCGAGCGGATGGCGGCGAGCGCGTCGTCGATCTTGGTGAGCGGGAATTTGTGAGTGATGACGGGGCGCGGATCGAACTGCCCGCTCGTGAGAAAGCGGCGCATCAGGTGCCAGGTTTTGTACATCTTGCGGCCGATCACCCCATAAATCGTGATCCCTTTGAAAATGATCTCGTTGGCGAAGTCGATCGGCACCTGTGCGGTAGGAATTCCCAGGAGTTGGACCCGTCCGCCGAGGCTTACGGACGCGAACGCCTGATGCAGCGCCGACGGCACCCCCGACATCTCGCACACCACGTCCGCGCCCTCGCCCGCGGTTTCGGCAAGCACGGTCTTCACGACGTCGTCTTTCGCGGCATTGATTGTCACCTGGGCGCCCATCCGCGCCGCGAGCGCAAGTCGCTTGGGGTTGACGTCGGATGCGAGCACTCTGCTGGCGCCCGCCGCTCTGGCGATCCCGACGGCGAAGCAACCAATCGGGCCGCAGCCCACAACGAAAACGGTGCTGCCGGGAATCTCTGCCGTCAGCACCGCGTGAAACGCATTGCCCATCGGATCCATGATCGCGCCGATCTCGGTGGGGATGCCGTCGAGCGTCAGCACGTTGGTCGCCGGCATCACGATGTACTCGGCGAAGGCGCCGTCGCGATCGACGCCGATGATGCGCGTGTTCCTACAGATATGGCTGTTGCCGGTGCGGCACTGCAGGCAGTGGCCGCAGACGATGTGACCCTCGGCCGTGACCAGCTGACCCACTTTCAGCTCGGTAACGCCGTCGCCGATCGCCTGGATCTCCCCGGCGAACTCATGTCCCACGACGAGCGGCGGCTTGATCCGGCCTTGGGCCCACGCGTCCCAATCGGCGATATGGAGGTCGGTGCCGCAGACGCCGGCGTGCCGCACGGCGATCAGCACCTCGCCGGGTCCTGGGACCGGCTTGGGGACGGACTTCACGGTCAGGCCGGGCGCGCGTTTTTCCTTGACGATCGCTTGCATGGGCTCTCGGAATGGGAACGGCCCGATTCAGGTTTTAGCCGGGCCCCGCTCGGGCTCGATCCGGACGGCGCAGATCTTCAGCTCCGCCATCTTCGCGTAGGGATCGAGCACCGGATTGGTGAGGAGGTTGGCCGCCGCTTCACGGAAATGGAATGGAACGAATACCTGGCCGCGCGCGACGCGTTCCGTAATGCGCGCGGCGCTGACCATGGAGTTGCGGCGCGACGTGAGCCGCACCAGCTCGCCTTCACGGACGCCGATGTCCTTGGCATCCGCGGGATGAATCTCTACGATCGGCGTCGGCTCGCGAGCATCGAGCCCGCTCGCGCGGCGTGTCATCGTGCCGGTATGCCAGTGGTAGAGCTGGCGCCCCGTGTTCATGACGAAGGGATAATCGTCATCCGGCAGCTCCACCGGGTCGGTGTATTCCACGGGAACGAACGTGGCGCGGCCGTCCGACGTGGGGAATGCGTGGTCGAACAAAAACGCCGTACCCGGATGATCAGTCGTGGGCACCGGGTACTGCAGCCCCGCGCCTTCCAACCGGTCGTACGTGACCCCCGCCCAGCTCGGCGTCAGCGCCGCGATCTCGCGCATGACGTCTTCCGCCGAACGGAACGTCGTCGGCAAGCTGAGGCGCTGCGATAAGTCGATCAGGATATCGAGGTCGGCCCGCGCGTCACCGGGGCAGTCGATGGCTTTGCGGCCGATCTGAATCCGCCGTTCCGTATTGACAAACGTGCCCGTTTTCTCGGCAAAGCTGGAGCCGGGCAAGACGACGTCGGCGTACCGCGCCGTCTCGGTCAGAAAGAGATCGTGCACTGCCAGGAACTCGAGCTCCTGGAACCAGTGCTCGGCGTGCGCGATGTCGGGGTCGGAGATGATGGGGTTCTCGCCCATGATGTACATGCCGCGCACCGCGCTCTCGGGACGGACCACCTCGGTCACCATCAGTCCTTTTTCGAGCGAGAGCGATTGCGCCGGCACGTTCCAGGCGCGCGCGAAGCGGTCGCGGACGGTACGATCGCCGACCGGCTGATAGTCGGTGTAGACGAACGGGATCGCGCCCACGTCCGATGCGCCCTGCACGTTGTTTTGTCCACGGATCGGGAGCATGGTGGCACCCCACCGTCCGATCATCCCGCAGGCGAACATCAAATTGAGCAGTGAGGTGACGATGTCGGTGCCGTTGGCGTGCTGCGTCAGCCCCATCGCCCACAGCGTGCTGGTGTTCGGCCCACGCGCATAGATCTCGGCGGCGCGGCGAATCTGCTCGGCGGGGATGCCGGTGATCTTCGCGGCTTTGTCCGGCGTGTACGGCTTTACGGCCGCGCGGACCTTCTCGAAATCGTGCGTGCGCGTCGCGATGAAGTCCCGGTTTTCGAGGCCCAACGCGAGAATGTGATGCAGCATCGCCGAATAGAGGGCGACGTCGGTCCCTGGCTGCATCTGCAAGTGGATGTCGGCGCGGCCGGCGAGCTCGGTCCGGCGCGGATCGGCGACGATCAACGTGGCGCGCTTCTCGTGCGCGCGTTTCAGCGCGGCGCCGAACACGGGATGCGACTCCGTCGTGTTCGCACCGGCGATGAAGATCACGTCGCAGGCCGCTTCGATCTCGCGCATCGAGCCGGAGGCAGCCGCCGTATTGATCGCGCGCTGCATCGCCGCAACGGACGTCGAGTGACACAAGCGTGTGCAGTGATCGACGTTGTTCGTTCCCAACGCGCCGCGAAACATCCGCATGATCAGGTAATTCTCTTCGTTGGAGCACTTCGCCGACGAAAAACAGGCGAGCGAATCCGCGCCACGCGCGCCTTTGATCCTGAGCAGCTCCTGCGCGGTGAGCTCGAGCGCTTCGTCCCACGTGGCTTCGCGGAATGGCGAGTACCATTCGTCCGGCGTCGCCACGCGGTCCCGAATGTCCATGTCGATCCGTTCCAGCAGCGGCAGCTCGCGCACGGTTTTGCCAGTGGCGCGGGGCGGGGTACCGGGTTTGGGGCGCTGGCCTTCTCCCTCGATCGTGCGCCACGGTCCGCCGCGCCGGTCGGCTCCCGTGGGTCCTTTCCATAACCAGCGGCCGTTTGCTTTGGTCCAGCCTGTTCGAATCAGCGGCCGTACCAGTCGGTCGCGGTGCTGAGGGAAGTCGTAGCCGAAGCGACCCTTCACGCAGGTCGATCCCTGGTTCGGGGTGTTCAGCTCGATGTCGGGCGACGTCACGCGAACGATTTTGTTGTCCGCGACGTGAAGGTCGACCTGGCAGCCGACGCCGCAGTAGGGACACACGGAGCGAACGACTTTGTCGGGATGACGGATCTGCTGGGGAGCGAACCGTTGCCGCGGCATCACCTCGAAAATCGCGCCCGTCGGGCAGACGCGAACGCATTCACCACACCACGTGCACCCCGCTTTATCCGGATCGCCATCCGCACCGACGATGATTTCGGCGTGCTCACCCCGCCACCCGACGTCGAGGACGCCGACGACCTGAATGTCCTCGCAGGCCCGCACGCAGCGGGTGCATAAGATGCAGGTCGACATGTCGTGGCGGATCATCGGATCGCCCGGCCGCTCGTCGCCCGAGCGCAACGGCAGATCCCGGTCCTCTATCGCCGTTGGAACGACGTCGTACTCGACCAGGTAGCGCTCGAACTCGTTGCGCGGCTGGGCTCGACCGCCGTTGCGGAGATGCTCAGCCGGGTACCGCTCGGCGAGCAGCTTCAAGACGCCGTGGCGATTCTCGACGGCCGCGTGCGATCGCGTCGTCACGACCAGGCCGTCGGCGACCTTGGTGGCGCAGGCCGGAATCAGTTTGGGTTGGCCTTCGACTGAAACAAGGCAGATCCGACAATTGCCGACGATCGACAGCGTGGGATACCAGCAGAGCGTCGGAATTTCGATGCCCGCTTGCCGGGCGGCATCGAGAATCGTGCGCCCTGCTTCGATCGAGATCTTGTGTCCGTCGATCTGTAATGCGGGCATGCCTCATATAGATACACGCCCCGCCTGCGGCGCAAGTCTTGATGCTGATCGAACCCGGCGCTGTGACATGCCCATCACAGCGCCGGGTTGAACCTCAATTTTCGACTGTAGGAATCAGACTTTCGGGTCTATCGGTAGGTGGCGATGCGTGTGATCGCCATCTTCTCCCTCGTCGGTAAACCAGCAGTAGGCCCAGATCTTGGCGGGTCGCAGGACCAGTTGGCCGGCCCGCAGGATGATGCCCATCGGTTCATCGTCAAGGACGAGCGGGAGAGTGGTCATGTCGCTCGCCTAGGCAATCATCCTGCCACTGCATCGCAAAACTAAGTTGTTGAAATAACTGCCGATACATAGTGAGACGGCGCCCGAAATGTCAGTCCGACACGTTCAGCGCCGTGTCGAGCTGACGCGGGGGTTTGATCGCGGTAAAGCCGGATCGCTTCGACCGTCGCCCGCGCTGCACCTGCCATCCGCGATAGAGGGTCTGGAGCGCCTCGGGAGCCAGCGGGATCACTTCACGGCTCGCGCTTCCTGCGGGGAGGACGACGTGGACGCCACCTGAGGGCGTCCGTACCTGCAAATCGGCAATGACTGAGGCGCGGTCTTTTGCCCGCAGCTGCGCGAGACTGCCCGGCGCAATCGCGACCAGCGTCGGCGAGAGATCGGGGAACCAACTTCCAAAGTTGATGACGAGCGCCTGAAACGCGCCCGCGAGCTGCTCGCTGACGGCGCGTCCTTCGGCCGCTTCGACGGCGCCCAGATCTTGGTCGAGTAAGAACACTTCGGCGTCATGGGCGGCCAGGAATAGGGCTTCCGCGAGTGCGGGCGCGCCGAGGGCGACGACGACGTCGCCGGGCTCGAGGCGCGCCGCCCACGGCACGATCGGATGCGCGCGATCGAATCCCCAATGCGTCGGCTCGCGCTGCGCTTCCCGAAGGGCGCGATGCTTTTGCCGCCAGCGTGGGAACGACGGCAGACGCAGCCGTTGCGCGATGATGCGGTCCACATGCTCGAGCAGGAGGACTTCGGTCAGCAGGTATTGGTCCTGCGTGCTGGCCTGCAGCTCGCGCACCGCCTCGTCGCCGATTTCGAGCAGTTCCGCTCGCGGGACCGTGTTCTTGTATTCCTCGAGCCGCTGCAAGAGGAACTCCTGATACTCCTGCTTCAGCGAGCGTAGCGCCCGGCGCACGGGCGGAATGCCCCCCCCGGTGCCGGTCCTGTTCGCGCGCTCGAAGGGAAGAGAGGTCAGCATGGCTCGACGTGCACGGTCACTTCCTGGAGCGCGAGGTCTTTCTTCAGTCGCTCTTCCACGGCGTCGGCGATGGCGTGCGCGTCCGCCACATTCGCCGCCGGATCGACGGCAATCGTCACCTCGGCGTAGCGCACGCCTGTCCCGGCTCCACCGCGAGAACGGATGCCGTACGCGCTTTTCACGCCTGCGACGGCCTGAGCCGATTGGCGGATGGTGGGCTCCGGGATGGCGCGCTCGTCGACGAGCACCGGCACCGCGCGCAACAGGATCTGATAGGCAACGCGGACGATCAAGAGCGCGACCAATATCGCGACCACGGAGTCGACCCACGTGTATCCCTGCCGCGAGAACAGCACGCCGATCAGGACGCCGATCGTGATGAAGACGTCGGCACGCGTGTGTGCCGCGTCGGCGATCAACAAGTCGCTCGAAAGCTCGTGTCCACGCCGGTTTTCGTACCAGGCGACGAAGACGTTCGTGGCGAGGGTGACGAGGAGCAAAGCGAGCCCGGCATCGCTGACCTGGACGGCGCGCCCACCGGCGATGAGGCGCCCGATGGCACTGCGTACGAGCTCGAAGCAGGTCACGGAGAGGAACACGACGATGCTCAATGCACCCAGCGTCTCGAACTTGCGGTGGCCATAGGGGTGGTCGTCGTCGGGCGCGCGGGCGGCTACTCGCACGACGATCAACCCGAGCACGTTGTAGACGGCGTCGACTGAGGAATGGATGGCATCGCCAAGCACGGCCAGGGATCCCGCCACGGTGCCGACGGCGGCCTTGGCAATTACCACGGCAACGTTGGCGACCAGCAGACCGCGAAGTACGCTGCGGACCGCCGCCGACCGGTCTAGGGCCTTCCCGGGCATGGGTGCAAGCTTGTGATGGGGGCCGATTTAGTCAACTTTGCTTGACAACACTTAGACAATTGTATAAATGTCTGTCCATGGAAGACTCCCTGTTTCGTGCCCTGGCCGATCCGACGCGGCGAAAAATCCTCGAGCTGCTATCCGAAAAGGATCGCACTGCCGGTGAGATCGCCGAGCGATTCCCGATCGCGTTCGCGTCGGTCTCGCACCACCTCGGCGTTCTCAAAGGCGCCGATCTGGTTGCCACGGAGCGTGAGGGACAATTCATCCGCTATCGGCTCAATACCACGGTCTTCCAGGAACTGGTGCGGTACTTCATGACTCGCTTCTCGGAGAAGAACAATGCGTAGCCGCTGGTTTGGTCTGGTGATCGCCGTGTTGGCCACGGTCATATCGGTGTGGGCTTATCCGCGTCTCCCGCCCACGGTCGCGACCCACTGGAATCTGAACGGCACGCCCAACGGCTTTTCGAGCCGGCTGGTCGCGGTCTCCATCATGCCGCTTGTCATTCTGGCGATGACGGGATTGTTCAACGTGCTGCCCAAACTGGATCCGCGGAAAGAGAACTACGCCAAGTTCATCCACGTGTACTGGTTGATCGCCAATGCGGTGATCGTCTTCATCGCGGTCGCGCACGTCCTGATCATTTCGTCGGCGCTCGGCTTCCCCGTGAAGATCGATCGGCTGATGCCGCTCGGCATCGGACTGCTGTTCATCTTCCTCGGCAACTACCTGACACGCGTCGAGCCGAACTGGTTCGTCGGCATTCGCACGCCGTGGACGCTCTCGAGCGACACCGTCTGGCGGAAAACGCATCGCACCGGTGGCTGGCTCATGGTGCTCGCGGCCTTGTGATCGGCCTCGGCGCGTTCATGCCGCACGCGGCCCTGCTGCCGTTGATGTTCGTGACGATTGTGTGTGTGGCGGCGATTCCGGTGGTGCAGTCGTACGTCTTATGGAAGCGAGAGCGCGGTAAGCAGGACGCCCTTTAGGTAGCCGGTCTCGGGAACGTTGAGGAGCTCGGGGTGGTCGCCGGCCGCGCCGGTCGCTCCAAGGAACTGAATTCGGCGGCCGGAATCGCGCGCGGCATCAGCGAGCATTGCGTTGAACAGGTCGCGGCTCACGTGATAGGAACACGAGGACGTGAACAGCACACCGCCAGGCGCCAGAATCTTCATCGCTCGCAAATTGATCTCCTTATATCCGGCTACGGCTCGGGCAAGATTGGCCTTGGTCTTGGCGAACGCGGGCGGATCGAGGACGATCGTATCGAACCGCTCGCCGCGCCGCTCCAGCTCCCGCAGCAGATCGAAAGCATTCGCCTCTCGCCACTCGATGTTGCCGATGCCGTTGAGCCGCGCGTTCACCGCGCCGCGCGCGAGCCCCTCAGTGCTCTGATCCACTGCGAGCACCTCTTGGCGAGATAGCGCACGCCATCCTCGGCGATCTCGATTGTCTGGGGCACCTGTCCCTCGGCTAACGTCACCTCGAGCGGCAATCCTTCGTGACGCCGCACGGCCGCGTCGTTGCGGAGCAGGATTCCTTCGGGCGTGAGGGCCTCTCGAATGCCGGCGAGGACATCGGCGCGAGCCGTCTCGAGTCCCGCGGAGAGCAATTGTGCGACGATCCACGAGTCGTACTTGTCCACGATCAACGAGGGCAGCCCGTCTCCCTCGCCATGCACGGCGCGCCACGCGGTCGCGTTGATGCCGTTCCGCCGGCGTACGGCGTCCCCGATCCGATTCGCCCACCACCGCGCATCGATCGGCTCGTCGGCACGCGTGAGCAGTCGCAACCGGATTTCGGAACTGGGTGAGTAGAGCGCGCGGCCGAGGAATTTCCCCCTTCGATCCGTGACGGGGACGATGCCTGGTTTTTTCTCGGGCTCTTCGGCGACGTCACTGCGGTAGACCCACGGATGCCCTTGTTTCCATCGTTCCGCGCCGCGCGCTGTAATCTTGACCGTCATCTATCCGGTCGCAGCTTCGCTGCGTCCCGCAGGTACATATGTTTCAGCGCGCGCTGTGACTTGGCTGTATAGAAGTGCAGCAGCACGCGAATGCAGCGCGGCAGGCCGGAACGCACGGCCACCTCGGCCGCGCCGAGGAGCGGGACTTCAGTCCACCCGAGTCGTCGCGCGGCGCGGGCGGGGTAGTCGGCGTCCAAGTCCGGGGACGTCGTGAAGATCGCGCTCTCCACGTCCTCGGGAGCGAAGCCGTTCGTGGTCTGCAGGGCGGCGAGCAGCTCTTGGGTCGCCTCGAGAATCGCGTCACTCGTGTTCGCGGTCGCGGTGGTCGCGCCCCGCAGGCCGCGCAGGATCTTGGTCATGGCGCTCGTCGATCAGTTGCGTTTGATGGTGATCACGGACCCGGTCCTACTCAAGGGCCGCGATGCGGTCGCTGTGTGCCGCGCCGCGGTCACCGGCGGCGCGACGATGATTCAGGTCCGCTGGAAAGATGGCTCACCGGCCGACGTGCTGCAGATGACCCGATCCCTCGTGGCCGCCTTGCCCGTCCCCATCCTCGTCAACGATCGCGCGGATATCGCCCTTGCCGCGGGGGCCGCCGGCGTCCACCTCGGTTGGGAAGATCCACCGCTCGATTCGCTGCGGCCCCACATGCCGGCCGATTTCCTTTTGGGCATCTCAGTAGGAACACCGGATGAAGCGGCGCGGGCGAGCGCGTCATCCGCGGACTATTGGAGCATCGGTCCGTGCTTCGCCACACCGAACAAGTCCGATGCCGGTCCGCCGCTTGGACTAGAGGGCTTCGCGGCGCTCGCGCGCCTGGCGCCCGAGGGGGTCCCGGTGATCGGCATTGGTGGCATCACGGCGGCCAACGCGTCAGCGATCGTGGACGCCGGCGCCGCGGGCGTTGCTGTCATCGGGGCTGTGCTTAGCGCCGCGGACCCTGAGTCTGCGGCGCGGGGACTGCGTGGCGCTGTCTCACGCGTTTGATAGCCGCCAGATGATCGGCATAGGACGCCGAGAAAATGTGCTTGCCGTCGGGCTGAGCCACGAAATAGAGATAGCCGATCGGTGCGGGATAGAGCGCCGCGATCAGACTCGAGTCGCTCGGCTGATTGATCGGTCCGGGCGGCAGTCCGGGATACAAATACGTGTTATAGGGCGATCGGATCTGGAGCTGTCTTTCCCAGATGCGGTGCAGACGGCGCCCGTAGGCGTAGATGATCGTCGGATCTGCCTGAAGCGCCATCCCGCGCTTCAGCCGGTTGGTGTAGACGGCTGAGACGTAGGGGCGGTCCGGGCGGTAGCGCACTTCGGCTTCGACGATCGATGCGAGCGTCACGATCTGGTGCCGCGTCATCGCCAGCTCGCTGACCCTGGCGTCCCATTCCGGTTGCCAACGGCTGATGAATTCCTGCGTCATCAGATGGACGAGCTCGCGGGCGCGAATGCCCTGCGGCACGATGTAGGTCGTTGGGTAGAGATAGCCTTCGACGCCCTTCGGATTGTGGCGGATGCCCAGCTCGCGCTCGAATGCCGTGTCTCTAACCGCCGCCATGAATGCTTCTTTGGGAATGTGCAGCCGGTACAACGCGATCTCGGCGACTTCGGAGGCCATCAGTCCTTCGCGCACCGTGAACCGAACTTCGACCCCGCGGCCCCGCTTCAACGCGGTGACCACCTCGCTCCACGATTCGTTACGATGGAACGGATACAGGCCGCTCTTGAGCGACGAGCCCAAGCCGCGCGCGCGCGCATAGAGGCTGAACCAGTCGCGGTTGTCGATGACGCCGCTCGCGACCAGCGAGTCGACGGCCTGGTTGAATGTGGCGCCCCGAGGGATGGTCACGATGATGCTGTCGGCACGCGCTGCGGGTCCCGCGGCCGGTTGCTGCTGGCTGCACGCGGCAAGGGCCCAGACGAGCACCAGTCGCCTCACAGCGCCGTGCCCTTTCTGGTGTCCAGAAAGTGTTGAAGGAGCAGGGCGGCCGCCATCGCGTCGAGGTCTGCTTTGCGACCGCGCGTCGATCCGCCCATCTCACGGACGGCCGCCAGCACGCGCGCCGTCGTCATGCGCTCGTCCCACAGGATCACCTCGCGCGTCGGTCCCACGCGACGTTTGATATCATCGGCGAGGTCCCGCGCGGCGTGAGCCGCATCACCTTCGGCCCCATCCTCGTTCAGGGGGAGGCCGACGACGATGCCAACCACCTGGTGGCGATCGATTTGCGCGAGCAGCGGCGCCATTGGGAATCGTTTGCCGGCGCGGCGGGTGAGCGTGGCGAGGGGCTGCGCGAGCGTCTGCGTTTCGTCGGAGAGGGCGAGACCAATGCGGCGTTCGCCCCAATCGACTGCCAGCAGCCGGCCTCGCGTCACCCTTGCGACATCGTCTGGAAGAACTCGGTGTTGGTCTTCGTGCGCTTCAGCCGCTCGAGCAGGAACTCGATCGCTTCGACGGGCGGCATGTCGGACAGGAAGTTGCGCAGCAAGTACACCTTGTTGAGCTCTTCCTTGGTGAGCAACAGCTCTTCCTTACGGGTGCTGGTGCGCTGGACGTCGATCGACGGGAACGTCCGTCGCTCGGCGATGCGCCGATCGAGAATCACTTCCGAGTTACCGGTGCCCTTGAACTCCTCGAAGATCACCTCGTCCATGCGCGAGCCGGTGTCGATCAGGGCCGTGGCGAGAATGGTCAGCGAGCCGCCGCCTTCGATGTTGCGCGCTGCGCCGAAGAAGCGTTTTGGCTTCTGTAGGGCATTCGCGTCGACACCGCCTGAGAGAATCTTGCCCGAATGCGGCACGACGACGTTGTGCGCGCGGCCCAGACGCGTGATCGAATCGAGGAGAATCACGACGTCCTTGCCGTGCTCGACCAGCCGCTTCGCTTTCTCGATCACCATGTCCGCCACCTGCACGTGCCGGTCGGCCGGTTCGTCGAAGGTCGAGGAGACCACTTCGACGTTCGGCCCCTTCACGTTTTCTTCCATGTCGGTCACCTCTTCGGGCCGCTCGTCGATGAGCAGCACGATGAGGTAGACCTCGGGGTGATTCTCGATGATGGAGTTGGCGAGCTTCTGCATCAGGATGGTCTTACCGGCTTTCGGCGGCGACACGATCAACCCGCGCTGCCCTTTGCCGATCGGTGACAGAATGTCCATGACCCGCATCGACAGATCGCCGTCCTTGCGCTCCAACTTGAGCTGCTGTTCGGGATAGCGAGGCCGGAGGTTGTCGAACGCGACGCGGTGTTTGGCCTTCTCTGGCTCCTCGCCGTTCACGACTTCGACTTTCAGCAGCGCGAGATAGCGCTCGCCTTCCTTCGGCGGCCGCACTTGCCCGGTGATCGTATCGCCGGTGCGCAGATCGAAACGTTTGATCTGACTCGGCGAGACGTAGATGTCGTCGGGGCCGTACAGATAGTTCCAATCGGCACTGCGCAGGAAACCATAGCCTTCGGGGAGGATTTCGAGGACGCCCTCGCCGCGCAGCACGGTGTCGGAGTCGAGCAGCGACTGCTCGATGCGGAAAATGAGATCCTGCTTGCGGAGCCCGGAGTAGTTGGTGATGTTCAGGCTCTCGGCCATCGCGTGTAGTTCCGCGACGGACTTTCTCTTTAATTCGGCGATATCCACGTGTGCTTCAGCTCCGTTTGCGCTACGGCGGGGAAAACCCGGGATTGGGGGAGTGTTCTCGTTGATAATGGAAACTTGGAGTTATGGCGGTATGGGAACGAGTGATAGTAGGCCGTGCCGGGCGGCGCGTCAAGAGTGGCCGTGACCCTGACGCCATGCCTCCTCGCTTGGCGCACCACCCCCCTTCACGACCGTGAAGTTGTTGATGCGCTTGTAGATCCGGCGCACGCCGGCCCCTCCCCAGAGCTGGCTTCTGCCCTCCGACAATGGCCGGGGACTTACTACTGGTCCGATGAAGCGGACGGTCGTCACCTCGTCCTCACGCGCCGCACGTACAAGAGTCGCGAAGCATGGAGCATGCACGCCTTGCTGTTCGCGGCGGTGCTCGTCACGACGACGTTGACCGGCGCGATGCTCGGCGGCGGGATTTCGATGCATCCGAGCAGCTGGCATGGAGCAACATTCTTTCACGCCTTGTCCCGCGGTCTCCTGTTTTCCCTCCCGCTTCTGGCAATTCTGCTCACCCATGAGCTCGGCCACTACATCACGGCGCGGCGGTACCAGATCAACGTGTCACCGCCCTTTTTTTTGCCGAGTTTTCCCCCGCCGTTCGGCATCGGGACGTTGGGAGCCTTCATTCGGCTCCGCACGATCGTAAATGACCGGCGGCAGCTGCTGGACATCGGCGCCGCAGGTCCGATCGCCGGTTTCGTCGTCGCCCTCCCCATCCTGTGGATCGGTCTCTTGCATAGTCATCCGACCTTGGAGCGCGGGCTTCACGGGATGGTGGTGGCGCTAGGCGACGATACTGTGTTACCCGGTGACTCGGTCCTGACCCTGCTGTTGCGCCGTTTTCTGATTGGACAAGATCAGACCATCGTGCTGCACCCGACCGCGTTCGCCGGTTGGTTCGGGATGTTCGTGACGATGCTCAATCTCCTGCCGATGGCGCAGCTCGATGGCGGCCACATCATTTACTCGGCGACCACGCGCTGGCACCAGCCAGTTGCCCGCGCCTTCTGGGTCGTCGTGATGCTGCTGGGATGGTTCTGGATTGGATGGTTGGTCTGGGGATTCGTCGTCCTGTTGCTGTCGCGCGGTCAGCTGCGACATCCGCCCGTGCTCGACGCCTACCGGCCGCTGCCTGCCTCGCGCAAATGGCTGCTCTTGGCCAGTCTGGTTCTCTTCATCCTGACCTTCGTGCCGGCACCATTCCGCGCGCCCTGAGCTATTGCGTAACTCCAAGCCATTTATAATGTTCTTTAAAACCAGCCCTGGAACGGCATGCCTGGCCAACCTGTCCGATATACGCCGCCCGCAGCTGCTGCGACCGATACGGTCGTCCACGACCTGCCCCCGATTCGCTTCGACGGACAACCCATAGACATCCGACTCTCCCTGCGCCGCTCCGATGATGGTATCTGGCGTGGCCGCATATTGTTCGGTGCTGAAGGCACGGAGGCGGAGCGCTCCAGCGCCGAGATCTTCTGCGCCGCGTCGGAGCAGGACTTGTGGCAGTCGGTGCGGGACCTGCGGGATCACCACCTGCGTGACCTCTATCGTTCGTTGCTTTGATGGCTGATCCGAAGGGGGGAGGGCTGTCCAAGCTGCGGCACGACCTCTCCAATCCTCTGTCGGCTATTCTCGCCGAGACTCAGCTCCTGCTCCTCACGCCTGAGAAACACGATGAGGAGACGCTGGCCGGTCTCAAACAAATCGAGGACCTGGCGCGCACGATGCGTCAGATGCTACAAAGCCTCACGTGAGTCGGCGGCATCGCCCTCGGTATTGCCCTCCCACCGCATGGTGGCCTCCTCGCTTTATCAGTCGCTGGGCCAGACCCGTCGCTTTCCTTATTAAGCATTCGCCGCGGAAGTGGCGCAGGTGAGCCGTGTCATAGCGCCCCCGGTCAGACAACCGTAAGAATCAATCCCCTTGCGCGAGGTTGACGCAGGGGCATTTTACACCCCCTTCACTGGCGGGAGTCCCGGACGTTGGCTGGTCGCAGGCGCCTGCTCTTAACGATGAGCGGTCTGGTTGTGGCTTGCGCTGGCGGGCCACGAACCGGACCTGTCACCCCGGCAGAAATCCCCGCCCTCAAAGCCCAAGCAGCACAGCAACCCCGCAACGCTCAGATCCAATTCCGACTCGCCGCCGCCCTCATGGCCGTGGGGCGGTGCGATACGGCCGTGGTCGTCGCGAAAGCCGGTCAGATGTTGGCCCCCGGCGAGGCCCTCGGCGCCATGGTGATCGGCGGCTGTCAGGAGAAAGACGAGGGGGGGCGTTACGACCTCGCCTACGCGACCTACACGGACTTCGCCAACCGCTATCCGCAAGCCCGTGGCGTAGCGGCGGTTCGGGCACTCGGACAGCTCGCTCTTCGGACCCAAGCCACCCAGACGGCAAAGCTCGCGCTCGCCCGCGAGTCGACGCTCACCCCACAGGCTCCTGAGCCGTCGACGCTGGCGATCCTGCCGGTGACGATCGCCGGGGATTCGAGCCTTCAGCCGCTGTCGCGGGGACTGGCTGAAATGCTGACATCGGATTTGGCGATGGTGCGCAGTCTCCGGTTGCTCGAACGCATGCAGATTGGAACGCTGCTCGACGAGCTGAAACTCGCCCAAAGTGCCCGATCCGATCCCGCAACAGCCGCACGCGTGGGGCGATTGCTGCGGGCCGAGCGGATGGTACAGGGCGTCGCGGCCATTACAGAGAACGGGCCAGTGCGGATGTCGGCGACGGTCGTACGCGGCGACGGCACCGTGCGGTCCGGCGCGCAAGCCAACGGCACGTTCAAGCAGCTGCTCGAGCTCGAGAAGCAGCTCGTCTTCGGCCTCGCGACGCAGCTCGGCATCCAACTGACCGATGCCGAGCGGCAGCGAATCTTGCGCCAAGGTCCGAAGAACCTCGCAGCGTTCCTCGCGTACAGCCGGGGACTCGAGGCGTTGGATCGCGGTGATTACCGCGCCGCGGCTGCCGCGTTCGGCGCCGCCGTGCGCGCCGATCCGTCATTCCAGGCGGCCCAGCAACAACAGCAGGCGGCCGCCGCCGCGCCCGCGGTGCAGGCGTCGCCGGGCGATGTCGTGACGGTCGTCGAAGCGGTGGCGCAGCTCACGACGCCGACCGAGCCGGCCTCGGTGGGTGTGTTGCAGCAGACCACTGTAGACGTGTCGCAGATCGGCGCGGACATCACTCCGCAGACCGGAGCTCAGAGCACCGTGAGTCACCCGACGCCCGAGAGTCAGGGCATTTCGAACATCGGACAAGTGACTGGCGTGTTACGGATCATCTTCAAGCGGCCATGATCACGGCGCGCTGGTGGCTGCTCCTCATCATTGCCAGCGCGCTCGTCC
This sequence comes from Gemmatimonadetes bacterium 13_2_20CM_2_65_7, assembly GCA_001915025.1. Classification (GTDB taxonomy): domain Bacteria; phylum Gemmatimonadota; class Gemmatimonadetes; order Gemmatimonadales; family GWC2-71-9; genus 20CM-2-65-7. The sequence goes on from MNDR01000042.1 coordinate 21,711, forward strand.
CCGCAGTTGGCGCTGCACAGGGCACGACTGCGACTGCGCGCAGCGGCGTGTACTTCGAGTCGTACAGGTTCGGGTCGGGACTCGCGTTCGATCGGATCAGCGAGTTTACGATTCCCATCAGCGTCACACAGCGTCTCGGCGACCGGCTCGCTCTTGATATCGGCACGGCATTCGCTAGCGCTTCAGTGCGGCTGGCTGGCGGCGGCAGCATTGATCATTCGGGTCTTATCGACACCGACCTTCGAGCCACATTAGGCGTGATTCCTGGGAAGCTCGTCTTCAATCTCGTGGGCACGATTCCAACCGGTGCCACAGCGGTGCCAGACACCACGATCCCATTGTTCGGCGCGACCGCAACGGATGTCCTAGGCTTCACAACTCCGAGCTTTGGCACGGGCGGCGGCATCTCGGCGGGATTTGCGTCCGCGTTCAAGATGTCGTCGGATTGGGCGATCGGAACCGGCATGAGCTATCGCCACGGCGCGAGCTACACACCGGTGACGGGCGGCGGTACGCTCACGCCGGGCGGCGAGGTGCGCGTCCGATTCGGCTTAGAGGGGCCGTTCGGAGGCGGGAAGTATTTTCGCGGCGCGCTCGTCTACACGACGACAGGCGCGAACGATATCGGCGGCGGGCGCCAGAGCTCGATCGGCGACCGTATCCTCGCGTACGGCGCGGTCAGCATACCCTTCGGCCGATCGCACCTGGCCCTGTACGGCTGGGAAATGCGGCGATTGCGCGCGCGGAACTTCGACGCACCCGCTACACTGGCCGTGCCGCGCGGCAATGTGCTCGCGCTCGGCGCGCGGCTCGAGCGGGCCCTGACACCGCGCGCGACGCTCGTGCCGACGTTGGAATTTCGGCACGAGCTCACTGGGCCCACTGCCCGGATGGAGCTGCTTGGCTTTCTCGTGCGCACAGGCACGGATCTGCGATACCAGATCAGCAGCTCTGCCACAGGTGTGATTCAGGCATCGCTTGCCTTCGGCACGCTGCAGGACCAAGGCACTAAGGTCTCCATCTTTGGTCGGCGTCTCGGTGCGCTGATCGAGTGGTCCCGGTGACTCGCTCAAGCGCCGCGCCCTGGCGTTGGCGCGCGTTGGCGGTGCTCGTCGGGGCGCTCGGACTCAACTGCACTGATGCGACGGGTCCCGGTCGCATCAATGGAAGGCTCGTCCTGATGCCCGCTTTCGAGAGTAAAGCGGCGAGCCAAATCGATTTCGACCGCATGCGCGTTACGATCGTCCACACCAATCGGGCTGCGGTGCTTGATACGGTCATCTCGATTCCCTCGACGGTCGACACCATCGACGTCTCGCTGCGGGTCCCCCTCGCCTCCTCCAGCGAGGATTTCCTGCTCTACCTCCGCCTCGTGAACGCGGCTGGTGATACAGTGCTGCGCAACGAGCCGTACCCGCAGCAGGTCACGGTCTCGTCAGGAGGAGGGACGGCCGGGACGCCGGTGGCTGTCCTGCTGCGTGCGACGATTGCATCGGTTGTCGTGACGCCTCCGGAGGTCTCGTTCTCTTCCTTTGGTGACACGCAACGGCTCAGTGCCGTTGCCCTCGACCAGAACGGCGTTCCACTCACCATACAGCCAGCTGCTTTCGTGTGGTTGTCTTCGGCGCCGGCAATCGCGTCAGTGAACCCGACCACGGGACTTGTAACAGCGGTCACGAATGGCAGCGCAACGATTAGCGCAACGGCATCGGGTGTTTCCGGAACACTGCTCGTTGCTGTGAGTCAGGTCGCGACGCAGCTCGCGTTTACGACGTCCCCATCAACGGCGGCTGCCGGCATAATCATCGCTCCGCCGATCACCGTGGCGGCGCAAGACGCGCGGGGCAATGCAGTAACCGCGTTCATTGATCTGGTAACGGTCACAATCGGCGCGAATCCGGGGAACAGCGTTCTGACGGGGACTACCGCGAAGGCGGCGGTGGCCGGCGTCGCACAATTTGCGGACCTGCGTCTCGATCAGCCCGGCACCCAGTACACGCTGGTGTTTACGACGCCGAATCTGCCGCCGATCACCAGCGTGCCATTCGACGTTCTCGCGGCGCCCGCGACCGTGTACTGGACCAATGCCGCCGGTGGGTCGTGGACCACCGCTCGGCGGCTCCAGCGGAACCCAGACGCTCACTGTGCCGAGCCATACGCTGACGTTGAATGGCGCCGGAACGGTCACCGCCAATGGCAAGCTCCAACTTGTGAACGGCACTGTCGCGGGGGTCGGGCAGCTCATCAATAAGGGGACGGTGGACCTCGCCGCAGGTACGCTGGAAGCGCCGCTCGCGTTCAGGAATGAGGGAGTGCTCGCGCTACATGGCTACACCTACCTGAATGGGTCGGTAACGACGGTCGCGGGATCGGTGATGCGTTTGGAAGCGGACTACAGCAGCTCCTATTACAGCTACGCGACGATCGCAAGCGGTTTCACCAACAACGCCACAATTGAGCTCAACACGATCAACGGGCCCGGCTCGGTCGGCTTAACGGTCACGACGGGGACCCTGGCGAACGCGCCAGGCGCGGCGATCAACATACTGGCGGGGACAGGTGGGTCACGCCAACTCGATGCGGCGCTCGATAATCAGGGCACAGTGGCGGTGGGCACTGCGACCACGTGGCAGCATGGCGCGTCGGCGACAACGCACCGCAACAGCGGCATCATCAACGTCAACGCCAACCTGACGCTGAACGCGTACAGCTATCCTGTCAGCACCACATTCACGAACACAGGGACGATCACGGTCGCCGCCGGCGATACGCTCAAGGTGTCGTACGGAGCAGTCCACTACGCCGCCGGAACGTTGAATGGAAACGGAACAGTCTATCTGAGCTCCGACACGCTCTATTTGGGCCAGGGACTCAGCAATTCCGTCCTCACACTGCTCCTCGAGACTGCCACGGTGGATGGCCCTGGCACGTTTACGAACGCGACCGGCAAGGCGCTGGCGGTGAACGCCAGCACGATCAACGCTCCGATCGATAATCAGGGCCAACTGACGCTGCGAGGCTACAGCTATTTGAACGGCTCGGTCTCGACTGCTGCGGGATCGGTGCTGCGGATGGTGGCAGACTACTCGACCTACTACTACAGCTACGCAACGGTGGCCAATGGCTTCACCAACAACGGTCTGATCGAGCTGACGTCGGTGAACGGAGCAGGGCCCGCATCGCTCGCGGTGACGACCGGCAAGCTGGTGAACGCGCCGGGCTCGGTGCTCAACGTCATACCCGGGTCTGGAGGAACGCGGCAGCTCGATCTGGAGTTAGACAATCAAGGCTCAATGACCATTGACGCTGCGACCTCGCTACGACACAGCGCGTCCGGAGCAGCACATCGCAACAGCGGCACTCTCGACGTCGGCGCAAACCTCACGCTCGATCTCTATTCGTCCCCGGCGACCGGCACCTTCATGAACACCGGGACGATCAGCATAGCTGCTGGGGACTCGCTCAAGGCGTCGTACGGGGCGATCCATTACGATGGTGGGACGTTGTCCGGCGCAGGGACCGTCGCGCTGACGAGCGATACCCTCTATCTGGGTCAAAGCTTTAGCAATTCCGTCGTTTCGTTGGTCCTGAACAGCGCGACCGTGAATGGCCCTGGCACGATTACGAACGCGACGAGCAAGACGCTCGTGGCGTCCGGGAGTACGATCAACGCCCCCCTCGTCAATCAGGGCCTGCTGCTGCTCCACAACTATTACAACAATCTGAATGGTACAGTTACGACTGCCGCGGGTTCGACTATGCGAGTCGAGGGAGATTACAACGCAGGCCCCGCGTACGTGACATTGGCAACCGGCTTCACGAATGTTGGAACGCTAGAGCTCACGACGATCAACGGGCCTAGCTTCGCGAGCTTTGCTGACACCGGTGGGACATTGGTGAACGCGGCCGGTGCTACAATCGACATACTCGGCGGCACTGGGGGCAACTGCGAATTCGATGTAGAGTTGGACAACAAAGGCACCCTAAGTATTGCAGCTCCGACGACGATGAGTCGCAGTAAAGTGGCGAATCACGTGAACAGTGGCACGCTGGACGTGAGCGGAGATCTGACAGTCAATCAGTATGGCTATCCGGTGTCGAGCAGCTTTACAAACACGGGGTCCGTCACGGTCGCTGCGTCGCACGTCTGGAAAATCTCGTACGGTTCGTTTACGCACAGCGCAGGGACGTTGAGCGGTGCAGGGGCGCTCGATCTGAGCAATGTGACCGCGGGGAACTTTAGCGTCGCATACGCTCTGGGCGACCTGAGGCTCAACAACACCACGGCAAGCTTCGCGACCGATCAGTCAACGGCCACCACGACGTACACGCTCAACGGCGCGACCGTCAACGGCCCCGGATCGTTGATCAACGTGAGCGGGAAGACACTGGTGATCGCCGCGAGCACTATCAACTCGCCGCTGAATAACCAGGGGACGCTGACGCTGCACGGCTACTACAACAACCTCAACGGCCCCGTGACAACGGCAAGCAGCTCGCTCATCCGGGTGGAAGGGGACTACAACAGTGGTCCCGCTTATGTCACCGTTGCAAATGGTTTCACGAATAATGGGGCTCTCGAGCTGACCACGATTAATGGGCCGAGCTTAGCGAGTTTCGCCGATACCGGTGGGTCGTTGGTGAATGGGGCAGCGGGAACAATCAACGTCCTCGCTGGGGCCGGCGGGAGTCGACAGTTCGATGTCGAGCTGAACAATCAGGGAGCGGTGAGTATCGGCGCACCGACCACGATGAGTCGCAGTAAAGTTGCTAACCACGTCAACAGCGGGACGTGGGACGTGAGCGCCGGGGATCTCACCATCAATCAGTACGGCTCTCCAATAGCGGGAAGCTTTACCAATACTGGGGCGATCACGGTGCGGGCGTCTCGAGTCTGGAAGATCGTGTACGGCTCCTTCACCCACGGCACGGCCGGGAGTCTAGGCGGCGCGGGCGGGCTCGATCTGAGCAACGTGACTGCCGGGAATTTCAACGCCGCACTTACGCTTGGCGAGCTCCGGCTCAACAACTCGACCGCCAACTTCGCAACCGATCAGTCCACAGCCACGACAGCGTACACGATTAACGGTTCCACCGTCAATGGTCCGGGGCGATTGATCAACGCCAATGGTAAGACCTTGGCGATAGCCGCCAGTACGATCAACGCTCCTCTCGATAACCAGGGGACGCTGACCCTGCATGGCTACTACAACAACTTAAATGGGGCGGTGACGACAGCCGCGAGCTCGCTGATGCGAGTCGAGGGCGACTACAACGTCACGGGTCCAGCCTATGTGACTGTCGCGAATGGTTTCACCAACAACGGCACGCTCGAGCTGACGACGATTAACGGGCCAAGCTTTGCGAGCTTTTCGGACACTGGCGGAACGCTGGTGAATTCGAGCACGGGTGCCGTTAACGTGCTCGGTGGAGCCGGTGGCAATCGAGACTTCGATGTAGAGTTGAACAATCAGGGCACTGTCAGTATCGGTGCACCGACGAACATGAGCCGCGCCAAAGTCACAAACCATATCAACACTGGAACGCTCGACGTCAGTGGGGGTGACCTGACACTCAGCCTGTACGCGACACCGCTCGGCAGCTTTACGAACAATGGGACCATCACCATTGGCGCCGGGCGCGTGTGGAAGATCAGCTACGGATTCTTCACACACAATTCGGGCGGCTTGGGCGGGGCGGGCGCATTAGATCTGAGCTCGGTGTCGGCCGGAAACTTCAACGTCGCTCACACGCTCGGTGAGCTCCGGCTCAACAGTTCCACTGCCAACTTCGCGACCGACCAATCCACGGCTGCTACGGCATTCACGTTGAACAACGCGATCGTGAACGGACCCGGCATCTTCACCAATGCTGCGAGTAAGACGCTTGTAGTGTCCGCGACCACGCTTAACGCGCCGCTAGATAACCAGGGTACGCTGGCCCTACACGGGTACTACAACAACCTCAATGGGCCCATCACAACGACCGCGGGCTCAATCATGCGCGCGGAGGGAGACTACAACGCGAGCCCCGCGTACGTCACGGTCGCCAGCGGGTTCACGAATAACGGGACGCTTGAGCTTACGACGATCAACGGACCGAGTTACGTAATTTTCGCTGATACTGGCGGCACGTTGGTGAACTCCACGAGCGCAGTTATCAACGTCCTCGGTGGAAGCGGCGGGACTCGCGAGTTCGACGTCGAGCTGAACAATCAAGGCACGGTCAACGTCGTAGCGCCCACGACCATCAACCGCGGCAAGCTGACGAATCACCTGAACAGCGGCACGGTGAACATCAGCGGCGGCGATCTCACACTCAACCAGTATGCCTCGCCGACGGCTGGCAGCTTTACCAACAATGGCACGGTACAGATCGGGGCCGGTCAGCAGTTGTCAATCCACTGCTGGTACGCTTTTCACCTTCAATCAATCGACCGTGAATGGGACGGGGACACTGACGAACGCTTCGCTCAAGACGCTCAGCGCTTACTACAGCACGATCAATCTGCCACTCGTCAATCAAGGCGACCTGACGTTGCTGGGTTCGAGCAACCTCTCCGGGCCGGTCACGACCACATCGGGATCGACGCTGCGCGTGCAGGGGGACAACTACGGATCGTACGCGACCGTCGCGAATGGCTTCACGAACAATGGCACGCTCGAGCTGACTTCGATCAACGGGGGAGGCTCCGCAGGTCTTGCCGTCATCACGGGAACGTTGATAAACGCTCTTAATGCAGTGATCAACGTGTTGCCTGGAACGGGCGGCTCCAGGCAGCTGGATTTTGAGTTGAATAACATGGGGTCGGTGAATATCGCTGCAGCCACAACCACGACCCATAATCCTGTAGCCGCGCACAGCAACAGCGGCATAATCACGCTTGGCGGTGGCGACTGGACCATCAACCAAGTTGACAACGGCAACTTCACCAACCTTGCGGGCGGGCTGATTGATCTCGGGCCGAGCAACATCCTGCACGTCACGTTGGGGACCGTGTCCAACGCATTGAACGGCAAAATTGTTGGTTCGGGTACATTTGACGTTCGCGTGCCGGCGCGGTACACGAACGACGGCGATCTCTCGCCCGGGAAGTCGCCCGGAATTCTAACGGTCGCCGGGGATCCAACCTTGTCGCCGACGAGCACGCTCACAATCGAGCTTGGTCAGAAGCCAACGGATCCATCTGACCGGCTTGACGTAACGGGAAACGCGACGCTCGATGGCACGCTCGGGGTGAGTTCGCTGGCTGGAAGTTCCGCCGGCACCTTTACGGTCATGACCTTCAAGACCAGCACGGGACAATTCGCACGGGTGTCTCCATTGCCCGCGAATTGCAATAGTCAGCCGATTTACACCCCGACGTCTGTTCAGATCGTCTGTTCATAAGCATTCCAGGGGGGTGTCATGAAGCGTTTTAGTTTGCTGCTGGTCGGCGCAGGAGTGCTGGTGGGATGTGGCGGCGGTGACGGAGGAGGTGGTGGTCCGCCCACGATTACGTCGGTCGTCGTTAGCGGCGATTCGACCGTCTTCTTGAACGGCACCCGCCAGCTGACCGCTACCGCGAAATCGGGGACCACGACCGTGACTAACGGCGTCACGTTCGAGTGGGTGTCCGCCGACACCACTCGCGCGGTCGTGTCGGCCAGCGGCCTCGTATCCGGTGTCCGGTTAGGCGCGACGGACATCACGGCGCGCGCGGTGGTGAACGGGACACCGACATCCGTCACCAGCTCCGCGCACCCGGTCCGCGTACGCATCGCCGCTATCGTCGTGACGCCAGTGAGTCCTGCGGCGCTCAATTTCGTGGGTGACACGCAGCGCTTTGCCGGCGAGCCGCGCGACGCCCAGGGCGTGGCCGTTCCCGGACTCACGATCACCTGGTCCTCGACGGACACGGCATTGGCGATTGCCGCAAGCGGCCTCGCGACGGCAGTGCGCCGTACGAACGCGGGTGGACGCAACGTGCGTGTACGCGCGACGACGGACGGCGTCACCGACTCGAGCGTCCAGATCCTCGTGCGCCAGATCCCCGTTGCCGTGCATCTGAACCCGAGCACCTTCCCGACACTCGCGTCGCTTGGTCAAAGCGTGAACGCGGCATGCGTGGTGCTCGACTCCGCGAACGACACCATCCCCAATCATTCGTGCGGCTGGTCCATCACCGGGACCGACAGCGGCGTCGTCACCTTCAGCACGAACAACGCCCCCGCGACGCGCATCACCGGGCGCAAGAATGGCGACGCCAACATCCAGGCCACGGCGTTTGCCAGCATTTTCGCGCCGAATTTCATTCAGGTCAGGCAGGCGGCCGCGCGCGTGGTGCTTCACCCCACGACGCTCGATACGTCACAAATCGTTGTGAACGACTCGATGCGGTTCATCGATTCAGTGTTCGATGCGAATGACTCGCTGCTGAGCGCGCCACCGGCGGCCATCGTCTGGTCGTCCACCACGTCTTCCGCCACCGTGGATGCCAACGGCCACGTGACGGCCGGCTCCGGCGCGGGCGCGACTTTCATCGTGGCAACGAGCGGCACGTCGAAGGACAGCGCGCTGGTGGTCATCGTTCCGGCCGCCAACGCGAGGACGTTGAGCGGAGACGTACAGCCGATTTTTAGCCTGAACTGCGCCAGTTGTCACGACGGCGTCGGCACGTCGTTACCAGGCGTGCAGGACTTAACGGCGGGTCACTCGTTCGCGAGCATCGTGAACCATGCTGCGATTCAATCTGCCCTCAAGCGAGTACTTCCTTCGGTTCCCGATTCGTCCTACCTGGTGCACAAGATCCAGGGAACGAATCTCTTACCGCCCGCGAGGGGTTCCGGAGCGCGCATGCCGCTGAACGGAAATCCACTGAGCCGCGGCCAGATCAACACGATCCGTAACTGGATTCTGCAGGGTGCGAAAAACAACTAAGCGCGCTTGAGGTAGCGCCGGCCGCGGAGGAGATAGAGGAAAAGGAAAACCACCGTGAGGGCGCTGACGCCGTATTTCCACACCGCACTGGCGTCAGACGTCGACAATAAGCCCTCGATCGTGCCGGCGATCGCGAGCAATGTCACGACCGCGCCGAGCATGCGCGCGGCGATCCGCCCCTCGAGGACGAGCGCGTCTTTGCGCGTGCGATCGCCGGGCGCAATCAGCGCCTTTGCCAAACGGAATCCCGCTCCAGCCGAAATAAATATCGCCGTCAGCTCGAGCACTCCGTGGCCAACGACGAATGTGACGAGATAGCTCAGCGCGTTGTAGTTCTTGAATAGCCCCAGGCCGAGCCCGAGCATCATCCCGTTGGCGAAGAGCAGCCAGGCTGTGAGCAGCCCACCCGTCATCCCACCGACGAACACGCCGAACGAGACTTGGATGTTGTTGGTGATGATGGCGGCCGCGATAACAGGTCGCTCTTCCCCCGGTGCTTCGGCATAGCCGCGTCCCTCCGCCGTTCGCTCCGCAGCCTGTTCGGCACGCCTGACCATGACGGGCGGCACGATTTCTTCGGCGAGCGACGGCCGCTCCCGAATCATGACGTAGCCCACAGTGGCGGGAATCGTGAACAGCAGAAACGCGAGCAAGACGTATTGCCACGACGCGACGACGGCCGCCGGGAAGTCGTACAGGATGTAGTGTAGCAACGGGGTGTGCTCTCTGCCGCGCGCGCGATACAGCGCGTTGTGTCCCGCGCTGACCACGCGCTCGAGATAATCGATGACGCGCGGATCGACCTGATAGGTCCGAGCACGGGCCAGATCCGCTGCCACTTCGCGGTATTGCGCCGCGAACGCGGGAATCTCGCCGGCGGACAATGCGCCGACCCCGGAGCGCTCCATGCGGAGCGCGGTTTCACGGAACGACTCCCAGCCGCTTCGTTTCTTCTCGACGAATCGCTCCGCGGGCACACTCATGCGACCGGCGGCACCGGCCTGTGGTCGGGCCGCAAAACGGCTCCGCCGCTTACGCTGCTCCTCCGCGAACACCGTGACGAGATACGCCTCCGGGTCCGCGTTGCGGCGCGGAATCCGGCCCTCGAATCGCCGCACGAAATCAGCGGTAATGCGAACCTGCACTTCGGGCGCCAGCTCGTTCAGCCGTCCCAGGAACCGGTCCAGCAGTCTGAACTCCTGCTCCGAGAGCTGGGGCGGCCCTGTCTCGAGTGGCTCGTCAGCCGGTTGCGTCGCTGCTCCAGTCTGCAGAGCCGCCCCCCCCCCCAACGTCCAATCCGTTGGCCGATCACGAACGACGATCGTCCCCGCCGCTATGTCGCCCGGCCGCTTGTTGCTTCGGTGGAGGAAGATCGTCAGCAGCGCAGGAAGGAGCGGCGGCCAACGCCTGCTTGCCGGGGGTGCGGCCGCCGTTCAGCGCCTCGAACAGCGTGAAGTAGCCCCACACCAGGAAGAAGACCAGCAGCAGCATGAGCGCGGCCAGCCAGCCGCGCGCCGTTTTTCCTGTCTGCCCGACGACTGCGTCAAAAACCAACGCGAGCATGAGCAAGGCGAGCAACATGAAGAGAAGATCGAGCAACGCCGCCGCTAGGCGGGAGCCGATGCCGGCCAATTCAAAGTGGACGTCGACGTGCTCCGGCGTTTCGACGCCGTGGCGTTGCCGGAGATCGAGGTCTCGCGCGGAAGGCTGCACGTCCTCATCTTACCCTGCGACCGTCACTCGCGCAGGGAGCCGACTATTCCGGAGAATCTGAGCACCTCGAATCTGAGACCGATGCAGCTCGGCGAGATCCTCGACGGCAGCTTCAACATCTTTCGCCGCCACTTCGGCCTCTTCATGCGCCTCAGCATCCTGCTCGTCTGGTTGCCGACCGCGCTGGGGATTTACATCCAGCTCCGTTTCAGCGGCAACCCGCAGGCGATGCTCGCCTTTTTCGAGGAGCACGCGGCGAGCGTGGTGTTATGGGGACTCGTGATGCTGGTGGTGTTTACGACGGCCGGCCTGCTACTCCGGACCGGGACGATTCGCATCATCTCCGACTCGTATCTCGGACAAGAGCCGACGTTGGGATCGGCGCTCCGCTTGGGCGCTTCGAAGATCATCCCGCTCCTGCTCGTGACGCTCAGCAAGAGCCTGCTGCTCGTGTTGCTTATGTTCTTCGGAGTGTTGGTCGTTCTCTTGCTCGGCGTCTCCTCCAAGATCATCGGAGGCGTTGGCGCGCTATTCGCGTTCGCCGCCGGTTGTGCGCTCTTCTGGTTCGTCCCCTATGTCGCCACCGCGTACGGCGTGACGACTCCGGTGGTCGTGCTGGAAGACCTGTCCAGCTCGTTCGACGCGTTCGGCCGCTCGTGGGACCTGACTCGCGGCGCGCGCGGCAAGCTCTTCGCAACCGTCGCGGTCACGTTGCTCATCTCCCAATTTCTGCCGGGAATCGTGGTGAGCGGCATGAGCACCGCGGTGGGTCTGACCGCCGGCTCGAACTGGCAGCCGTTCTTTGCCGTGCTCGGCTCGCTTCTGGGAATCGTGCTCGCGCCGATTCTGCCCTGCGCGCTCACGCTCGCGTACTATGACCTGCGCGTGCGGCGAGAAGCCTTCGACATCCAGATTCTGAGCGAGCAGCTGGGCGCACGCTGATTTTCCAAACTCCTCTGCCTGCAGTTCCGCCAGCGCCTCCCCCAGCAGTGGATTCGCTGCGACGCGTGGTGGGCCAGGTGTTCTCGCGTCCCGAATTCCAGTGGGTGGAACGTCATCGCGTGCTCAGCTGGCTGCTCCAGCAGTGGGACAAGTTTCGAGACTGGCTCAACCGCCTCGCGGAGCAGCATCCCACCGGTTACAACATCGGCCTCGGCCTCCTGGTGATCGTGCTCGTCGTGCTCGTAGTGCACATCGGATACGTCGTCTGGCGGATCGTTCGGCCTGGCGCGCGCACTGGAGCACGGGCGACCACGGCGCGGCCGGGAATCATCGTCAATGCCGCCTGGCACGTCGCGCGCGCGGAGGAGCTGGCGCGGGCCGGACATTATGCCGAAGCACTCGCGCACCGGTTCCTCGCGGCCGTCCTCGAGCTGGACCGCATCGGGGCACTCCGCTTCCACGCCTCCAAGACTCCAGCTGAATACGTCGGCGAAGCGAGGCTCGACGAATTGGGTCGCGCTTCGCTCGCACGCCTGGTCACGCAGCTCTACCGTCATCTCTTCGGCGCGGTGCCGTGCGACGAGCGAGAGTATCAATCCTTCGGCATCGCCGCCCAGGAGCTGGCGACACGGCAGCATGTCCTACCGGCTTGAAGTCGGGCTGACGCTGCTCCTGGCCAGCGCCATCGGAGTCGCGATTTGGGCCGCGAACCGCGCACCCCGGACACCGCAGTTCGACCTGCGCCCCTCGACCTACCTCAGTGGGCCCGACGGCAGCAAAGGTCTGTATGAAGTGCTCCGCAGTCTCGGTCGGGTGACGGAGCGTCGCCGGACGCCGCTCTTCACCTTGGCCGAGGAGCGCGCCCCCCCCCATCGTCCCGCGATCCTCGTGCTCCTGAACCCCGCCATCGGATTGCAGGACGCGGAGCTGCAGCAGGTCGTGCGATTCGTGCGCGGCGGCGGCGCGGTGTTGGCGACAGGATGGGGCGGCGGTGTCACACGCTGTGCCGGTTGGCGTACGCAGCACGCGTTGCCCTCCCCTCGCGAGGACAGCATCGCGGTTCGGTTACCGAAGTCCGGGGAGCGCTTATGGCTGCCGCGGGCAGAGCGGGTGCTGACACGGATCATTGCCGAGGACACGGCGGCGACCGCGCTTCAGGGACTGGTAAAAGGTGAAGCGGGATCGGAAACCGGGATCTGTGGAGCGCTGGTCCCGTTCCAGCAGGACACCGTCATCGCCGCCGTGAATCACCGGCCTGTGATCTTGCGGCTGTCCTACCGCGGCGGTGGGACCATCACACTCGTCGCGGATCCAGGATGGTTCACGAATCGCGTCTGGCGGAGCACCGACGTACCCATTGTTGCCTTGCCGTTGCTAACGCCGCGTCCGGAGAGACCGGGCAGAGTTGCCTGGGACGAATATCATCAGGGGTTCAGTGATAAGAGCGCGACGTCGCTGGCGGCTCACACGTGGAGTTGGTTACGCAGCTCGCCCACCGGATGGGCGGTCCTGCAGCTCGTCGCGGTGGGATTGATCTGGTTGGCGCTCGCCGCGGTACGGTTTGGTCCGGCCCGTTCCGTGATCGAGCGGCGCCGTCGCTCGCCGCTCGAGCATCTCGAAGCGCTGGGCGCCGGTCTCGAGAGCGCGGACGATGCGGACACAGCGGTCCGGCGCCTCGCGCTCGGACTGCGGCGCCGCTTGGGACGCGGCGTCCAGTCGAACGACGAGAACGTGGTGCCGTGGCTCGAAAGTCTGGAGCTCGCGACGCGAGGCCCCAAAGGACGGGCGGCGGTTCGCCGGCTTCGCAATTTCTTGACGGTACGGGATCGCGACCCCGCTCGCGTCCTGCATGCTGCCCAAGCCGTGGAGGACGTGTGGGAGGAGCTGCGCCCGCGCACGACGCGCAACGCATCGTAGCAGCCCTGCGCCAGGTGGTGCTGGGACAAGAGGCCGCAACCCGCGAAGTGCTGGTCTGCCTGCTGGCACGCGGGCACATCCTGCTCGAAGGCGTGCCGGGCACCGCGAAGACGCTGCTCGTGCGCACGCTCGCGCTCGCGCTCGACGTGCGGTTCGTGCGCATCCAGTTCACGCCGGATCTGATGCCCGCCGACATCACGGGCATCACGCTGCTAACCGGCACGCACGAATTCTCGTTCCGGCCGGGACCGGTCTTCGCCGACCTGATCCTCGCCGACGAGATCAACCGGGCGCCCGCGAAAACCCAGGCAGCGCTGCTCGAGGCGATGCAGGAGCGCACGGTGACGGTGGACGGCCAAAGTCACCCGCTCTCCACCACGTTCACGGTGTTCGCCACGCAAAATCCCATCGAGTTCGAGGGCACCTATCCGTTGCCCGAAGCCGAGCTAGACCGTTTCATGGCGAAGGTGCTCATCGGTTATCCTGCCGCTGCGGTAGAGCAGGGAATCCTCACTCGCTATGTCGAGGGCTTCGAGGCCGATCGCACGGACACGTACGGCGTCGCTCCGGTCGTCAGCGCCGATGGGCTGGAGCGGTTGCGCCAGGCCGTGGATACCGTGCGCGTAGAGCCGCTGATCACGGCCTACATCACCGCCATCGTTCGCGCGACGCGCGAAGCCGCGTCGCTCACACTCGGCGCGAGCCCGCGGGCCGGCGTGGCGCTGTTTAAGGCGGCGCGCGCCGCGGCACTGCTCGAGGGCCGGGACTTCGTCATTCCCGATGACGTGAAGCTGCTCGCCCCATCCGTGCTGCGACACCGCGTCAACGTCGCGCCGGAGCTCGAGCTCGAGGGCGTGACCGCGGATCAGGCGCTCAAGGCCATTCTCGATCGCATTGAGGCTCCCACCGCTTGAGTTTCGTCACGCTGGTAGCCGTCAGCGCGGTCATCGCCGGCTTTGTTGCACTCTGGTATCTGCTGGGCAGCCGCGCCGGCATTCTGTGGACGTCGCGGGCGCTCCTCGTCGGCGCGGTGCTCTCGCTGCTGGGCGTGCTCGGGCACTGGTTCCCGTCGGCGCTCGACATCATGCTCCTTGCCGATCTCGCGCTTGTCATCTTGATGTGGATCGACGCCGGGCTGGCGCGTCCGGTGACCGTCGCACGCGAACCGCTGCCGGCGCTGTCCGTGGGTCACACCGGCGCAGTCACCTATCGCTGGACGAACGACTCGCGCCGGCCGGTGCGACTGCGAGTCAGGGAAGTGCGTCCCACGATTCTCGGTGGCATTCAAGCTTCCCGCGCGGTGACCGTCGCCGCTCGATCTACCAGACGCGAAGACGTGCCTGTCGTACCAGTGCGCCGCGGACGGGAAAGCAGCGGAGAAGGCGGATTCGTGATCGACAGCGCGGGTCCGCTAGGACTCGGCCGCCGTCGAGTGAGAATCGCACTGCCGTGGGAGGTCGTGGTGTATCCGCCGCTCGTTTCCATGCGTCTGCGAGCTTCCGTAGCTGAGGCGCTGCGCCGCGAGGCGGGAATGCGGCCGATTCGTCAGCTCGGCGAGGGACGCTTGTTCGAGTCGCTGCGCGAGTGGGTGCCGGGCGATGATCTGCGGCACATCGATTGGAAGGCGACGGCCCGACGCAATAAGGTCATCACGCGTCAGTACGAGGCCGAACGTCGCCAGCAGGTGTTGTTGATGCTGGATACGGGCCGGCTGATGACGGCGCAGATCGCGTCAGGTGTTTCGCGGCTCGACTTGGCGGTGCAGGCAGCGCTGGAGCTCGCGTACGCGGCGGCCCAGCACGACGACAACGTCGGCATCATGGCGTTCGCCGACGGCGTGCAGCATTTCGTCGCGCCGCAGCGCGGCCGCACCGGCGTGCGCCGCGTGCTCGACGTGCTCGCGGTGCTGGAGCCGAAGTTGGTCGAGCCCGATTATCCCGGTGCCTTTCGGTATCTCGCGGCGCGGAACCGCAAGCGCGCGCTGACGGTGCTGTTCACCGACGTGATCGACCGCTTCGCATCGGATGCGCTGGTTGCGAACGTCGCGACGTTACGGCCGCGCCATCTGCCGCTGGCGGTGACGCTGCGCAATGCTGAGCTGGACGCCGTGGCGATGCTGCGACCCGAGACGACGCGCGATGCATTTCGCAAGGCGGCCGCGGAGGAGCTGCTGCACGCGCGCGAGGAGGCGCTCGGCCACATGCGCCGGGCGAGGGTGCTGGTGATCGATGTCACACCGGAGCGCGCCGCCCAAGCCGTGGTCGCGAAGTATCTCGATCTGAAGCGGCGCGGCACGCTCTGAATCACTGTCTGGCCGCGGCACCCGCCGTATAGTATGTTCGGACCCCAAGCTCACGGATTGGACTGGATGCGCGGTCTCAATCGAGCCATACCCATCGTCTCGCTGACGGCGGCGCTCGCCGGCGTCTCCTGCTCCTTCCCGACCGACAAAAGCGACAAAGTGTTCGTGACGCTCGATGCGCCCGCCCGCGTGGTGTTGCGCGGTCAGGACATGTCGATCTACGCGCAGGCGTGGCATGTGGTCGGCATCGACACGCAACGGATCGGCAACGTCGACTTCGCGTTCAGCACGGGCAGCAGCACGATCGCGCGGGTCGAGAAAAACACCGGCGGGTATGCCACCGTTACAGGCGTGAACAGCGGCACCGTGGACATCGGCGCGCGCGCGATCGCATTCGATAAAGCGCAGGAGGCGGACCTCGTCGTGCGGGTATCGAATCCCCTCGAGATCGACAGTGTCCGCCCCAAGATCGCGAACTACGGCCAGGTGGTGACCGTTTACGGCGTCGGTGTCGATTCGATGTTCCTCGCGAGTCTCGGCGGCGTGGCTCTGATCGAATATCCGTTCTCGCGCCTGCGGGACAGCGCGGCTGGGCTGGGACGCATCTCGTTCTGGGTGCCGCCGCCGGCGCGCTCGGATTCGCTGTTCTTCCTCGGGGCAGGGGTGTTCGGCAAGGATACGGCGATTACCCGCGTCCTGAGGGACGACATCTTTGAGCCCAACGATACCTTCCCCGCGAACATCAATCTCGACCTGGGTGGGCCGTGGCCGGGCACCATTCTCGCGCCGATTCTCTTCACGAATCCGGCCCTGGCTTTCGAGCCGGTCGATCGCGCGATCGGGCTGGGGGAGGACTGGTTCCGATTCAGCGTCAGCGATAGCACGCAGCCGTTGACGTTCTTCATCACCTATCCGTCGATTTTCGGCGACACCGCCGGCACGAGGACGTTCCTGCTCGATTCATTGGCGTACGCGACGGGAGCGCCGGGTGACCCAGTGCAAAAGTTCTATGGACGCCCGGGAGCCGACTACGTGGGCTCGGATTTTTATCTGTGCAAAGGATATCAGTTCCAGCCCGCGCAGGTGTCGCGCGAGTCGACCGTCGTGGCATTGAAGACGTTACCGAGCCACGCCATTCACATCATCACGTTCTTTTCGCGGCCCCAACGGTACGGGTTGACCGTGGCACGGGGCTATTTCACGGCGGACAAGCGCATCAGGCCGGACGCCTACGAAGAGAATGACTTTTGTCACTACGCGGACAGCGTGCCTGGCCAGCCAAGCCCCAAGCCCCGCATCCACGTGACGACCGCGGGATTCAGCGACACGATGAACATCGACAATCCCTTCGAGATCGACTGGTATCGGCTCGAGGTGCCCTCGCACAACTTGGGAGACTCAGTCCTCATTCGTCTTCAGGGGCGGCCCTTCGTTGCCGGGCAGGACTCCTCCGATATCGATCTGTATGTGTTGACGGTGCCCGATTCCGCGAGCGGTACGACGCTTACCGAGGTCGGATCGTCGGTCAACGCCGGGTCCACCGAAGATTTGATGGTCGATCTCGCGGCGGGATCGTATTACCTGGCCGTCATCGATTATGCCGGTGTGGCGGAGCGCTACTCCTTGTGCATTCGCGGTATCCCGTTCCTGTCCACGCCGCGGTCATGCAACCTGATTCTGCCCGGACCCCCAGCCCCTGGGCCCACGCGCAGCAAGTTGCGGCCGCAAGCGTCGCCGATGGTTGGCGCGCCCGGCGGGCGTCGCCCGTTCTTTCCACCGCGCCGGCGCCCATGACCGGTGCGGCAGGATCCATGATGGAGTGCCTTAAGTGCCACACTCCGCTCCCGGACGGCAGCAAGTTCTGCTACGCCTGCGGCGCGGATGTGACCGGTGGCGGCACGATGGGCGCGAGTAGCGGCGTCGAAGGATTGATGCAGCGCCTGCAACGGCTCGTCGAAGGGAAGTACCGAGTCGAGCGGATGGTCGGCAAAGGCGGGATGGGCGCCGTGTTTCTCGCCCATGACCTGACGCTCGAGCGCGAAGTGGCGATCAAGGTGCTGCCGCCCGACATCTCGATGGACGAGCACATCGTCAAGCGCTTCCAGCAGGAAGCGAAGACGGCCGCCAAGCTCGATCACACCAACATCATTCCGATCTACCGCGTCGAGAGCGAAGGCGGGCTCAACTATTTCATCATGAAGTACATCGCGGGCACGTCACTCGAGGACGTGCTCGATCAGAAGCAGCCGCTCAATAACGACTACCTCCAGCGGGTGCTCTGGGAAGCAGCGTGCGCGCTGGGCCACGCGCATCAGCGCGGCGTGGTCCACCGCGACGTGAAGCCGGCCAACATCATGTTCGACCACGACGGCCGCGTGATGCTGACCGATTTCGGCATCTCCAAGGCGTTGCAGGCCGCCAGCGGGTTCACTGGCACCGGCATGATCATCGGCACGCCGCACTACATGGCGCCCGAACAGGCGAAGGGCGCCACGGTCGACGGCCGGGCGGATCAATATTCGCTCGGCGTCGTCGGCTACCGGATGATCATGGGTGAGCTGCCGTACACTGGCGATTCCGTTCACACAATCCTCTATAAGCACATCTTCGAAGAGGTCCCGCGGGCTGCCTCCAAGCGCGGCGACACGCCGGCATTTCTGACTACTGCGATTTCGCGAGCCTTGTCGAAGGAGCCCGACCAGCGCTTTCCAACCATGGAAGATTTCGCGACCGCCGTTTGGCCGGAGCAGCCGGTCGCTTCACCGAAAACCGGCACGGCGCACAAGGGCCGGCGTCCACCACCGCCGCGCGCGCGCACCGCGACCGCCGACGCTCCCACGGAAGTGACGACCGCGCCGACGACGCCGATTCCGCGCGCCGGAATCAAGATTCCGGCGGCGAAGAAGAAGCGCTCTGGGGTGGGCATGCTCGTCGGCGCGATCGTTGTCGTGGCCGCCGGCGTCGGCGGTTACCTCGCCATCGGCAGGAAGTCTGCGGCTGGT
>MNDR01000080.1 GCA_001915025.1 Gemmatimonadetes bacterium 13_2_20CM_2_65_7
TCCCACCCTTGCACGCCGCGATCCACTCGGCGTACACACCCTCAGTGCGCGGATACTTCTGCGCCGGTGGATGGGCGGTGATCTCCGCCTGCTTCGCGTCATCCAGCAGGCGCGGGTTCTCTCCGTAAATCCCCGCGAACAGCTTGCCCGAATCCCCGATCCAGAGTTGGCCGCTGCTATCGAAGGGCCAGGCGAGCGGATCGGTGACTTCCTTGGGGCGGGCCGGGTAGAGACTGCCGTCGCGCCACACCACTTTGACCTCGGGCCGATTGCCCTTGGCGGCGAAGGAATACGTGATGCGCGAACACGCCGGTGCGGTCTCGGCATAGAGCTTCGTTGATTCAGCCTCGATCCGCGTCGGATAACCGAGATCGAGCGCCCAGAACGACGCATCCATCGAGTGACACGCGATGTCGCCGAGCGCGCCCGTCCCGAAATCCCACCAGCCGCGCCATTTGAACGGCGCGTACGCGGGGTTGTACGGCCGCTCGGGCGCGGGGCCGAGCCACAAGTCCCAGTCGATCCAGGGCGGCGTGTAGTACTCCTCGAGCGGCCGGTCCAGCGCCTGCGGCCAGATGGGACGATTGGTCCACAGCTGGATTTCGCGGACCGTGCCGATCGCGCCGGCTTCGACCCATTCGCGGATCTGGCGCGTGCCTTCTTCGGCATGGCCCTGGTTGCCCATTTGTGTCGCGACTTTGTACTTCGTCGCCGCCTCCTCGAGCTGCTTCACCTCCCACAGCGTGCGCGCCAGCGGTTTCTGAATGCGCGTGTGCTTCCCCAGCTTCATCGCCATCATGCCGGCGACGGTGTGCGTGTGGTCGGGCGTCGAGACCGTGACGGCGTCGATGCTCTTTCCTTCTTTATCGAGCAGTGCGCGAAAATCCTTGTAGCGCTTCGCCTTGGGAAAGGCCGCGAACGACTGCGCGCCCTGGCGCTCATCCACGTCGCAGAGCGCATAGATGTTCTCCGTCTTCCCGACGCCGCGGACGTCGTTTGCACCCATTCCGCCGACCCCGATGCACGCGATGTTCAGCTTGTCGCTCGGCGGCACGTGGCCGCGGCCGAGGACGTGCGCCGGCACGATCATGAACGCGACACCGCTCGCCGCCTGTTCGACAAACCGCCGCCGCGAAATGCCCTTTTTTCTCATGGCAGTACCCGGATCTTGATGTTGCGGAAGGCTACGACGTCACCGTGGTCCTGAAGCCCGATGTGTCCCGCCGAGTTGCGGCCAAAATTCGGATGCGGCGCGAATTTGCTGTCCTTCACCTTCGCCTGAAAATCGGGACTACCGAATTCGTACTCGACCACTTTCACGCCATTGAGCCACTGCTCGACGTGATTGCCGTTCACGACGAGGCGGACGGCATTCCATTCGTTCGCCGGCTTGACGATGCCGGCAGGCGAAGGATAGAGATCGTATGCGGCGCCGGCTGCCGTCATCCGCGATTGGCCGTCGGGGTGCCGCGCATCGTCCAGCACCTGCATCTCGGGCGCATTCCAGTAGATCGCATCGCTGTCTTCACTCGCGCGATAGAAGATGCCGCTGTTGCCACCCGGTGAAATCTTCCACTCGAGCGCCAGCTCGAAATTCTTGAACTGCTCGTCGGTGATGATGTCCCCGGCCTCCGCGACGCGGGTCAACGCGCCGTCCTTGACCTGCCAACCAGCTGGCAGCGTTTGCTGGCGGTATCCTCTCCATCCCGCCCCGGTCCTTCCGTCGAATAGGAGTTTCCATCCGGCGGCGCGCTCACCGTCGGTGAGGGTGTTCGCCGTCGTGCTGCCGGAAGACGCACCTGGGACCGGCTGCGCGGGCTGCTGCGGCTTCGAGCAACTCGCGCTGACGAGCATCAGCGCAGGCATGAGCGACCTGCGAATCGGAATCACGTTCATGCGGGGAGTCCTGCGAGCTCCTGCAGCCGCACCTGCACGGCGCGGCGGCCTCGCTCGCTGCGAGTGATGACGAGAATGGCGTCGTCACCGGCGATGGTGCCGATGACTTCGCTCCAGCCCGCGCCGTCCAGCGCGAGCCCCAATGCCTGCGCGCCGCCCGTCGTGGTCTTCAACACCAGCAACGGGCCGACGCCTTCCGCGGACACGAGCATCGTGGGCAACAGCTGCTCGAGATGCGGCCGCACGCCGGGAGTGCTTTCCGGCGACGCGGCGTAATGCGAGCCGCCGTCGGGTGCGGCGACCTTGGCAAGTCCCAACTCACGGATGTCGCGCGACAACGTCGCCTGCGTCACGTTGTAGCCCTCCGCCTTCAAACGTTCGCGGAGCTGCTCCTGGCTACCCACCATGTCCTGCCGGATGATCCGCAGAATGGCTGCGTGCCGCTGGGTTTTCATGAGCCCGAAATCTGATGTACGATGCGACCGCTGACTACTGTAAGAATCGCAGGGCGGTTGGGCGGTTGGGCGGTTAGAACCGCGAGATCTGCAGCCTTTCCAACCTCTAGTGACCCGATTTCCGAGTCCCAGCTCAGCGCGCGCGCGCCTTCTATCGTCAGCATCCGCAACGCGTCGTCCGCGGCGAAACCGGCAGCTTCCGCGTCCTTCCAGAGATCCAGGTCGCCGACGCTGATCACGGAGTCCGTACCCAGGCCGACGGGAACACCGGCCTCGAGCAGCAGCCGCAGCGGTGCTCGGCCGTGACGATGCGCGTTGTTCGATCGGGGGCAGTGCGCGACTGACGCCGCGCCCTCACGGAGCAACCGCACGTCCGATGGATCAAGCTGCACGCAATGAATGCACAACGTGCCACGTTGCAGGACGCCGAGTCGCATGAGGTAGCTGACGGGAGAACAACGCTGTGCCGCGATCGCGATGCCGCGCGCGCGTAACGCATCGGCGAAGGGGCCGGCTCCGTCGCGGACGAGCGCGGTTTCTTCCTGGGATTCGGCGAGATGCACCGCGAGTGGCAAGCGTTCCCCCTTCGCGAAGGCGGTTACGGCCTGGTACAACGGGGCACTGACTGTGTACGGAGCGTGCGGCGAGACTCCGAGCCGCAGCTGTGGCGTGGTCAAACCGTTCAGCTCTTGCACGGCCGTCTCGAGCTCGAGCATGCTCGCTTCACGCTTCGCGGGATCGGGGCCGAAGACCTCCTGGTACACGATCCCCCGTCCGGCCAGGTCGTGCAGCGCGCGCATCACCGCTCCCGTGCTGCCTGTTTCCGCGATACATGTGACACCGCGCGTCCAGCAGTCGCGCACTCCCGCAACCGCAGCCTCGTAGAACGCTGCAGCGGTCGTTGCGTCCTTGAGCTCTCGAATACGGCGGATCCACTTGACGAACTCGGGCTCGTCGTGCTGGACACCACCACCCAGCCGTGTCAGCTCGAGATGCGTGTGACAATTGATGAGACCCGGCACCAACACGTGATCTGGAAATTCAAGCGCTTCACAATCGGGGGGAACGGGGACACGAGAATGGTGGTCCACCGCAGCAATCCGCCCGCTCGCATTCACGAGAACGGCGCCGTCCTCGATGGGCGGCGCCGTGACGGGATGCACCCGACCAGCTCGGATCCGGAGCAAGCTTTTAGGGGGTGACACCCACGCCAAACGGCGTGTGCACCTGGCACACCTGTGTCGGCTCCGTGCCCGGATAGAACCACTCCCAGCGGCGCACCTCGAGTGGACAGAACGGTGTCGCTAGGAAGCCGTTCGACCAGTCGACCTCCCGAGTCACGAGATCATCAGGCCGTGCCCAGTCGGCGGGCGCGGGCCGGCGCTCGTACACGTCGCGCATGAACTTCGTCCACGCCGGCGCGACGATGCGGCCGCCGCCGGCGTTGTTCATGATCCGCCGCTGCAAGTCGTACCCGACCCAGATACCGGTCACGATTTCCGGCGTGAAGCCGACGAACCAGGCGTCGGTGTAATCGTCCGTCGTTCCCGTCTTGCCGGCCATCGGAATGTGGAGGCCGCCCACGGCGCCGGCCGCCGTGCCGCAGCGATGCGGCCCCGTCCCCGGCTGGCAGCGCATCACGTCGCGCATCATGTCGAGCATGAGCCAGTTGTGTTCGGGATCGAGCACCTGCTCGCGCTTGACCGTCGACTGATACAGGATGTTGCCTTGTCTATCCTCGATCCGCTGGATGCCGATCGGATCGACGCGCACGCCGCCGTTTGCGAACGCCGTATACGCGGCGATCAGCTCGATCGGCTTCGCCTCGCGCGCGCCGATGTGAATCGATGGATAGGGCGGCAGCGGCGTCGTGATTCCGTAGCGCCGCGCCTCGCCGATCACCGTCTGCTCGCCCAGCGCCATGCCGAGCTTGATCGTCGAGAGGTTGCGCGACAGGTAGAGCGATTGGCGCATCGGCACGGGGCCGAGCGTCGTGTCGTCATAGTCCTTCGGCTGCCAGAGCGAGCTGTCGAGCTGGATCACCGGCGGATTCAGCGGCGTGTCGTCGAGCATCTCCGTGACGGGATGTCCCGCGCGCACCGCGGCCGAATAGACGAACGGCTTGAACGTGGAGCCGGGCGGCCGCGCCGACTGCGTCACGCGATTCCATTTCGAGTCGACGAAATCGCGGCCGCCGACCATCGCCAGGATGTTGCCGGTGCGCGCATCGAGCGCGAGCAGCGCGCCCTGGAGATAGGGCGCGAACGGTCCCTGATCGTCGGGCGTCGCGCGGCCCTGCTCGATGTATTCGCGGTAGGGCTTTCCCTCGAACTTGCCGTTCGAGTACACGCCCGACTCGATCTCGTCGAGCTGCGACTCGAGCGCCTGCTCGGCCGCCTCCTGCATGTCGAGGTCGAGCGTCGTGTAGATCCGCAGCCCCTTCTCGTAGAGATCGCGGCCGAAGCGCGGCTCGAGGAAGGTCGAACGCAACCACTCGACGAAATAGGGCGCCACGTCGCCGTAACTGGTCCGTCGGGTCGTCAGGACCAGGGGATACGCCTTCCAGAACTCGACGTCCTCGGGACTCAGGAATCCCTGATCGCGCATCAGGTTCAGCACCGCGTTGCGACGGCGCACGGCCCGGTCCGGATGCGTGCGGGGATTGTACGTGCCGGGAGCCTTCGGCAGAGCCGCCAAGGTCGCGGCTTCGGCGACGTTCAAATCGCGCGCCGATTTGCCGAAGAACACCTGCGCCGCCGCCTCGACGCCGGAAACGTTGGGGCCGAGGCTGATCTGATTCAGGTACAGCTCGAGGATCGTGTCCTTGGGGAAGGCGCGCTCCAGCTCGACCGCTACGCGCGCCTCACGGAGCTTGCGGGCGATCTTCTTCTCACGGCCCAGATGCTCGGGGAAGACGTTCCGCGCCAGCTGCATCGTGATCGTCGAGAACCCTTGCGTGTAATGCAGCGACGTCAGGTTGGCCTTGAGCGCGCCGAAGATTCGCCAGTAGTCGATCCCGTTGTGATCGTAGAAGCGCTTGTCTTCGACGGCGATGAACGCCTGCCGCACGTACACGGGAATTTTTTCGAGCGGCAGGACCGTGCGATGCTCGATGCCGTACTCGCTGATGAGCCGGCCATCGGCGGCGTAAACCTTGGATGACTGGATTTGCGGATTCCGCTCGGGGCTGATCCGCATGATGCTGGGGCCCCGCTCGGCGGCGCAGACGCGTGTCCACGAGCCGTAGGCGACGCCGCTTCCGTATAGCAGTGCGAGCGCCGTGGCGGCCAGGACGCGCTTGCGCTGCACCGGCTCGTACCACCAACGCAGCAACCACGGGCGGGGGCGGCGAGAAACGGCGGCGGCGGGGGAGGGCGGCGAAGGGCGATTCGGTGTGGCCATCTGCACTAAAAGCTAGCAACGTCATAGATTCGCCGCCATGACTTCTGCCAACGTCCTACAGGAGTTGGAGTGGCGCGGCTTTGTCCAGCAGGCAACGCCGGGCCTGGCCGCGCATTTCGCCAAGGGCCCCGTCACCGCGTACTGCGGTTTCGATCCGACTGCTCCGTCATTGCAACTCGGCAACCTGATGCCGCTCATGTTGCTCGCCAACCTGCAACGAGCGGGCAACCGTCCGATCGTGCTGATGGGCGGCGGCACGGGATTGATCGGCGATCCGTCGGGGAAAGCCGGCGAGCGGCCGCTGCTCTCCAAGGAGCAGATCCGCGAAAATCTCCAACGCCAGCGGGATCAGATGGCGCGCTTTCTCGAGTTCGGCGCGGGACCGACCGCGGCATTATTGCTCGACAACGCCAGGTGGCTCGGCGATCAGAAACTGATCGATTTCCTGCGGGACGTCGGCAAGCACTTTACGGTCAACGTCATGCTGCAGAAGGAATCGGTGAAGGCGCGTCTCGAGAGCGGGCTCTCGTTCACCGAGTTCAGCTACATGCTGCTGCAAGCGTACGACTTCCTGCACCTGTTCCGCGAACGGCAGTGCACGCTGCAAGTGGGCGGCAGTGATCAGTGGGGGAACATCACTGCGGGTTGCGAGCTGATTCGCCGGGTCGCGAACGCCGAGGTGCACGCCCTCGTCGCGCCTCTCGTCACGATGGCGTCGGGGCAGAAGTTCGGAAAAACCGAAACAGGCGCGATCTACCTCGATCCCCAACTGACGTCGCCCTACAAGTTTTACCAGTTCTGGATCAACGTCGACGATCGCGACGTCGAGAAATATCTGAAACTGTTCACGCTGCAGACGCGCAGCGAAATCGAGGAGCTGGCTGCGCAGCAGCAGCGCGGTCCCGCCGGGAGGCCCGCCCAGCGCGCGCTCGCCGCCGATGTCACGACGCGGGTGCACGGCGCCGACGTGCTCCAGGGCGTCGTCCGGGCGTCCGCGATCCTGTTCGGCGAGGAAGAGTCCCGCAGCGCAGACGCGCGCGTGTTCGACATCCTGGCGCAGGAAATTCCCACGGCGACGGCGGAAGGTGCGGACACCACGATCGTCGATGCCGTGATTCAGGCCGGGCTCGCCAAGTCCAAGAACGAAGCGCGCCGGGCGATCGAGCAGGGCGGCATCTATCTGAATCAGCAGCGGATCGACGACGCCGCGCGGACCCTGGGACCGGGAGACTGGATTGCCGGCCGGAACGCCCTGCTGCGCAAAGGAAAGAAGGAATACGCGCTGCTGAGAAAACAACGCTGACGATGGACAAGCGCGTGCGGCTATTGGTCGAGATTTTCGATCAGGCCTATCGCGCCCCGTCATGGCACGGTACGCCGCTGAAAGGCACCCTGCGCGGCGTGCGCGCGCGCGACGCGCTGTGGCGACCGGGCCCCAAGCGTCACTGCATCTGGGAGTTGGTGCTCCACACCGCGTACTGGAAATGCATGGTGCGGCGCCGCTTGTTACGCGATGCGGAGATCTCGTTTCCGCGTGCCGGATCGAATTGGCCGGAGCTTCCTCCCCGCACCAATGAGGCCGCGTGGCGGCGCGACCGCGCTCTGCTCGACGAACAGCACGCGTTGTTGCGCCGTGCCATTGTCCGCCTCGATCCTCGGCAGCTCGAGCGGCGCGGCTGGGGGGGGCACTCCAAGTGGCCCGTCCGCACCGAGGTGTACGGCATCGCGTCACACGATCTCTACCACGCTGGACAAATACAGTTGCTAAAGAGACTAAGGCACTAAGAGGCTAAGGGGGGCCCCCGAAGCCCTAGCCCCTCAGATCATCCAACACCTCGATCACCTTCTCCATCTCCTCCATCGTGTTGTAGCAGTGCGGCGAGAGGCGAATCGCGCCCTCACGGAGGCTGCACACCACGTGCGCGCGCTTCATGCCGTGATACGCCTCGGCCGGTTTCGGCGGCGCGACGCAGAGAATCGCCGAGCGATGGCGCTCGTCCAGCGGCGACGAGATGCGCACGTCGTTCTCCTGCGCCCACTTCACAACCGGCTCGTGCACCGCGCGCGTGACTTCCGCGACGTCGCGAACGCCGATTTCCAGCAGCAGTCCCAGCGACGTCGTCATGCCGACGAAGTCCTGATACGGCAGCGTGATCATCTCAAAGCGGCGTGCGTCGGAGCGGAACGTCGGGTTGTATTCGGTGAGTCGCGAGAAGTCGTCCGTCCCTTCGAAGGCCATCCAGCCGGTGATGGTGGGCTCGAGCTGCTCGATCAGCTCCTTGCGCACGTACACAAATCCCGAACCCCACGGCGACAGCAGCCACTTCTGCCCGCCACATGCAAGGATGTCGATCGGCGTCTCGCGCACATCGAGCACCGAATTGCCGATGCCCTGTATGCCGTCGACCACAAGAAAAGTGCCGTTGGCGCGGCAGGCGGCGCCGAGTTTCTTCAGGTCGGCACGATAGCCGTTCGAGAACTGCACGAATGACACGGCGAGCACACGGACGCTGGGATCGCGCAGCCGCTCGAGCAGGTGCTCCTCATCGGGCCACCCTTCTGACCGGCACCGCGCCATCTCGACCTTGATCCCCTGCTCCCGCAACAGCAACCACGGATAGACGTTCGCCGGAAATTCCTTGTCCGAGAGCAGGACCGTATCTCCCGCTTTGAGGGGCAACGCGCGCGCCGCGAGGTGCAGCCCGAACCCGGTATTTGTGGCGAGGGCGATCTCGGACGGGTCAGCATTGATGAGTTGCGCGATACCGAGGCGGGCCGCGGCGAGACCGCCGAACAGCTCGCGGTCGGGCAAGAGATGTGGGGCGGTGCGTTTGGCGGTGAATTCGTCGAGTGCGCGGCGCGTGCGCTCGGGGATCGGCCCGATGGAGGCGTTGTTGAGATAGATCGTGTCCGCCGTCCACGGGAACTCGGCGGTGCGCAGCGCCTTGAAGGTCTCGCGCAGCGCGCGGACATGCGTGGGGTGATATGCGATCTCCGTCATGCGATGCGAGTCTGGATGCGCACGTCGAGGGCGTCGCGCAGTCCGTCGCCGAGGAGGTTGAGTCCCAGCACGGCGACGCCGATCGCGACGCCCGGCGCGATCGAGACCCAGGGAGCCACGCGCAGGAGATCGCGTCCCTCGGCGACCATGGCGCCCCACGACGGCGTTGGCGGCTGCGCGCCCAGTCCGATGAACGACAAGGCGGCCTCCGCCATGATCGCGCCGCCGATGCCGAGCGTCGCCGCAACAATCACGGGCGCGATCACGTTGGGCAGCAGGTGCCGCGCGATGATGCGGACGTCCGACGCACCGAGCGCGCGCGCCGCATGTACGTACTCGAGACCGCGGGCGAGCAGCACCTGGCCGCGCACGAGCCTGGCCATGCCGGCCCATCCGACGAGCCCGATGACGACAAAGACGACCGGCAGCGACGGCTGTACCGCCGCCGCGATGGCGATGAGCAACAATAAGGAAGGAAACGCGAGCGTCACGTCCGCGACGCGCATGATCACGCTGTCCAGCCAGCGGCCGTAGAAGCCCGCGAGCAGGCCGAGGGTGACGCCGATCGCGAGCGCGATGCTTTGACTGATGAGCCCGACCGCCAGCGAGAGTCGCGCGCCGTAGAGAACGCGCGACAGCACGTCGCGGCCCTGCGCATCGCTACCCAGGAGGAACGTGTGTGATGGTGGACGCAGACTCGCCGCGAGATTACCGCGAAACGGATCGCCCGGCGCGAGCCAGGGCGCGAGCAACGCCAGCAGCGCGAGGATTCCGACTACCGCCAGCCCAAAGCGGGCCCAGCGATCACGTGCGAGTCGTGTCCAAAAGAGTGGCGCCGCCATGGGGGTCTCGACTACGTTACTCGGGACTCAACCCCCCGGGCAAGCGGATAGCGCTGTGAAGAGAGACACACCGTTCACCCTCGTGCTGGGCGGCGGCGGCATGAAGGGTGTCGCCCACGTGGGCGTGCTCCAGGCGCTACTCGAGCGCGGTCACCGGCCGACCCGCATCATCGGGTCGAGCGTCGGTGCGCTCGTCGGCGCCGCGTGGGCGGGGGGCATGGGCATCGCCAAGCTGCGCGAGATCGCGCTCGGCCTGCGCCGCAAAGACCTCTTCGCGGTCGCGCACGCCGACATGGCGTTCAAGCGCATGCGCTCCCCGGCGCTGTTCCGCAAAGAGCCGCTCGAGAATCTGATCAAGCGCACGGTCGGCGATCTCACGTTTCAGCAGCTCGATCCCCCCGTCGTCGTCAATACCGTCGATCTCAATTCCGGAATGGAAGTGTTCTGGGGCTTGCCGGGCCTGGACGACATTCGCGTCGCCGATGCCGTATTTGCCTCCTGCGCGCTGCCGGGCTACTACCCGCCGCACGAGATCGGCGGCCGCTTCTTCGTCGACGGCGCGGTCGTCGCCAACGTTCCCTTCGACGCCGCGCGCGCACTCGGGCCCGAGCTGATCATCGCGGTGGACGTCTCGGCCTCGAGCGTGCTCACGGCGGACGCCCAGGACGAGGGTTTCGCCGCGGTATTCGCCCGGGCGACGGAGATCCTGATGCAAACGCTGCTCGAGCAAAGCGTGCGCACGTGGACCACGCCGCCGGTCTACTACATCCAGCCGCGCGTCGAGCACGTGTCGCTGTTTTCATTCGATCATCTGCGCGAGGAGGTCGAAGAGGGGTATCGCGCGACCAGCGCCGCGCTCGATCGCGAGGACGAATGGCCCGAGCCGGGCGACGTGGGAATTTTCCCGAAGCGCCGGGTCGTGGTACGCGTCGAGCGCGACCGCTGCATCGGCTGCGGCACGTGCCTGGTGCAGGCCCCGCAGGGAATGTTCGTGCTCGATTCGGAGCGGAAGGCGGTGGTGACGCAGCCGGATCAAGAATGGTCGCCACTCGATGGCGGCTACATTCGGCACTGCCCTACGTACGCCATCATCGCGCGGCCGGCCCAACAGGAAAGTACGATGCGGCGTTCGGGATAGTGTTCACAGGCGAACATCTATCGACGGTACCTCTCATCAATATGAATTAGGTCTTTCACCACGCGATCCCAGTTGTAGTAAGTCTCCACCGCTTTCCTTCCTGCTGCGCCGAGTTCTTTTCGCCGTTCTGGATTCGCAAGTAGCTCGTTGATGCCCGCCGCGACCGCATTCGGATCATCAGGATCGACCAAGATGCCTGTCTCCCCTTCGCGCACCGCGTCCGGCACGCCCCCCGAGCGCCCACCGACGACCGCGAGTCCACATGCCGACGCTTCGACCAGGGAGATCCCGAATCCCTCCGCCAGCAGATCGTACCGCCGCGACGCACCGACGTAGAGATCGGCGGCGTTATAGAGCGCGGGCAGCTCGTCATCGGAGACGGCGCCGAGAAAGCGCACGACGTCCCCGAGGTCGAGCGCCTGCGCCATGCGCTCCAAGTCGGCGCGCCGGTCTCCGACACCGGCGATCACATAGCGTGTGTTGGGATGCACGGCGCGGATCGCCGGCAACGCGCGCATGACGGTATCGATCCCTTTGTGCCACTCGAGACGCGCAACGGTCAGCAGCCACGGCCCACCATTCAATCCGTACTTCGCCCGAACGGCCCGCGCATCGATTCCCGGCCGGAAGTGCGAGGGCGTGGTGCCAAGCGGCACCGTTTGGATCGGAATGTGGAGATCGAGGAGCTCGAGCACACGCTGCGCGAGCTCGGCAGTCCATCGGCTGATTGCGACGATCACGGTCGCATTGCCGAGCAGGCTCCTCGCGGTCCGTTGCTTGAAGCGACTCCCGCGGGCTTCAGCTCCGCACACCACGTGAAGACCGGCCGCCAGGTCTTGGCGAGCGCGCTCGCGCGCCACGTCCACAGCGCGAGCCCCTGCACCGTTCGCAGCCGGGTGGCGCGAATGCCAATGCGATCGATCGGCTGGGGAAAGCGCGCGTCACTCGCGGCGCTGTCTTCATAGGAGCCCGTCGAGACGACGAGGGAGTGCTGCGGATATCGGAGTGCCAGCTCGCCCATCATGCGGGCGATGCCGCCGCCGTGCGGCGGAAAATTGAACGCTAGGAGGAGACTTGTGATTCGATGTCCCGCAGGTCGCGGATCACACGGTCCCAGTTGTAGTAGGTCTCGATCGCCTTGCGGCCCGCTTGCCCTAGCCGGCGCGCCAGCAACTGATCGCCGAGCAGCCGCTTGAGCGCGGCGGCCACCGCGTCGGGATCGTCGGGATTCACGACGAAGCCGGTCTCGCCATCATTGACCGCTTCGGCCAATCCTCCCGACTGACCCGCGATCACCGGCAATCCCGACGCACTCGCCTCGGCGAGCGCGACCCCGAACCCTTCGACGCGCGATCCGTCCGCCCGGCGTGACACGCCGATGTACGCGCTCGCGATGTTGAAGACGGCGGGCAGCTCCGCTTCCGGAACGTTCCCGACGAAACGCACATGGTCGGCGATCTGCAGCTCCTCCGCCATCTTCTGGTACGCCTTCCTCTTCTTACCGCTGCCGACGATCAGATAATTGATGTCCAGGCCATCGGACCGGCACTGCGCGACCGCTTTGAGCGCCATGTCCACGCCCTTGTAGGCCTCGAGCCGCGCCACGGTGAGCACCCATTCGCCGCCGTTCAATCCATACCGCGTTCGCACGGCGCGTGTGTCGATCCCCGGACGGAACTGCTCCGGATCGGTGCCGAGTGGCACGAGTCGCACGGTTTCCGCGAGCGGATCGAGTCCCAGCTCGCGCAACACTTTCTGCGCCTGTTCGCGGGTCCATTGACTATTCGCGACCACGGCGACGGCGGATCCCAACAACGCTTTCGCCGTCTTGCGCGCGAAGCGCGAGTGATGGATCGCGTGCAGCTCTTTCAGCAGATCGCCGCCGTGGACAAAGACGCCGTACTTCGTGCCGACGCGCTCGTGCATCCATTTCGCGGGATAGGTGCAGGGTCTGATCGAATCGCACCACGCGAAGCGCGGCTTGTGCTGGCGCGCGAGCGAGGCGACGCGACGCGCCCAGAAGAGCAGGCCGGCAAGATTGCGCAGCGCCTTGCTCGGAACGGGAAGGCGGTCCACGACGGCGCCACTGAAGTGCACGTCGGAATCCTGAGAATCGCGATGCTGGCCGGTCGACACCAGGAGCTCGCCGCGCGGATAGCGGCGCGTGACCTCGCCCATCATGCGGGCGATGCCGGTTTGCATCGGCGGGAATTCGCCGGTCAGCAGAAAAGTTTTAGCCATCGACTCTATGCTGCAGATCCCACAGCCGGACGTACTTAAGGAACACACTCACCGCCGCCAGCCCGCACAGCACGGCGCCCCGCCAACCATCGAGAAGACCGAGCCGCAAGACATACATGCTGAAAAAGCGCGCGGGCGGCCGCACCAGAATATCAGTGAGGTGCGCGCGGCGGCCGCGCTCGGCCAATTCTTCCGCACTCCAGGTGGCGTAGCGATCCAGCTTTTCGAGATGATGCGACAGATCCCGATAGGGCACGTGCACCAGCGGGGCGCGCAAGCGCCCGACGTCGGCGCCGCGCTCGAGGTGCTCGTGCACGCGGCGCTCTACATAACGGCGATCGCGCTGGAACAGGCGCACAACCCAATCGTCTCCCCAGCCGCCGTAACGAACGGTGCGACCGAGGTAGACGTTGGCCCGCCGCACTGCATACGCCGGATGAGCCGGCGTCGTCACGGTTGCGCCGATTTCTTCAGCGAGATCCGGGCCGACTCGTTCATCGGCATCGACCGCGAGCACCCACTGGTTGCGCGCGGCCGCAATCGCGGCGTTGCGCTGCGCCGCAATCGTATGCCACGAGCCCTGCAGCACCTTTGCGCCCGCGGCCGCGGCGGCCCTGGTGGTTTCATCGCTCGAGCCGCCATCGGCGACGATGACTTCGTCGGCCCACGTCACCGCGCGCACGCAGTCTGCGATCTGATTCGC
>MNDR01000012.1 GCA_001915025.1 Gemmatimonadetes bacterium 13_2_20CM_2_65_7
CCGCGGTATTGATGAGCACCTCCGCCGCCGGCACCCGGCCGCGGCCGTCCCTGCGGGGCACGAGCCGCAACGAGACGATCGCCTGGAGCGCGGTGGACAGGAGGTGACGGATTTCGTCGTGTTGGTGCGGTGGGAAGAACGAGATCACGCGGCTGACCGTCTGGGTTGCGTCGGTCGTGTGCAGCGTCGAGAACACCATGTGGCCCGTATCCGCCGCTTTGAGCGCCGTGTCCAAGGTCTCCATGTCGCGGATCTCGCCGATCAGGATCAGGTCGGGATCCTGGCGCAGCACGTGGCGCAGCGCGGAGTTGAACGACAGCGTATCGTTGCCCACCTCGCGCTGCGAGATGTTGGCGTGCTGATCGCGATGCAGGAACTCGATCGGGTCCTCGATGGTGATGATGTTGACCCGCCGGTTCGTGTTCACGTGGTTGATCATCGCGGCGAGCGCCGTGGACTTCCCCGAGCCGGTGACTCCCGTCACGAGCACCAACCCCCGCGGCTTGAGCGCGATCTCCTCCAGGACTCCGGGCAAGTTCAGCTCGCGGATCTGCTTGACTTCATAAGGGATCGCCCGAAACGCGAACGCCACCGTGCCGCGCTGCTGGTAGACGTTGGTCCGGAAGCGGCCGACGCCCGGCACCCCGATCGCAAAGTCCGCCTCCTTGTGCTCGGCGAACTCCTTGACCTGACGCGGCGTCATGATCTGCTCGGCCAGCGACTTCAACTCCTCCGGCTTGAGGGGCGCGGTGTCGAGGGCCACCAGGTCGCCGTTGACGCGGATGGTCGCGGGCCGACCGACCTTCAGCAACAGGTCGGATCCGTTCCGCTGCACCATCTGCGTGATCGCTTGTTTGAAGTTGAATGCCGGCAGATTGCTCTGCGTCGCCTCACCCATGCGGATCCACCCGGAAAAGGACCTGGCCGAATTCCACCGGCTGCGCGTTTTGCGCGGCAACGTCCCGAATCACACCCGTGACCTCGGACTCGATCTCGTTCATGATCTTCATCGCTTCGATGATGCAGACCACCTGCCCTACGGTCACCCGGCTGCCGACCTTCACATACGGCTGCGCGGCGGGCTCGGGAGACTGATAAAACGTGCCCACCATCGGGGACTTGATCTCGAGCAATTGCGGTCCGGCAGAGGGCGCCGCCGGCGATTCCCCCGTCCCCATTCCCCGTGGTGACGGGACGGGGGACTGGGGAATGGCGCCCGGTTGCGTTACGACCACATGACCCGAGGCGTTCCCGACATGCCCCGCCTTCGAAACCCGAACCGACGACCATGCGCCAAACAGGCCGCGCCGGATCTCGATGGCTCCCACCTCCGGCGCGTCCTTCAAGATCTGCACGATCTGCGCGATGATGTCGAGCTTCATACCGTGAAGATACCCCCCGAGAGGCCCTACACCAGTTCCACGAGATCCGTACAGCCGTCGGTCAACAGCACCGGACCGTCAGCGGACAGATGCACGTCGTCCTCGATGCGAACGCCGCCGCGTCCCGCGACGTAGACACCCGGCTCGATCGTCACCACCGCATTCTCGGGCAACGGATCCGCGCTGGTGCGCGCGAGCCGCGGCGCCTCATGGACCTCGAGGCCCACGCCGTGTCCCGTTGAATGTCCGAACGCCGCGCCGAATCCGCGCGCCTCGATCGGGTCGCGCGCCAGCGCGTCCGCTTCTCGCCCACTCATGCCCGCCCGCACGCCGGCGCGCGCGCGATGCTGCGCTTCCTGCACCAGGTCGTACAGCGCCCGTTGCGAATCATCCGCGCGCGCGCCGACGACAACGGTTCGAGTTACGTCGGCGCAGTAACCGTCCACAACGGCGCCAAAATCGAGCAACAGCCATTCACCGGCGGCCACCGTCCGCTGGCTCGTGTGCGCGTGGGGCAAGGCACTCCGCGGCCCACTCGCCACGATCGTGGGGAACGGATGGGCCTCGCTGCCGTGGCGGCGGAGCGCACCTCCCAGCACTCCCGCGATTTCGAGCTCCGTCTGACGGGGCCGCACGGCGGCGAGTGTCTCTCGTAGCGCCTCCGCGGCAAGCCTTCCCGCCGCGCGAATCGCAGCCACCTCGCCCGGATCCTTGCGCACGCGCAGCCGCTCGACCAGCTCACCTGCCGGCTTCCAACGCCACGGACTCGCGACCGGGCTGGACAGCCGCTCCGCCTCTTTTACGGTCAGCGCATGCGCCTCGAATCCGATGAGGCTCCCCCCCCCCTTGCCGGCGTGCGTGCTACCACCGAGCTCTTTGAAGAGCCGATCCCAAATGCTGACGCCTTCGATTTCGACCCTTGCCACGGCGCCAGATTGTTGGCGCGCCTGCTCGTCGTAGCGGAAGTCGGTCACCAGGAGCAGCCCACCCCGTGTCGCCACCGCCACGCCTGCCGAGCCGCCGAAACCCGTGAGGTACCGGATATTGGGTCGCGACGTGACGAGCAGTGCATCGAGCCCTTCTGCCTCGAGGAGCGCAGCAAGTGCCGCATGGCGTTCGGGACGCCTATCGTGACTTGATATGAGCGACCAACCCCTCGAGTCCCAGGCGATAGCTGTCAGCCCCGAACCCCGTCACGACACCGACCGCGAGATCCGCGAGCAGCGAGCGCCGCCGCTCCGGTTCGCGCGCGAAAATATTCGAGAGATGGACTTCGACGAACGGCACCCGCACCGCGAGCAGCGCGTCGCGTACGGCGAGACTCGTGTGCGTGAACGCGGCAGCATTGATCAGCGCGCCGTCCGCCTTCCCTTTGAGACCCTGAATCGCGTCGACGAACTGGCCTTCGTGATTGGTCTGGACCCAGCTGCATTTCACGCCGAGCGCCCGCGCCGACTCTCGCGTCGCGCGCTCGATCTCCGCCAGGCTCGTGCTGCCATACAACTCCGGCTCGCGCTCACCCAGGAGATTCAAATTCGGGCCGTTCAACACGGCGACTATGATTTCAGTTTTTTTAGCCACTGCTGAAACTGGTCCGCCTCAGCCTCATCCTCGGGAGGCCGTTGGCCGCGGCCGGACGAACGACCGCTGGCCGGGGTCTTGGCAGCAGCGGTGTCCGCGCCCGGACCTGACGCGGCTGCACCCTCTTTTGCGCCGGCGAAGAATTCATCGAAGGAGAAGCCGCCGGTCTGTCCGCCCTCGGGCGCAGCGGTCCCAGCGCGCTCCGGCGCGGCGCTCGGTTGCGCGTTCGAACGTCGCGCAACTTCCTCGCCAAACACCGAATCGAGCGAGATATGATCCCGCGCCGGATGCGATGGCTCACCCGGTGCCGGATCGGCGACGTCAAACGCCGCGGCGAGCGTACTCTGCTCGGCCGGTGCCGGCGACGGAGGAGGAGAGGGCGCACCCCGCCCGGACCAAATTCCCTTGAGGAACGCTTGCGCCGAAACCCCGGAGCCTTTTTTCCCGCCCGGCGACAGCTGCTCGACTTTGCTCTTGAGCTTGGGATCGTTCGGTCGTTGCGCCAGTAGCGCCTGATACACGCGCAGGGCGTCCTGCTGGTGCCCCTGCCTCAGATAGAGCTCCGCCATCGTCTCGGTCAGCACGGGCTCCGCGCGCGACAGGGTCGCCGTATCAGCGGCGCCGTCATCGTCGGAGAGCGCGCGTGCCTTCGGTCGTGGCGGCGGCGCCGGCGGGGCCGGCGCTCGCGGTGGGGTCGGAGGGGGCTGTTTGGGCGCGGGACGTCGCACCTCATCATCCGGCATAATGAGCGGCAGATCGACCTGGGGGAGCGACTCGTCCAACTCGGGACCGCCTGTCTCCGCACCCGTGGGCTCGGGAGCGTCGAGCTTGAACATCCCGCTGCCCTCGTACTGAGTACGCGCGAGGCCTTCAATTTCCACCTGCTCGATCTCCTGGGCGTTCAGCTCGACATCTTCCTGGACTTCCAGACCCTCCGCCTTCGCGGCCGCGTGCGCGGATGGATTGAAGCTGATCGGCTGCTCGAGATTCTCGACGTCGGGCGACTGCGCCGCGCCCGAAGCGCTCGGCCGAGCCTTCAGCGTTGTTTCGACCTTCTCCTCGTGCTCGATCGCGAAGTCCGGCTTGCCCATCGCGGCAGTGGGGGCTTCCGTGGCCGCGATTGGCTTGGTGGTCACCTTTCCCTTCGCCCGGGCCAGCGCTTCGGCCGCGTCCCCATTCATCGGGTCTGCGTTCAGCAACCGCGCCAGCCACTCGACTTCCTCTTCGTATTTCCCATTCCGCTCGGCGAGCTCGGCGAGACCGCGGAGTGCGATGATATTCTCGCCGTCGAGCTCGAGCACCTTCTCGAAGACGCCGAGGGCGGAAGGATCATCTTTCTTGTCGACGAGGCAACGGGCGTAGACGATGTAGGCGCTGACGTAATCGGGGTGGAGCTTGAGGCCGTTCTGGCAGAGGTCGATCGCGTTATCTATAAGCCCCGCTTTACGATAGGCATCCGCGAGGGGCGCAAAATTGCGTCCCTTGGGAT
The DNA here is from genome assembly GCA_001915025.1 of Gemmatimonadetes bacterium 13_2_20CM_2_65_7. Classification (GTDB taxonomy): domain Bacteria; phylum Gemmatimonadota; class Gemmatimonadetes; order Gemmatimonadales; family GWC2-71-9; genus 20CM-2-65-7. The sequence goes on from MNDR01000012.1 coordinate 4,453, forward strand.
TGTCCCGAAAGCGCGCTTCGAGTTTGTCGATCTCGCTGGTGTAGGCCAACGCCCCCGCCCCCCCGTCTGCCTGGCGTAAGTCTATGTGGCAATTGGGCGAATGTAGTGTTTGGCCGCCGCTGCTGTCAAATGACCGGCGCTTCTGTGCGCTTGAGTTTGTCCGTTGTCGTTTTTAGACTTATGCCCCTTCCCACCCTCTGTACTGGAGTTGTCGCAGTGGCCTTGATGCGCACGATGCACGCGAACGCGAAGTGGGTCTTTTACATCCTCGCCGTTTCGTTCGTCGCCTGGTTGGCCATTGGTCAGGTGATGAGCATCCTCGGTCCCAGCGGCAACGTGGTCCTCCGCGTCAACGGCAGAGAATACCAGGTCAACGAATACCAGCAGCGCGTCCAGGTCGCGACTGAGCAATACCGCCAGCAGACGGGCGCGGCGCCGATGACGCGCGAGGACGAGCAGCAGATCGGTGACCAGGTCATCAATCAGATGGTGCAGGAGACGTTGCTGCAGCAGGAGTACCGGCGTCTCGGCATTCGCGTCAGCGATGACGAAGTGCGCGAGATCGCGGCGACATCGCCTCCACCCGAAGTGATGCGGGATCCGCAGTTTCAGACCGACAGCCAATTCGATATCCGCAAGTGGCAACAGTTCCTGAGAACGACGACCGATCAGCAAGTGCTGGTCCAGATCGAGGCGATGTATCGCGATCAGATTCCGCGCATCAAGCTGGCCCAGTACCTCACCGCTGACGTGTACATCTCGGACGCCAAACTCTGGCGGATCTACAAGGATCAGCACGATTCGGTCACCATCGCGTCACTCGCGATCTGGCCCTACGCGATCCCGGACTCCTCGCCCATCAGCGATGCGGAAATCGCCGCGTACGTGGCGAACCACCCCGACGATTTCAAGCGTCCGGCCGTCGCGTACGTCCGCTTCGTGACGTTGCCGCGCCTGCCGAACGCCGCCGATAGCGCGGCTGCGCACGCTCATGTCGCGCGCGTGCGCGTCGAGCTCGCCCGCGGCGCGAAGTTCGAGGACGTCGCCAAGCGCGAGTCGAGCGACACTGTCAGCGGACATCGCGGTGGCGATCTCGGCTGGGTCAAGAAGGACGATCCCAGCTTCGACGCCCAATTCCGTGCCGGGATGCGCAGTCTCAAGCCGGGACAGGTGTCGGCTCCCGTGGCCACGCAATTCGGGTATCACCTGATCCGCATCGATCAGGTGAAAGGCGACTCCGTCAAGGTTCGTCACATTCTCATTCCGGTCGCCCTACAAGGCGATCACCTCGAGCAGGTCGAGGCGCGCGCTGATACGCTCGAACGCATCGCGGCCGAACGAACCAATCCCAAAGTGCTCGACAGTGCGGCACGCCGATTGGGGCTGCAGGTGTCGCCGACGTATCAGGTCATCCAGGGCGAGCGCTTCAACCTGGGCCGCTACGTGATTCCCGACGTCAGCGTGTGGGCCTTTGAAGCGCCGGTCGGCGAAACGAGTCCCGTGATCGAGGGACAACCAGCGTACTATGTCTTTCGCCTCGACTCGGTCACTCCGGCAGGCGTCCCGCCGATCGCCCTGATTCGGGATCGCGTCCGCAGCGTCGTGCGGATCGACAAGCAAAAGGCCCTGGGGCGCCACCGCGCCGATTCGCTCGCCGCGCTGCTGAAGGGCGCTCCTGACTTGACTGGCGCGCAGAGCTTCGGTCCCTTCACCCGTCTGCGGCCGCCCAGCTATCTGGGGCGCGAGCCGGTGCTCGTCGGTACTGCATTCGGCCTGCGCGTGGGCGAGCGGAGTGGCGTGATCGAGGGAGAGGGCGGCTACTTCATTATCCAGTCGCTGTGGCGCAAGCTTGCCGACTCGACCGCGTGGCTCAAACAGCGCGATGCGCAGCGCACGCAGCTGCGTCAGGCGGTGCAGCAGGCGCGCATACAGCAGTATCTGGACGGGTTACGCGCCAAAGCCAAGATCGTCGACCGGCGCAAAGACCTCTTCAAATCGCAGGCGGCGGCGACCCTCGATTAGAAGAGCGACCGCGCGAACAGGTAGGCAATCACCACGCCTACCACGGCGAGCAGCGACACGTCCAGCCCGATCGGTCCCAGCGTAATCGACATGACGAGCAGATCGAGGTGAAACGGCCCGATGGTCGGCGTCACCGACCAGGTGAACACCTCGCGGGCGGGTCCCTGCGGAAGAAATCGCCGCAAGAAGGCGTGCAGCAATCCGCCCACGACGAAGCCTATCGCAAGCACGCCGATATAGAAGGCGGGGCGACGAGGACCGTGCGGCACAGCCTAGCGGCGCCGCTCCACGGCGTATGCGATGCTCCCCTGTAAGGCGTCACGGGCCGGCGATGGCGGCAACACGTCCAGCTCGGTTTCCGCCTGTTGCGCGAGGTCGAGCGCGCGCTGCCGCGCCGTCTCGAGCCCGCCCGCGGCTTCGACAAGCCGGATGACCTCGGCGACCAACTCGTCGCCCGGCTCCACCGCGTCCATCAGTTGCGCCACGACGCGGCGGCCTTCGGGGGGCATGCGGGCGAGCGCGGCGATCAGCGGCAGCGTCACCTTGTGTTCGCGAAGATCGAGTCCCGACGGTTTCCCCGTCACGGCCTCAGGCTCCGTGTAATCGAGCAGGTCATCCGTGATCTGGAAGGCCATGCCGAGCAGCATACCGAAGCGGGCTAGCGCCTGGCGGTAAGCGGCAGGGGCCGCGAGCGCGCCGACCTCGCAGGCGCCCGACAGCAGCGAGGCGGTCTTGGCGCGAATCAGCGCGTCGTACTCCCCCTCGCCATAGGCGAGCTTGTCGAGGGCCTCGAGCTGGCGCATCTCCCCGACCGTCATCTCGTTCGTCACGCGCGCGAGCACGCGCAAGGCCTCATGATCGTCGAATCGCACTAGCTCGATGATGGCGCGAGAGTAGAGGTAATCACCCATGATCACGGCGATCTGATGTGAGAACAGCGCGTTGATCGTCGGCAAGCCGCGGCGCAGCACGGAATGGTCCACCGAGTCGTCGTGCACCAGTGTGGCGAGATGGATCAGCTCGACGATTGCCGCCAACGTCACGACACGTTCGTCATTGCATCCTGCGGCCTTGTTACTGAGGAGCAACAGCGTCGGCCGGAACAGCTTTCCCTTCATCTGTAACAGATGATCGTTCACTTCAGTGACGATGGGGAAATCGGCGGCAATCACGCGGCGCAACTCTCCGACGACCTGCTCGAGCTCGCCCGCGACGGGGCGCTGGACATCGCGCAGGCTCACACGAGCGACCTGTTGACTCACGCTATTTCGCCTTGGCGAGCGCTTTGACGCGCTGTTCGGCGTCGAGGAAGCGGATGTCGACGGCAAAGACGCGGCCGTAGAGGTCGCGCGCGTCGGCCTTCTTGCCCTGTTGCTCCAGGGCGCGGCCAAGCCAGTACAACACACCCAGGCGCTCTTGATCACCGGATGCGGGCAGATCCAACCCGCGCCGCAGGATCGATTCCGCGACGCCGTAGGCGCCCTTCTCGAAGAAGCAGATCCCCAACATCTCCGACGTGCGCAGCTTGCCCTCGGGCGCGCGCAGCGCTTTTTGCAGCTCCGCGATCGCCTCGTCCAGCAGGCCCATCTCCTTGAACGCGACGCCCAGATCGTAGTGCGACTGGAAATCGGTCTCGTCGATGTTCTCGTCGATCCCCTGTTTGAAGCGCGCCAGCATGTCATGAAAATCCTGCTCTTCATCGCCGGTGGGCTCCTCATCGGCGACGGTCATCCGCGTGTCTTTGGCCGGCGGTCCCTCCTCGTCGTCGCTGAGCATCGAGCCAAGGTCGACGAAGTCACCGTCCAATGTGGCTTCGTCGCGGACTTTCATTTTCGCGTCTTTGGCCTTGACCTTGCCTTCCGGTTTGGACGGCGCAACGGCGGGCGCGAGCATGGAGAGCGCGGCCTTGGCGCGCTCGTTCTTGGGGTCATGCTGGGCGACGCGCGCGTACACGGCGCGTGCCTTGTCGGGGAGGTCTGAGCGCAGCAGCGCGTCCGCAAGCTCGATGTACGCATCGACCAGCTTTGCCTTGTCTCCCGCTTTGAACGCGTACTCGACGGCCTTTTGACGATGGCGCACGCTGTTGGGGTCGAGGTGCAGGACCTCGTCCACGAGATCGCGCGCCTGGGCGAGATTGCCGGCGTTTTCGAGTCCCGCGGTCGCCAGGTCCAGCTCTTCGATGCCGCGGTCGCGCTCGCCCTGCTCGATGAGCGCCTCACCCAGAGCCTGATGGGCCTCGGGATCATCCGGATTGTCCGCGACATGAGATTCGAGCTCCTCGATCCCCGGTGCCGCCGGCGTCTCCTCGATGTTCGAGAACACGAGCGAGCCTGTCTGATCCCCTTGCGTGTGAATCTCATCAATTCCTAAATCGATGAATCCCGAACGCCGTCCCGGCGCGATCGACGTGTCATCCTCAGTCTGAATGAAGCCCGGCTTCACGGGCTGATCGTCGATGTCGTGGGGGGCGTCGGTCACCGAGCTCTCGAAATCGGGTTCGAGCTCGAGTGGCGGTACCTCGACGACAGTCTTTCGCTTCCCGGGTCCCCCTGATCCCCCCGGTCCCGATGCTGGGTTCGGCGCGGACGGCCGCTTCGGGACGACGGGTTTCACGCGAGGCGGCTCGGCAGCCGGCTTGCCCGCCAGCGGACGGCCGAGGGGCTTCAACTTTGGGGGAGGCGCCTTCGGCGGAGCCGGGGGCGTGGGTTTTTTCTTCTCCGGAGCGGGAGCGACGTCGATGTTGCCTTCCAACACCAGGTCCGCGTCCTCCAGACCCGGCACGACATCCTCGGCTGCGGCCTCGTCGGTGACCGTCGGCTCTAGCTCCGCCATCGGTTCGAGCTCGAGATCCGCGGGGTTCAGTTCCTCACGGATGGACGGCGTCTTGGGCGTGGTGGAGCGCATCTGACCGAAGTCAGAATGCGTGGTTTCCAGGCCCTCGAGCATCCCGCTCGTACCCACCGCTGGCGCTTCGTCGATGAGGCTCGTCGTCTCGATCTGCAGCGACTCGTCGGGCTCCGGCACGACTTCTTCGATCAACCGCTCCGCCACGGGAGGAGGGGGAGGAGCAGCGGGCTTAGCGGGCGGAGCAGGAGGAGCCTTGGCACCGCGCGGCTCGTCGAGGTCGAGAAAAACCAGGCTCGAAGTCTTGCGCTTGCCCGATTTCGAGACGTCATCGCCCGCGTGGGGCGCCGACTTCGGGGCTGCCGTGCTGCCACGGGACCCGGCGGCCGATGCGCGCTTGCCAGGATCGGCGCCGTACATCTTGAGGTGCTCGGCCAGCATCTCCCGCAAACTCTCGCTCTCGGGCGAGATGTCCGTGAACTCCTTCAACGCCGCGAACGCGTGCTCGATTTTGCCGACCCTCTGCATCCGTTCGGCGTACTCGACGAAGTTCTGCTTCGCCTCGGCCATGAAGCCCTTGGCCGCATAGAGCTTCGCCAGTTTCAGATAGGTCGCCTGCCGCGCCGGCGCGTTGCGCAGGACCTTGTTGCACATCGCTATGGCGTTGTTGTGAAAACCCAGCTCGGCGTATTTGTCGACCGCCTGGTCGTAATAATCGGCAGCCTGGCCGGGATCCCTGAGCTTGATGAAGAGGTCCCCGATACGGTTGTAAATCGAGAGGTCGGGGTTCGCCTCCCCATCGGACTGCTGGTTAAGCGCCTCGAGCCAGATCTCGATCGCCTTCTTCGGGTCCTTAGCCTCGAGACCCTTGGCTTTTTCTTTGAGCTGCTCGAGTTTCGACATGGGAGCACTAAGATATCGGGGCCGTCCGGGGCGGACAAGCCGAACCTGCTGTCCAGACGGCGCTTACGACGTTGGCGCCCATCCAATACGCTATCTCCCGCCAGTCGTCCACGGCCGCGACGACGAGGTCAGCGATGCACCCCGGTGCGATCTGACCACGGTCGGCGGCCAGGCCGAGCGCCGCGGCGGCATTGATCGTCACCGCCGTCACAGTTTCGGCGTGACGCAGCCCAAGTTGCGAGACCCCGAGGGTCATGACGAGCGGCAAGCTCAGCGTCGGCGAAGTTCCGGGGTTGTAGTCGGTGGCAAGAGCGACCGCGGCGCCGGCCTCGATCAAGCGTCGCGCCGGCGCCTGCGACTTCCTCCCCAAAAAGATCATCGTGGCCGGGAGCAAGACCGCGACGGTGGAGCTCGCGGCCAGCGCCTTGATACCTCCATCCGAGACGCTGCCAAGATGATCCGCCGACAATGCTCCCAATTCCGCCGCCAGCTCCGCGCCGCCTGAGCCCTCGAGTTCATCTGCATGCAATTTGACCGCGAGGCCATGAGCCCGCGCCGCCTCGAGGATTTGCCGGCTCTCGGCTGGAGTGAAGACTCCGGGCTCGCAGAAGACGTCGCAGCTCTTCGCCAGACCTTCGCGTGCGACGGCGGGGATCATTTCCTCACACAAGAGCTGCACGTAGGCAGCGCGATTACCGCGGTATTCGGGTGGGACCTCATGCGCGCCGAGGAACGTCGGCACCAGCGTCGCCGGAAGTTCGTCAGCCAGTCGCCGGATCACCCGAAGCTGTTTCAACTCCGCTTCCAGCTCGAGTCCGTAGCCTGACTTCACCTCGATCGTCGTAGCGCCGTGCGCCAACAACTGCGCAAGCCGTGACCGCGTGAGCGCCTCGAGCTCGGCGGCGGAACGAGCGCGGACGTCGCGCACGGATTGCAGAATCCCGCCGCCCGCGGCGGCGATCGCCTTATAGTCTACGCCGAGCGCGCGGCGTTCTTGATCATCGAGCCGCGGCGCGCCGAATACGGCGTGCGTGTGGCAGTCGATGAATCCGGGAAACATGACGCCGTTGATCTCGACGACTTGTCCGGACGAGGCGGCGAGATTCTCGCTCATGGGAAGACGGATGTGATGGCGACGCGCCATCTCGATGGCTTCCGGATATCCGGCATCGGCATGACGCGCGACTCCCAGACCGGGATCGTTGGTCAGCACCCGCTCGAGCCGCTTCCCCGCTGCCGGCGTGCCATCAGCGACGATCACCTGCCCCGCGTGCAGTGAGTTGCCGATGCCGACGCCGCCGCCGTGGTGGAACGAGACCCACGACGCTCCGGACGCAGTATTGAGTAATGCGTTGAGGATCGCCCAGTCGGCGATGGCGTCGGAACCGTCGCGCATTGCTTCCGTCTCGCGAAACGGCGAGGCCACCGATCCGGTATCGAGATGATCGCGCCCGATCACGATGGGCGCCGACAGCTCGCCGCGACGAACCAGATCATTCAACGCGACGCCAAAGCGCGCCCGCTCCCCCTGACCCAGCCAGCAGATGCGCGCCGGCAATCCCTGAAATGTCACGCGCTCTTGGGCCAATGTGATCCAGCGACGCAGATGGTTGTTGTCCGGAAAGAGCTGCAGCACGAGCTCGTCGGTGCGCCGCAGGTCGGCGGGATCTCCGGAGAGGGCGACCCAACGGAACGGCCCCTTCCCCTCGCAGAACAGGGGCCGGATGTACTCGGGCACGAAACCGGGGATCGCGAACGCGTCGGCCACACCGGCGTCACGCGCCTCGGTGCGGATGTTGTTGCCGTAGTCGAACGCGACTGCCCCGGCGGCCTGGAAGGCGAGCATCGCTCGCACGTGCGCCGCGATGCTCGCGCGCGCGCGCCGCACATAGTCATCCGACGAAGTGCGCCGCAATTCGGCGGCGGCGGTGAGCGTCAAGCCGGCGGGGATATAGCCGTTCAGCGGATCGTGCGCCGACGTTTGGTCCGTCACGACGTCGGGCTTGAAGCCGCGCCGTACCAGCTCGGGCAACACGTCGGCGCAGTTTCCAATGAGCCCGATGGAGACAGCGGTTCCGTGTCGCCGAGCGTCCTCGCACCACGCCAGCGCCTCATCGATCGAAGCCGTCGAACGGTCGAGATAGCGGGTCTCGAGACGACGTTGCACGCGCGCGGGATCGACTTCCACGGCGAGGCAAATGCCCTCGTTCATCGTGGCGGCCAGCGGCTGCGCGCCGCCCATCCCACCTAACCCACCGGTGAGAACTATTCGGCCGCGTAGCGATCCTTGAAACTTGGCTTTGGCAACTGCGCCAAACGTCTCGTACGTGCCCTGGAGGATGCCTTGCGTCCCGATGTAGATCCAGGAACCCGCCGTCATCTGACCGTACATGATCAGCCCGCGGCGCTCGAGGTCGCGAAACACCTCCCACGTCGCGAAGCGGCCCACCAGGTTCGCGTTCGCGATCAGCACGCGCGGCGCATCGGCGTGCGTCGTAAATACACCCACGGGTTTCCCCGACTGCACGATCAGCGTCTCTTCGTCGCCGAGCGTCTGCAGGGTGCGACAGATCGCGTCGAACGACGGCCAATCCCGCGCGGCCTTCCCAGTGCCACCGTACACGACGAGATCCTGCGGCCGCTCTGCGACGTCAGGGTCGAGATTGTTCATCAGCATTCGCAACGCGGCTTCCTGGACCCACCCTTTGCACGACTTCGTCGACCCGCGTGGCGCGCGAATCGTTCGCGACGAGGAACGCTTCACGGCGCAAACCTGCCTGCACGGATATGCGCCGCGACCGTTTCGATGTCCGCGGTCAGAGGCCGGTCGCTCGCCAGCGCCGCCGAATCCTGACGGACGGCGGCATACAGGCGCGCCACCGCCTTCGCCGGGCGCAACGGCTTCAGGTATTCGAGCCCCTGGGCGCCTGCCAGCAGCTCGATGGCGATGACGCGCTCGGCGTTGCCGAGAATGCGCTGCGCTTTCCACGCCGCGGTCATCCCCATCGGCACGATGTCTTCCTGATTGCCTTCCGTGGGGATCGACTGAACGCTCGCCGGCGTCGCGAGGACACGACAATCGGCGACAAGGGCCGCCGCGGCGATTTGCGCGGTCATGAACCCCGATTCAAGGCCCGGATCCCGCGCCAGAAAGGCCGGCAGTCCGGATGACAGATCCGGATTCACCACGCGCTCCAACCGCCGTTCCGCGAGACCCGCCAGTGTCGTCAGTGAGATGGCGATCACGTCAAGCGCGAGCGCAATGGGCTGGCCATGGAAATTCCCACCCGAGATCACGTCATCCCCGAACACGAGCGGGTTATCGGTGGCCGCGTTGAGCTCCGTCGTCACGAGCCGCTCGGCGAACGCCAGCCCCTCTCCGACGGCGCCGAGCACCTGCGGGGTGCAGCGCAACGAATACGCGTCCTGCACTCGGGGATCGTTCTCGCGATGCGATTCACGGATCTCGCTCTCGGCGAGCAGGTCGCGGAGTAACGCGGCTGACCGCTGTTGCCATGGATGCGGGCGGGCGTCGTGAATGCGCGCGTCGAATGGATCGGGGGTGCCGCGCACCGCCTCGAGGCTCATCGCCGCGGCCCCGTGCGCCGCGCGCCACAGCATCCAGGCGTCGCTGACGAGCAGCGCCGCCAGGCCGGTCTGGGCCTGCGTCCCGTTCACGAAGGCGAGGCCCTCTTTCGCCTCGAGCGTGACCGGCTTCAAGCCCTGCGCTGTCAGCGTTCGTCCGTCCTCCCCCTCGCCGATCATCGCCAGAGCGAGGTGGGAAAGCGGCGCGAGATCACCGGAGGCACCCACGCTTCCCTGGGACGGGACCCGGGGGTGAATGCCGCGGTTCAGCATCTCGCTGAGCAGCTCGGGCAGCACGGGTCGGACGCCGCTGGTGCCGCGCATCAGCACATTGGCGCGGAGCAACATCATCGCGCGCACGGCATCGACGCTGAGTGGATCGCCGACGCCGGACGCGTGACTGCGGATCAGATTGAGCTGGAGCTGCCGAGCTTGTTCGGGGGGGATACGGACGTGGGCGAGCTTTCCAAAGCCGGTATTCACGCCGTAGATCGTCTGGCCCCGCGCGACGGCAGTCTCGACCACCTTCCGCGACTCCGCGACGGCCTTGAGCATTTTCGGATCGAGCGTCACGGACACGTTGCGCCGTGCGACGGCGATGACGTCATCGATGGAGAGCGACCGGCCGTCGAGTGTGACTGTCTCCGCCATGGGGACCAAAGCTAAGGCGCCGGAGTGGCTGTTGACCACTCCGGCGCCTTGCCCTGTTGCCCTGCTATCTAGAACCTGAAACGACCGAACCGGTTGGCAGCGATGTCGTGAGGCCGGCTCGCATCTGGAGCTCGGGATTTCCGATGTCCGTCTGGAAGCTCCAGTCGAAAATCAGATAGTCACGCCCGACGTGCGTCATCCGCAAGGCGCCGTAACGGAGTGTCGAGCCTTCAATGATCTGGAAGACGTAGCCGTAGCCCGGTACCGCCTGGATCATGCTCCGCGAATAGCCGGACGCCGGGGCGAAGTCGATCGACGTGAGATCGGCGATCGCGCTCGTGCTGTAGAGCTGCATGCTGGTGCCGCTGAATCCGGGAACCAGCCACAGCGTGGAATCCGTCGGATCGCGATACACCCAGAAGTCGACGGAGCTGCCGTGCCCATCGACGACCAGCCCGAGCTCGGATGTCTGCGCGCGGCCGTCACCGTTGGCGTCCTGCCAGAAGCGGAAGCCGGACTGCGCGCCATTCGCGTCAATTGCGAAAACGAGCGTATTGCGGGCGTCGGGACGTGGCGTGTCCTGGTGCAGCGGCGACCAGAGACTTTCGTACCCTTCGCGGCTTACGGCCGAGACCCCGAAGCACCGCGGCACGCCGTTCGTCAAGGCACTCGCGAGGAATTCGGGCGCGACGGTCGTGCCTTCCAGTAGCCAGTTGGTGTCGCAGAGCCCGGTGTCGAGGTTGTACGCGGTACTGTAGATGCGATACCACTTGAAGCGCGTCGGCCCGCTGGCGTAGGACGTGTCGTCCCATTGAAGATGGATTGCCCCGTTCAACGAGATCGAGGACAACCAAGCCGGCGCGACGAGCTGCAGCCGCTCGTCAACCGTGATCGCATTGCTGAAGCCGCTTTCGCCGCCATTCGCGTCGACGGCGGTAACGACGTACTGCAGGTGGGGCACGCCGTTGTCGTGGAAGGTATTCGACGTCGTTTCGCCTCGTAGTCCAAACGCGTCGCTGGTGGAGGCGCGCGAGTACACCCGATAGTTGGCGAGATTGGCGTCGGTGACGTCATCCCAGATGAGCAGGATTCCCAGCGGGCGGTTGGGATCGCCGCTCGGCTCGAGCTGGTAGGTCAGATTCGCCGGCGTCGACGGACCGCCTCCGGGAGCGATTAGGTCGCTCCGGCAAGCAACCGCGGCCAGCACCAACAACGACAAGAGGTAGCGCATGGGGAGCCTCGGACGAGGTTGCCCCGGGTGTAAGCACGCGCTGTGCCTCAAGCGAAGTACTGAATTCTTCGTGAGTTAGCGGAGCGTTCCGAGCTGGGTTGTCTCCGCGAGAGGACAGCGATCAGCGCACGTACGTGCGTTGATCGTAGTCGAACTTGATGTCCGGCTGATCCGTGAGCGTGATGTTGAAGGCAAAGGAGAGATTCCCGGTGCTCGTTTTGCCGAAGACGAAGCTCGCGCGCCAGCGCCGCAGGTCGCGCTGCAGGCTCACGGCGTGATACGCAAACTGACGCGTGACGATATCGTAGGATGTGCCCCAGTTTGCCGTCCAGTTGCGCGTCGGGCTGAACGACAGCTGCATGTTCGCGGTCTGCCGGCCGGCGAGATGGCGTGTGGCTGCCGTGGTATCGCCGCGGTTGCGTGAGCTCGAGAACTGAACGGTGAGAGAAAAGTTTCCGCCGGCTCCTCCGCCTATGCCTCCTGCACCATACGGTGACCCGAACGGTTCACGCGAGGCGCCCTGATAGCGACGGACCTCGTTGTCGCGGGGTCCTCCCGGAAGCTGTTGACCGGTCGTGTCGGTCGCCGGCTTGGGTGCCGACGCGCGCGGGCGCAGGCCGAGTAATCGCCCGAGCCCAGCGATCGTGTTTGGACCGATCGAGAACGAAGCCGAAACGTTCTGCAGGAATGGATCGAAGTGGGCCGAATCGGTCCCGACCTGGCCTGGGCCTCTCCACAGATCGTGCACGATGCTCAACTGAAATCCGGGCAGCAGGTCCGACAGGAACGTGTTGCTGAGCGAAGGGGTCTGCCATCCGACGCGGTGGGGCTGCTTCGCCTGCTCGAAGTTATAGCTGATGCCACTCGTGCTGATGCTCAACAGGCGAATCTTGCGCGGTTCTTTCTCAGCGGCAGTATCACCGGCGGGTGGCTTGAGCTTAGCCTCAAAGTTCTGCGACAGACCGATGCTGATCGTCTGCTGTGGATCGCTGCGCGCATTCAGCGCCCGCCCAGTCGGATCGACGACGCGGGCGAATTCATCCGGAACTCGTGCCC
>MNDR01000027.1 GCA_001915025.1 Gemmatimonadetes bacterium 13_2_20CM_2_65_7
TCACCAGGCGGAACAATCTGCACACCGGGGAGCAACGGCTCGAACGGCCGGCGGTAATCGGGACGGTCGGTCGCGGCGAGCGACGCGAACAAGCGACCATGAAACGAACCGCTGAAGGCGACGATCTCGCTCTTGCCGGACCACTTACGGGCGAACTTGAAGGCGCCTTCGTTCGCTTCCGCGCCAGAGTTACAGAAGAAAGCTTGACCGCCTGAGTGGAACGCACGGCTGGTCAGCTCCACGGCGAGCCGCTCGCCCGGTTCGGTCCGGTACAGATTCGACACGTGGACGAGCCCCGCCTCGAGCGCGCGCATGACGGCGTCGCGAAAGACCGGGCTGTTGTATCCGAGCGCATTGACCGCGATGCCCGCCACGAAATCGAGATAGCGCGTGCCGTCTTCGGCAATCAGCTGCGAGCCTTCGCCCGCGACGAAGTGCGGCCCCACGCGCGCATAGACGCCGAGCAGCGCGCCGGCGTCGGAGCTGACGAGCGGCGTAGTCACGCTGGTTGGACGGCTGGAGGTGTGGCGAGAAGGCGCGTGCCGGCGGTCGCGTGCTCGAACATGTCGAGATCGCCAATGCGTACCGCGCGGACGCCGGCGCTGAGCGCTTGTGCGGCGGCGCGGAGCTTCGCGGCCATGCCGCCGCTCGCCACGCCCAACTCGATGAGCGGCTCGACCTCAGTAGCCGATAGTGTCGGCTGCGTCACGCTATCCACGGTAACGCCCGGGACGTCGGAGACGAAGAGCAACTCCTGCGCGCCGAGTGCGGCGGCGATCGCGGCAGCCGCCTGATCGGAGTTCACGTTCAGTGGCCGCACTGGAGCGGAGAGCGACGGTGCGACGGGCGCGATCACGGGGGTCAGGCCGGCGAGCAGCAGGCTCTGGAGGAGCGACGCGCGCACGTTTTCGATCGTGCCCACTTCACCCAGCTCGGATCCCTTCTGGACAGGCTGCGCCGTCAAGAGACCGCCATCGACACCCGACAACCCAATCGCGTCGAGTCCCGCGTCGCGCAACGCACTCACGAGCAGGCGATTCATGGGACCGCCCAGAACCATTTCGACGATCTCCGCGATCTCCGGTGTGGTGACGCGCAGGCCCTCGCGCTTTTCGACGGGCAGCCCGAGCCGACGCGACCACGCGCTGACGGCTTGTCCACCGCCGTGGACCACGACGACGGGGCCCGCCCCTTTGAGCGCGCGCGCGCATTCGGCCACCCAGACCGGGCGATCGAGCTGGTTGCCGCCGATCTTGACGACCCGCACGGTCAGCATGCCAGTCCCGCCGTTTCCGGTAGCCCGAGCATCACGTTCATGTTCTGAATCGCCTGTCCTGCCGCGCCTTTGACGAGGTTATCGATCGCGGCGATCACGGTGAGTCGCGGCCGCTGGACGTCGGCCACTAGGGCGACACCGATCGCGACGCGGTTGCGGTAGACGACGTCCTTCAGGGATGGCAACGCGCCGTGCAGGATTTGCACGCAGGGCTCGCCGTCATAGGCTGCGCTGTACAGCCCTTCGGCCGTCGATTGGTCGAGCACCCGCGTCAACGGCACGTGGATCGTCTCGAGTATGCCGCGTTTCACCGGCAACAGATGCGGCGTGAAGACGAGGTCGCCCGTGAATCCGCCTTCGCGCGCGAGGGATTGACGTAGCTCTGCCAGATGGCGGTGTGTGTTCCCGGCGGCGTAGGCGCGATAGTCCTCCGCAACCTCGCCGAACAACAAATCGCGTTTGGGATTGCGGCCGGCGCCCGTCACACCTGACGCCGCGTCGATGATGACTTCGCGCGATGCGTCAATGAGTCCGAGCTGCGCCAACGGGAGCAGCGCCAGCAGCGCCGCCGTCGGATAACAGCCGGGATTGGCAACGAGATCGGCGGCGGGGAGGCGCGGGCGTGTGAACTCCGTGAGCCCATAGACCGCGTCAGGTGAGAGCCGGAAATCGGCGGACAGATCCACGGCGCGTTTCCCGCCGGCGCGTGCCTCCTGCACGTAGCGCGCGGAGACGCCGTGCGGGAGCGCGGACAACACGATCTCGGCCTGCTGCCAGGGAGCATCGTCGACCTTGATCAGCTCGACCCCGTCGACCCACTCGCCGGCGGCCGAGTCGGCGGTTGCGAAGGCGATGGTCGCGGCCGGATGCCCGCGCAGGAGGCGCAACAGCTCGTGCCCGACGTACCCCGACGCCCCGAGCACGCCGACCGGGACGGATGCATGATTATTCATTTGGGCGGAAAATTATGCAGAAGCAAAGGCTGATGCAAGTACTTACTCGACGCGCTCCAGTCGGGGATTGGGCCGATAGGACCGACCCACCTTCGCACGCGGTTTCCCCTCCAGCATCACCACGTCGGCGGTGAAGTCGAAGCGCCCCTGAAAGAGACTCGAGCCCACGCCGTATACATCGACCGGGACCGCCTGCTCCTCGAAGTTGCGGATCTTCTCGACGGTAAAGCCGCCCGAGACGACGATTTTGACGTGGGTAAAGCCCTCGGCATCGAGGGCGCGCCGGACGTTCCAGACCAGCTGCGGATTCACGCCCGTCGGCCGGAATGTGCCCATCTGCGGAATCACCGATCTGTCCACCAGCGTCTCGGAGGTGTCGAGCCGCACTCCATACAGCTGATCGCCCAAGGCGCGGACGCCTTCCGATCCCCACCACGATGCCTGTGCGTCCGTGGACACTCCGATCGCGCCCGCGATGTGCGCGGCATAGCCGTCTCCCGTTTGTACCAACCAGTGATCGTGACGCGCCGGGAAAAACATCACTTCCTTCGGCTTCGCGGCCTGGACGACGAGCCGCGTATTCGTGCCAACCCGTGTCCGTCGCGCCAGCACGCCGAGGTACAGCGTCTCGAGCACCGCGAAGGCGTCGTACGGCCCCTCGATGAGCAGCACGGTCTCCCACGGCTGGATCTCTTCACCGTCATACAGCGCGTGCACGACGAGCTCGTCCCAACTCTCGGCGCACAGTTTCAGAATCGCGATCGCCTCGTCGATGCCGCCCAGATAGGCGTGCGACTTTCCGAACACCTGCATCGTGACTCGGGGGCGATGCCGTGCCCGACGCAACAGATCCCGCGCGCGCACAAAATATTTGTCGGAGTAATAGCCCTCCCGCATCTTGTCGGCGGGAAGATGGAAGATGGATGGATCGAGCCGCTGCTTCCGAGGCCGGGCCATCAGCGCGGACCGGGCCAGGCAAACGTTGCGGCGAGCGTATCGCCGCTGGGCAGCGGCAGCTGGCGCGCGACGCTGTTGAGCCGCCCGCACATCACGCCCAGCGGCTCCGACCCGTCGGGCGGCACGACCCGCAAGCAGACGACGTCGGCATCGATGGCGAGCGCGCGCTCGCGGTCCGAGCGCGGCGGATCGGGACGCGTGAGGCTCAGCTCCAGCGTCGTCACTCGTCTGCCGAGTACCAGCCGCACGATGCGCGGCGGTTCCTCCGGAATCAGGTCGATCGGGCGAGGTGCGCTGACGGTGTCGCCGCGCACGAGGTTCAGCACCACGTGGGCGCGCCGCGGCCGCACGACGGCTTCCAACCGGAAATCGCGAGTCGTATCGACGACGGCGAACTCCTCCGCCGGCCGCGCCTCCCCACCCGCGAAGGCGCGCTCGAGAATCAGCTCAACCCAGGCGCCTTTACGGGGCGCAGTGTCGCGGCGACCGGAGCCGAAGGGGTACACGCGGGCCGTATCATTCCACGCAAGCCGCACCACACGCCGGTACGTATCGTCCTCCCACACCGGCAGGCCGCGGCGCGAGCGCCCGACGCGGCGTCTCGTGAAGAACTCGGCACCGAGGTTGACCGTGTCGCCGATGGGCGTGACCTGGAAAAGCGCTTCGACTTCGACGCTGTCGCTGCGCAGCGTGAGCCGCATGTCGGTGTCGAGCGGTCCGCTGACGGCGCCGCTCGCGAGGATGCGGGGCGCGACCGCCGCGGGCTCGATGACGCGAATCCGATACGTCAGCCGGGTGCCGGGCCCCTGCATCGGAATCGTGACGCTCAACATCGCCCCGCTCGCGAGAGCGACGAGGGAAGCGCTAGTGGACGACGATCGTCCCACGCGTTTCCTCGAGCGGCGTCCCGCTCCCCGGCCCGCCCCAGCGCTGGTGGGCTCCCCATCCGGCCAGCAGCCCAACTCCCAGCGCGATGGCTACCCACAGCGCCAGCGCGCCGGGCCGGATCACGGGCCGCGGCACCACGAACGCGTGCGGATTGCCCGCCGAGCGTGCGAGCGCGACGCGCACTTCCAGCTGGCTTGCGCGGGCGCCGGCGCAATGCGCGCACGTGACCAGGTGCTTCGCGAGGGCGGCCCGCTCGACCAGCGACAGCTCGCCGTCCAGCTCCGCGTCGATCTGCACGAGCCATTGGTCGTGGGTCGGGTGGGTGAGCGGAGGCCCGGTCATCAGTACTCCTCCCGCACCCGGTACCGCAGGGCGCGCCGCTGCATCCAGCGCACCGCGAACGCATCGATCAGCGAGCGCCACACGCGATTCCACATGCCGTACTTCGTCGCGCCATGCCGGCGCGGCCGGTGGCCGACTGCCACCTCCGTGACCGTACCGCCCTGCATCTTGATCAGCGTGGGAAGAAAGCGGTGCATCCCGCCGAACAGCGGCAGGGCGCGCGCCGCGTCGGTCCGAAAGGCCTTGAGCGAACACCCCGTGTCACGAATGACTTCGCCGTTCAGCCGGTTGCGCACGCCATTAGCGATGCGGCTCTGGAGGCGCTTCCATGGAGTGTCGCGGCGCGTGGCGCGATAGCCGGCCACTGCCGTCGCGCCCGTTCGCTGTAGCGTATCCACGAGCAGCGGAATGTCGGCGGGATCATTCTGCAAGTCGGCGTCGAGCGTGATCACGATTGGTGCGCGCGCGCTCCGAAATCCGGCCGCGAACGCCGCCGTCTGTCCCGCATTGCGCTCGAACGCGATGACGCGCAGCTGCGGATGCGTCTGGCGCAGGGTTTTGAGCGTCTCCAGCGTGCCATCGGTCGAGCCGTCATCCACGACAATCACCTCGTAGCTACGGCCCGTGAGGGCGGAGTCGATCTCCGCGAGCAGCGGAGCCAGGTTCTCGCGTTCGTTATACGCGGGCACAACGAGCGAAAGCTCCACGGTGGGACAACGTAGCAAGTTGACAGCAGGATGACGAGTGGGTAAAACCCTAACCGTGTCCGACTCCTGGTCGCGTCGGGATTTCTTGCGCTCCGCCGCGGGCGGCATCGCGGCCGGCGGGGCCAGCGCCGTAATTCCGCATCCGATGCGACCACTCCAACCCCTGCCCGCGCGATCCCGTTGGGCCGCCAAACCCGTCGCCATCGCGAGCGCCAACGGTCTCCGCGGCGTTCAAAAAGCATTCGACATGCTGATGCAAGGCGCCGATACGCTCGACGCCGTGATCGAAGGTGTGAAGATCCAGGAGCTCGATCCCAACGACACGACCGTCGGATACGGCGGCCTTCCCAATCGCGACGGGGTGGTGCAGCTCGACGCCTCGTGCATGCATGGTCCCACCAAACGCGCCGGCGCCGTCGGGTGTCTCGAGAATATCAAGACGCCGTCCGAAGTCGCCAAACTCGTTCTCAAGTACACCAATCACATTTTCCTCGTCGGGGAAGGCGCGAAAAAGTTTGCGCTCTCCTACGGCTTCAAAGAAGAAGATCTCCTGACACCGGAGTCGCGGCAGGCGTGGCTCCGGTGGCGTGCGAACCTGAATCCGGAGGACGATTATCTCGACGTCCCGGAAACCGAAACGATGATCGTGCGTCCCACCGGCACGATCAATTGCAGTGCGGTGACGCCGGGCGGCGACCTTTCGTCGGTGACCACGACGGCCGGACTCGCCTTCAAGATTCCGGGCCGTGTGGGCGACTCGGCGGTCGTCGGCGCCGGTCAGTATTGCGATAACGAGGTCGGCGCGGCGGGCTCAACCGGCCGCGGTGAATCGAACATCAAGGTGTGCGGCGGCTTTCTGACGGTCGACAACATGCGGCGCGGCATGAAACCGACTGACGCATGTCTCGAGTCCCTCAAGCGCGTCATCGCCACCACCGAGCCTCGGCTGCTCGATGCCCGCGGCCGTCCCAAGTTTGGCCTGATCTTTTATGGCGTGAACAAGCGCGGAGAATTCGGTGCGGCATCGCTGTACCCCGGCCGCTATGCGGCGCACGACGGCACCGACGCCAAGCTTCACGATACGGCGCACGTCTTCGAGCAAACCTGAGCGCCATGCGGCGATCCGGTTACGCCCTCGCCGTCGCAGTCCTGCTCGCGCGCGGGCTCAATGCACAGACTTCCGCCGAGCCGAATCCACGACACAACTGGGTCGACCATCTCTATCCCGCCATTTGGTACAGCTCGATCGACGGATTCTGGCTCGCGGGCCATTACGACTGGTCGAGCCCTATGGGCTTTGCCGAGCGGCCGGAGCCGACGTTCGCCCGGATCGCGCTCGATGCCGGAGCCAGCACGCAGGGCAGCTATTCGATCATCGCCGACGCGCAGGCGCCCGCCTATTGGGACGGCTGGCGGTTTGGTCTGACAGCCGGCCTGATCCGCGCGAATCGCTTCGGCTATTACGGTCAGGGAAACAACACCACCTACGTCCGCGACAGCCTCACTGGCCGTTCGTACTTCTATCGGGTGAGCCGCACGATTCGCACCGCGCGGTTTACGGTGCAACGCCGCATCGTCGGCCCGCTGCGCATTCTCGCAGGCGGCTCGCTCGAACACACCGATTTTCGCGACCTCCCTGGGGAAAGCGTCTTCAAGCGCGACCAGCTGTCCGGGACTATCCGGCCGGATGAGGTCCCGTTCAACGATCGCATCGCACGCGCGGGTGTCGTGCTCGACTGGCGTGATCTCGAGACCGACCCGCACCGCGGCGTCTTTGTCGAGGGGTTGGTCGCCAGCGGACGGGGCTACACTCGCCGGACCGGCACGGTCCGCGTATACGTGCATCCGCTGGACCGATTGATCCTCGCCGGCCGGATCGCGGGCGAAGGAATGTCCGGCACGCCGCCGGTCGCGGCCCAGTTTACGATGGAGTCAAGCGAAGGGCCGGTGGTCGCCGTGGGTGGCTACCACTCATTGCGTGGCTACCACGACGGCCGGTTCGTTGGCCCGGGAAAGATTCTCGGCGGCGTGGAAGCCCGTTATGGATTGATTTGGGCGCCGCGCCTGCTCGAGGTCAAATTGTTCGGCTTTTACGACGCGGCGCGGGTGTTCGCACCAGGCGAAGCTGTGCGGCTCACGCGAGACGGACTCCACGCGAGCCTCGGCGCGGGAGTCGCCGTCGCGCTGATGCGGAATACGGTCGTGATACTGGAGGGCGGAAAAGGAACGGAAGGCGCGGAGGTCGCGTTCGCGACGAGCTGGAGCTACTGATTGGTCACTTCCCGAATCTCAATTCCTCTCTTCTTCAACTCATCCACGTACGCCTGAAACGGCACCGCTTCATCGGGCGTGTGGACACCGGTGGCTCTAATCCTGCCGTCGACTTGCATGACTCCGGTGATCGCCAGCGAGTAGCCGGTCGTGCGCATCATCGCGCTGATGCCGGTGGTCTTGTCGTAATAGTCCAACAGCTGCCACACGACCCGACGTCCGCTGCGTCCCTTCACTTCGACCCGCAACGCAACGACGTCGCGTCCGTTGGGCTTGGAGAGCCGCGGCGACACGGTGGCGATGAACGCGTCACGCGGCACGATCTTGGTCCCCTTCACCGTCACCGGATCGAGCGACAGCAAACCGAGCTCGCGAACAGCGCGCATGACGGCCATATGACCCGGATACCGCAGCGTCTTGTACTCCATCGTCTGGATCTTGCCGGCATACGCCCACGGCATCGTCGAGATGCCACCACCGGTATGGAACGCTTCGAGCGTGCCGACGGGGTGGGGGAACTCCACCGTCTCGAGCTCGGAGAGTGCGTCCACGCGCTCCGGCCGGCCGCCCCGCAAGACCCACGAAGGCGTCGTGTAATAATCCAACGCACCCTCGAGCGAGTAGACGATCTGATAATTCAGCGGGGGCTCGGGATGCTGCGGCAACCCGCCCACGAAGATCTTCACCGACTCCGCCTCGCCGACCCGTCGAACGCCTTCCGCGGCGATGATGTTGACCATCCCGGGGGCGAGCCCACAGTCGGGAACGACGGATGCGCCTTTCTTTTCAGCTGCGGCATTGAGCGTCTTCTGCTTCTGGACGATCTCGGTGTTGCCGCCGAGGTCCGCGCAATGCAGTCCCGCCGCGATGGCATTCCGGGCGACCGAATAGTTGAAGTAGTAGGGCAACGCGTTCAGAACGGCGTCGTGGCCATGCATCAGCTTGCGCAACCGAACCGACTGCTTTGCATCGAGGCGGGCCGTGACGAGTCGCTTATCGCTCTTCTTCTTCAGGAAAGCTGGGAGACGTCCCGGCTTCAGATCAGCGAGTGTGACGCGCTCAACCGCGGACTGCTGGAGCAGATCATACGCACAGGCGGAGCCCTGCAGTCCGGCACCGAGTACCAGCATGCGCATCGCGTCAACGCCTCCGAATGGTCGGCTTGGGAGCTAACAGGGCTTCGACAAAGCGGCCGGAAAGCTAGTTACACTGCTTGGCGGACGGTAGATTCGCGCCGTGTCGCATCCCCACGTTTCCAACACCACGCCGGCCGCCGATCTCACACGCCAGCGCCTGATCCGGGCCGCGCTCGAGTTGTTCACGACGCGCGGTTATCACGTCACGACGACCGCGCAAATCGCGAAGAAAGCGGGCATCGCGGAGGGAACGATTTACCGGCACTTCGCCAGCAAGCAGCAGCTCGTCAACGAGCTCTATCGAGCGGCGCAACGCTGGGCGACGAAAGTCGCACAGGAAGCGAGCCGGAGCCTCGAACCGACCAACACGCGCGCCCAGCTGGCGGCTGTCGCGCATGGTCTCATCGAGGGCGCGACGCAGGATCCGTCGATCGTGAAGCTCGGATTGCTCGAGCCGCTCGGGGCGGTGCTCGATGACGAGAGCCGCAAGGCCGAGCGCGAGTTTCGCCTTGTGGTCGAGCGCCTGATTGCCGAGGGGAAGGCGCAAGGCGTCGTGCGCACGGGAGCAGTGGATGTGTGGGCGGGCATGTGGCTCGCGACGATTGCGTATGCGCTGCAGAAGATCGTGGCTGGAGAATGGAAGAGCGGCGACGCGGGGTTGCGACTGGTGATCGATGGAGCGTGGCGGGCGATTAGCGCGTGATCGCGCTATCCCGAACGCCGCAACTCGAACAATGCGATCTCCGGCGGCACAAAGATCCGCAGCGGCACGCCGACGACACCGATGCCCCGGCTCACGTAGAGCTGGCTCGCGCCCCTGTGGAAGTGACCCATGACGTACTTGGTGATCAGCCGTCCTGGCGACCAGCCGATCACGGGCAGATAGAACTGCCCGCCGTGAATGTGGCCGGCGAGCGTCAGCGGAATACCGCGCGGTGCGGCGCCGTCGAATGCGCCAGGACGATGAGCCAGCAAAACCCGAAATGCCTGCGACGCCGGCGGCGTGACGCGCAGTGCCTCGGCCAAATCGTCGTCCTGCGGATCATCCGCACGCCAATTGCGCGGGTCATCAATCCCAACGAGCGCGATTGCGGCACCGCGGTGCTCGATGACGTGCACACCGTTCTTCACGAACGTCTGCCCGGCGTCGCGCACGCCTCTGATCACGGCGTCCGCGCCCGTGTACCGATCGTGATTGCCCAGCACCGTTACGACGCCCAGCGGTGCGTGTAGATCCCGAAATGCCCGCACGTACTGGGGGATGTAGGACTGCGAGATGTCGATCATGTCGCCCGTCTGCACGATCAGATCCGCGCCGAGCGCGTTCGTCAGCGCGACGATCTGGGCCATTTTCTCTTCGGGCATGTGAATGCCGGCATGCACGTCGGAGACGTGAGCGATGCGCAGTCCGTCCAAGACGGGCGGAAGATCCGGAAAGACCAGCGCGCGGCGCGTGATACTTGGCAGTCGTTCCGCGTTCCAAATCCCGTAGGCTGACAATCCCACGCCGGCGGCGGCGTAGGTGTACGTCGCGCGGACGAGGAATTGGCGGCGGGAGAGGGCGGTTGGGCGGTCAGGCGGTTCAGCGGTTGGGGCGTGGCGCAGCTTGCGAACCGCCAATCCGCCGAACCGCCCAACCGCTTTGGCGACGATGTAGACCGCGACCAGCGCGCAGAAGATCCAGCCAAGCAGCTGCCACGCAATCCAGGGGGCAAGGTAGGGAACGCGGCTGATTCCCCACAGACTGCCGGAGAACATCCGCACGCCGACGATGACCCAGGGGATGTTGAAGACAACGAAGACAAGCGTGAGCACCCGCCGCGCAGATAGCGGAAGGCGCTCCCGCAAGTACAGATACAGGAGCAGTTGGGGCGAGGCGAACAGCAACAGATAAATTAGGGCCATGCGATCCCGTACGCCGTGGTTCTCAGTGTGGTTCCCGGCGCTCCTCTTTGCACCACTCAGCGCGCAGCGTGTGAATCCGGTCGACCGGCACCTCGTCGCGGCGGGACTGTGGTCGGAAGCGCGCTATAACTATGCCTACTGGAACGCCGTGCGCGCGAATTGGGACTCGGCGTTCGCCGCGACGGTCACGATGATCGACACACGGGGGGGGCCGGGAGGCGCGGGAGGAGGACCCGCACTAACCGATTTGCAGTTTTTCCGGCAACTGCGGCGCTGGGGCGCGCTTTTGCACGACGGCCAATTCGAGCTCCTGCCGCCTGCGCCCATCGCGGCGCGAACGGCGCGACCGCCGATCGCCCTGCGGAGCATCGAGCGCCGGCCCTTCATCATCGACTACGCCGCCAACGACGAGATGCGCATCGCCCGTCCCGAGCGTCTGGCAGAGATCATCGCGGTCCAGGGCATTCCCGCGGAGCTCTGGATTCGCGATTCCGTCCTTCCTGAAATTGCGGCCGCGACAGACTCGAGTCGCTGGGAACGCGCGGTGGAACGCATGCTCGAGGGTGAGCGAGGAACCGCCCTCCATCTATCGCTGCGGCTTCCCGGTGGCGCGCAGCGAGGGGCGAGCGTGACCCGCAGCGTCGCCCTCATGACCCGCTGGCCGCTGGAACGGCCCCCGATCGAAGCCGACACACTGCCGGACGGCGTGATCTGGATCCGCATCAACTCGCTCGCGGATCCTGATGTCGTCGCGCTGTTCGACCGCGCCTTGGGCGACGCACCGCGCGAAGGGCTGCGGCATCGGGGCCTGATTCTCGATCTGCGCGAGACGACGTGGACGGCGAGCGGTCGAGAGCAGGGCTATGCCGTTCTCTCCCGGTTGACGGACCGTCCCATCCTCACATCGCGCTGGCGGACGCCGCAGTATCGTCCGGCCTACCGCGGCCCCGACGAGCCGGACTCGACCGGCGCGTGGCTCCGCGCGCCTTCCGACACGATCTGGCCACCGCTGCGGCGCGAGCGCCCTCCCTACACTGGTCCCGTCGTGGTGCTGGCATCGGCGCGCACGTCGGGCGCGGCTGAGGATTTCCTGGCGGCGTTCCGCAACGGCACCCGTGGCACGATCATCGGTGAAGCGTCCGCCGGCAGCACGGGACAAACGCTGGTGCTCCGGCTCGCTGCCGGTTGGCAGGTCCGCTTCACGGTGACCCGCGACGCATTCTCCGATGGGACGGAGTTCGGGCACGAGGGAATCGTGCCCGAGATCCGCGTGCAGCCGCGCGTCGCTGACGTGCTGGAGGGGTGCGATGCCGCGCTCGAGCGAGCGCGCTCCTTGCTGGCGGCAGCCGCGCGCCGCTAGCTCTTCAGCTGCGCGCGGAAAAACCGGATCACGGCACTCCACGCGCTGTCGGCGACTTCGGGTTTCTCGCGACTGCGCAAGAAACCGTGTCCCACTCCGGGATAGATCGTGTATGGATAGCTCTTCCCGGCGGATTTCATCGCCGCGGCGGCGTCACTCAATCCCGCATCGATACGCGCATCGTTTTCCGCGTACACGCCGAGCCCTTGGGCGCGAATCCTGGCCATGTCGGCGGCGTTTGGAGCCGGCCCGTAGCAGACGACGAACGCTTTGAGGTCGGGGGCATTCGTCGCGTAGCGGAAGCTCTGGCCGCCACCCCAACAGAAGCCGATGACGCCAATCGCGTCCGGCCGCACGGCCTTCAGCTTCTTGACGTAATCCTTGGTTGCGTTGAGATCGGCGGTGATCGAGTCGGGCGGCAGCGACGCGATCAACTTGCGCGCCGAGTCCTGCGATGCGGGAGTGCCGCCGCGACGAGACAGCAGGTCGGGCGCGATCGCGACGAAGCCGTCCTTCGCGAGCTGTTCGGTTGTCTGGCGCACGAAATCGGACATGCCGAAGATCTCGTGGATGACGACCACGGCCGGTGCGGGCTGCGAACGCTCGGGGTAGGCGAGATAGGCGGTGATCGTGTCTTTGCCGCTGAGAAACTTGACGTACTCCGAATGGATATCGGCGGTTCGGCGGTTAAGCGAATAGGCGGTTAGAGAAAACGCCGCCAAAACAGCTCCCGCGCCGAGTCCACCAACCGCCCAACCGCTCAACCGCCTAACGCCCATAGCTCACCCTCCAAATCTTCCCACCCATGTCGTCGCTCACGAGGAGCGCGCCGTCCGGCATAACGAGTAAACTGACGGGCCGACCCCAGCGCGAGCCATCGGGAAGCTGCCAGCCAACGATGAAATCCTCGACTCCGGTCGCCCGCCGTCCCGAACGATCCACGCGCACGCGGACGACTTTGGCGCCCGTGGGCACCGACCGATTCCAGGAACCATGCAGCGTCATGAATGCGTCCCCACGATATTCGCGAGGAAACTGATTGCCCGTGTAGAACGTGAACCCCAGCGGCGCCGAATGTGCCTGCACCGTGATCATGGGCGGCTCGGCCTTCGAGCAATCGGCCGTGGTATACTCGGGATTGGGCTTGCCGGGGAGATAGCATTGCGGCCAGCCGTAGTTGCGCCCTTCCTTGATGATGTTGACATGCTCGGGCGGCAGGTCGTCGCCGAGATTGTCGCGATCGTTATTCGCGCCCCACAGCTCTCCCGTTGTTGGGTTGAACGCCATTCCCACGGTGTTCCGGAGGCCCCTGGCGAACACACGTCCACCCGATCCATTGGGATCGAATCGCGTCACGGCAGCCCGCAACGAGTCACGCTCATCGCAAAGATTACAGGAGGAACCGACGGCGAGATACAGCTTCCCGTCTGGTCCGAAAAGGATGGTCCGAGTCGAATGGCCCCCGCTGGGAATATCAGGCACGACGGTCGCCGGTTCACTGCGGCCCGGATCGAACCGCTTCACATCATGCACCTCCGCGACATACATCGTGTCACCGCGAAAGGCGAGGCCGAACGGTTGGCGCAATCCGCTCACGACCGTGATCGTGCTGTCCGCGACGCCATCGTGGTTTGCATCGGTCAACTTGACGACCAGTCCCGCGCGCGGCTGCGTCGCGTACACGGCGTTCCCGGGCCCGAGCGCGAGAAAGCGCACGCCCTCGAGGTTCTGCGCGAACACGGAGATCTTGAAGCCGGCCGGCACCCGCAGCGTGTGGTCCTGCGCGGCCGCGGGAGCAGGCCTGTGAGAGGCGACGACGATCACTGCGATGCTAATTGCGGCTCGCATACACTCCCTCGAGGGCGGTGACGCCCTTCGGCATGTTGTCGCGGCTCGTTTGCCCCATGTGGTAAACAGATCGGGCGGAAACGTTTCCCGCGCCTCGCGCTCATCGTGGGTCGCGTGTCCGCCCATGCGGAACGTTTCAGCGAGAAGCAGCGCCGGTCCGTTGCCTGCGCGGCAGCGTGCGGCGGCGATCCGGGTCGCGGCATACGCGTCGAGCACGTTGTTGCCGTCGAACGTCGCGCCCCAGATCCCGTAGCTGGCCGGCCAGTCCTTGAAGTCGGGGGGAAGATGATGCTGATCGAGACGGGTGCCCAACGCCACCTGGTTGTTTTCGATGATGAAAATGGCGGGGACGCGCTGCACGGCGGCGAAGTTGGTGCCTTCGTGCGCCGCGGCCGTTTTCGTCGACCCGTCGCCGACCCACGTGAGCGCGACGCGTGGCTCCTTTCTCATCTTGAAGGTCAGCGCGATGCCCGTGATGACGGGCACCATGTCGCCGACGTGTGAGATGGGTTGGAGCACGCCATGCTGGAAGGAGCCCACGTGCAAGTCGCGTCCCCGACTCGGCGAGTCGGCCGTCGCGAGGTAGGCACGCAGCATATCGGCGATGGACATGCCCATCTCGCAACAGGCCGCGGCATTGCGGATCATCGGCGCGACAATATCCCTGCCGCGCTGCAACGCGTGCACGGGCCCCACGGTGGTCGCCTCCTCGCCCGTTCCGAGCCACGCCTTGGAGAGGACACCGGTGCGGACCCAACGCTTCAGCTCGATGTCGTGGAGTCGGGCGCGCAGCAGGCCGCGATAGAGCGCGAGCTTTGCCTCACCCGACAATTCGGCGACGCTGCGCGCGCGGTCGGGATCGGATGCGACGGTGTCGCGGAAGCGCTTTACGAGCGCCGGGTCCGCTTTCCAGTCGACGTATTCCGGTGGATCGAAGGCGGGGAACCGCTTCACGGCACTGCGGCGTCGCTCCAGCCCACGACTTGGCCGCCGCGCTTGAACACCTTGCCGTCCTTCATCACGAAGTCGACGTGCTGGAGGACGGTGATGTTCTGCAACGGGTCGCCTTGTGCCGCGACGATGTCGGCGCGTTTGCCGACCGCGATCGTGCCGGCGTCGCGCTCGACGCCAAGCAGCGTCGCGCCGCTCGCCGTGCCCGCGACGATGGCCTGCATCGGCGTCATCCCATAGCGCACCATGAGCTCGAATTCGCGGGCGTTGGTGCCATGTTTCATCACACCGGCGTCGGTACCGAACGCGATCTTCACGCCCCCATCGAGCGCCAGCTTGAAGGAAGTGTGCATCCGCGGCGCGATCGCGAGCGCTTTGGCGGCGATCGGCGCCGGCAGGCGGCCGGCAGTTGCCAGCGACTCGACCGTGAATCCCGCCAGCAGCGTCGGCACGAGCCAGGTGCCGTGCTGCTTCATCAGCGTAACGGCCTCCGCGTCGAGAATCGAGCCGTGCTCGATCGACGTCACGCCCGCGCGTACCGCGGCCTTGATACCCGCCGTTCCGTGCGCGTGCGCCGCGACGCGCCGATCGAGCTGCGTGGCGGTCTCGACGATGGCCCGCATTTCTTCTTCGCTGTACTGCTGTACGCCGACCGAATCCGTAAGCGAGAGCACCCCGCCCGTCGCGCAGATCTTGATGACATCCGCGCCATACTTGACCATGTAACGCACGGCGTTGCGCACCTCGTCAAGCCCGTTGGCAACGCCGACCTCGACGCCGCCTTCGTGCCCTAACGCCTCGGGCTGCAGGCCGTTGGTCTCGTCACAGTGACCGCCGCGGATGCCGAAGGAGATACCGGCGGCAACGATGTGCGGGCCCGGAATCCAGCCGGCGTTGATCGCATTGCGGAGCGCGACGTCGCCGAAGGCTGCGCTGCCGACGACCCGCACGGTCGTGAAGCCAGCCTCGAGCGTCTGCTGTGCGTGCGCGGCGCCGAGGAGCGCGAGCTGGCTCGACATCTCGGTGAGACGGCTGTGCTGCCAGTCGCCGTCCCCGATCGTCCGGCCGGCCAGATGGACGTGGGCGTCGATGAAGCCCGGCAGCACCGTCTCGCTGGACAGATCGATGACCGTCGCACCGGTGGGGATCGCGACATTGGCGCCCCCCCCCACGGCCGTGATGCGATCGCCCTGAACCACGATGACCGCGTTTTTCACCGGTGCCGCGCCGGTTCCGTCGATGAGTGTGCCCGCCCGAATCGCGGTGGCTCCCGCTTGCTGCTGCAGCGCCAGCACCATCAGCAACGCGATCACGAGAACTTCTCCTTGA
>MNDR01000075.1 GCA_001915025.1 Gemmatimonadetes bacterium 13_2_20CM_2_65_7
CCAAAGGGGAAGCGGTGCACGTAGCCGAGCTCGTAGAAGTTGTCACGCTCGGGTAATGTGGGTGCGGCAACCACACCTCCCTGTGCCGTGCTCGTGATCGCACGGAGATCCTCCACGTTCGTCGGCAGGAATAACCGGCCGTAGTAGATCCAGAATGTGTTGCCCGGATCAGGGAAGAAGCTGAGCTTGGCGCGCGGGCTTACCTGGTTCTGATTCCCCGCGAAGGGGGCGTTGTGATTGTCGAAACGGACGCCGGCGCGCAGTTCCCAGCGGTCTGTTGGCGCGATGGCCGTCTGAGCGTATAAGCCTACGTCGCTGCCATTGAGGTTGGAGTTGGACGCCGGTCCCGACGCTCCCGTATTGGTCTGCGACGAGAAATCCTCGTGGCCGCTTGTGAACGATGCCAGCAGGCCGGTCTTGAATTCGAGCCCGTGGTGGGCGCGCACCGTGTAATCCACCTTGACGCCGGCCGTCCGGAAGTTCCGATCCTCGGCGATGATGTACTTGTTCGTATCGCCGGGAAAGGTAAACGTCGCCGAGTCGGTCAGGCCGGGCTTGTACGCGAGACTGCCGTCCCGGAAGAACCCGCCGAGAAAGATCTCCGACGCCTTGCCGAGCTCCAGGTTCTCGACGCCCAGTTGATGGCGCCAGCCAACGTTGACGAATCCGTTGACGTCCTGCTGATGATCGTCGATGACGCCCTCCACGGAATCGAACGGCACGGCGAAGCGCGTGCGCGAACGGTTCACCTCGATGTTGACCACGTCCTGGTCGGTGGCCGAGTACTGGAGCTTTGCGAACCCGAAGACATCGGTGCCGATGTTGTGGAAGTTCTCGACCGCGTTGTTCGCGGTGTCGAACACTACCGGCTCACGCCGCATGTCGCTCTGCTGCCGGGAGCCGGACGCGAAGAATCCCCACTTCCCCGAATTGGTGCTGAACGTCAACGATTGCCCGTTCGTGGATTGCGTCTTGGCGGGAACTCCAGTCTGGAAGGAGCCGCCAGAGCCAGAGACATCCCAGTGAAAGCCGCCGCTCGGAATGCGGGTGTTGATGTTTACGACCGCGGCGTTTTTGTTGCCGTACTCAGCATCCCACCCGCCGGTCTGGAAGGCGATCTGATTCACGACCTGCGGATCGAACAGCTCGTTCAAGCTCCCCGAGATTCCTGAAGGCACGGGCACGCCGTCCACGTAATAGGTGTACTCCGCGTGCTGCCCGCGGATGTGCACCTCACCGGTTGGCGCGCGGGCCGCGCCCACGATGGACTGCTGCAGGATCTGCGAAGTCGTGTTGGTGGGCGCGCCGTGGTAATCGTTCTGCTTGAAGATTTGGTTTCCTGTGCGCGTGTCGACCGCGAGCGGCACCGCGGTCGCCACCTCGATTGCCGAGAGGTTGATCGGCAGCGGCGCCAAGCGGAAGTCGGCGCGGCTAAATCCCTCGGTCGCGGCGACCGCTACGTCGTGCGTCTGGGCGCGATATCCCAGATAGCGGGCCTCGACGCGATAGGCTCCGGCCGGCAGGTTGTGTACCACGTACCGACCGAACGCGTCGGTCACCGTGGTCGTGATCAGACTGTTGCTTTGAAGAATGCGAACCTCGCCGCCAGCCAACGGTGTGCCGACCGTGCTGTCGGCGACGGTTCCACCGATGTCACCGCTTGCCGGACCGTGGGTCGTGCCAGCGGAAAGCAGTAACGCCGTAAGTAGCGAAACGAAATGCATGACGCTCTCCTGATGAATTCCGACGCGCACTCCTCCTGCGAAGGAGGAGCGACGCAAGTGTCGGATGGTTGATTGCCGTCGCCGCGCGGATGCACGGCGCCGTTAGTCAGGAGAGCGGCGGAGGAGCGCGAGAATCGTGGAGGGTTGCGGTCGATACGGCGCGCGGGCTGTGAGGAGTGACGACCGCCAATCGGACGGCGTGGCCCGCGCGAATGCGCAGCACCGGCGCCCGATTCCCCACCACCGGCGTGATGAGTACGCGGTGGAACGCGCAGTCGGCTGGATGGATGCGGACGCAGGTCGCGCTCGAATGCGACTCGATGTGCGCCGGGGCGTTCCACCCTTCGCCGAGCAGCGCGTCCGCCCACGCGGCAGCGCCCGGGACGGACAGCTGCAGCAGCGTAAGGAGAAACAGTGGCGCGCGTATCCGCAGCGGGCGTCTCCGCATCGGCGGCATATTACAACACGCGGTTCGGTCTTGACAGCGCCCGCTGCGACGCCTTAGCATAACCCCTTCTCAAAAAAGGACTTCTGCTCCTTGGCCCCCGCCAGTCGGCGCCAGGAGGCCCTCGATTATCACGCGCAGGGCCGCCCTGGGAAAATCCAGGTCACGCCAACCAAGCCGTTCAAAGATCAGCGCGACCTGTCCCTGGCCTACACGCCGGGGGTGGCGGAGCCGTGCCTGGAGATCGCCAAGCGCCCCGACGACGCCTACCTCTACACGGCCAAAGGCAACCTCGTCGCCGTCGTCTCGAACGGCACCGCGGTGCTCGGCCTCGGCAACATCGGCGCGCTGGCCGGAAAGCCCGTCATGGAAGGCAAAGGGATTCTCTTCAAGGCGTTCGCCGACATCGACGTGTTCGACCTCGAGGTCGGGTCCGAGAATCCGGAGGATGTGATCCGCTTCTGCCAGCTCCTCGAGCCGACCGTCGGCGGCATCAATCTCGAAGACATCCGCTCCCCTGACTGTTTCTACATCGAACAAAAACTCCGTGAGACGCTCAGTATTCCCGTGTTTCACGACGACCAGCACGGCACGGCGATCATCTCGGGCGCCGCGCTGCTCAACGCGCTGACACTCGTCAAGAAGGACATCGACAAGATCAAAGTGGTGTTCGCCGGCGCGGGCGCCGCCGCCATCGCAACCGCCGAGCATTACGTGCGGCTTGGTGCGCTCCGCTCGAACATCGTCATGGCCGACCACAAAGGCGTGATCTACAGGGGTCGAGAAGGACTCGACGAATTCAAGCAGCGGTTTGCGGTTGATACCAAGGCGCGCACGCTCGCGGAAGCGTTGCAGGGCGGCGATGTCTTCGTGGGACTGTCGGTCGCAGGGATTGTGACGGGCGACATGTTGCAAGGCATGGCCAGGAAGCCGGTCATCTTCGCGCTCGCCAATCCAACGCCGGAGATCATGCCGGACGAAGCGAAGAAGGCCCGGCCCGATGCAATTGTGGCCACGGGACGCTCGGACTTTCCGAACCAGGTCAACAACGTCCTCGGTTTTCCGTTCATCTTCCGCGGGGCGCTCGACGTTCGCGCCAAGAAGATCAACGAGGATATGGAGATGGCGGCGACACGCGCGCTCGCGGCGCTCGCCAAGGAAGAAGTGCCCGAATCCGTCACGCGCGCTTATGGAGGCGAAAAACTGAAGTTCGGGCCCGAGTACCTAATCCCCAAACCCTTCGATCCGCGCGTGCTGTTGTGGGTCGCGCCCGCCGTGGCGTGGGCTGCCGTAGCATCGGGTATCGCCGGCCGCATCATCGACGTCGAAGAGTATCGCGCCGAGCTCGAGGCGCGGCTTGGCCCCGAGCGACAGGTGATGCGCGGCCTGATTACGCGCGCGCAACAAGATCCGCCGAGCATCGTCTTCCCCGAAGGCGACGACCCCCGCATCCTGCGCGCCGCGCGCATCCTCGCCGATGAAGGCATCGCGCGGCCCATCCTGCTCGGCGATCTCGACGCAATCCGCCGTCAGGCCGACGAAGCGTCGCTCACGCTCGAAGACGTGGAGCTCGTCAATCCGGCGACCGCGAGCGACCGTGAGCAGATGGGAACAGAGCTCTGGCACCGCCGGCAGCGGCGCGGCATGACGCTCCGCGAAGCGCAGCGTCGCGTGCTCGACCCGATGTACTACGGCCTGTTGATGCTGCGCGCGGGCCGTGCGGATGCGCTCGTCGCCGGCGAGGAGATCGACTATCCGGATGCCGTCCGACCAGCCCTGGAGGTGATCGGCGTGGAGCCCGGCCGCAAACACGCCAGCGGCATTTACATGATGATCTTCCGCCAGCAGACGTTTTTCTTCGCCGACACGACGGTGAACATCGAGCCGGACGCGGAGACGCTGGCGGAGATCGCTTCGGCGACGGCGAAGTTCGTGTTGCGGCTGGGAGTCGAGCCGCGGGTGGCGATGCTTTCCTTCTCCAACTTCGGCTCGGTGAAGCACCCGGCTGCAGCCAAAGTGCAGCGTGCCGTCGCCCTATTGCATGAGCGGGAGCCAGACTTACAGGTGGATGGCGAGATGCAGGCCGATACCGCCGTCGTGGAGCGGATCCTCACGCGCGTATACCCATTCGCAAAGCTGCGCGGCCCAGCTAACGTGTTGATATTCCCAGGCTTAGACGCGGCGAACATCGCGTACAAACTGCTCGCCCGGCTCGGCGAAGCCCAGGCAATCGGGCCGATCCTTGTGGGGATGGATCAACCGGTCCATGTCTTGCAAAGGTTGTCCGAGGTCCCCGACATCGTGAACATGGCGGTCATCGCTGCCGTGGACGCCCTGGAGCACCGCCGCCACGCGCGGCCAACCACCGAGCGGTCGTGACGATATCACTCGAGCAGCGCGTCCATAGAAACCTGACGCCTTCCCAATTGTACGAGCACGCCGTCCGCCGGCGGGAGGGCGTGGTGACTGCGTCGGGCCCATTCGCGGCGATAACCTCGCCGCACACGGGTCGCAGTCCCAATGACAAGTTCATCGTGCAGGAGCCTGGCTCCAGCGATCACATCTGGTGGGGCAAAGTCAACCAGCCGATCTCGGCGGCGCACTACGAGCGCTTGAAGACAGATGTCCAGGCGCATCTTCAGGGCCAAGAGCTGTTCGTTCGCGACGTCTATGCTGGAGCCGACGCAACCTACCGCCTGCCGATTCGTTTCATCACGCCGAATGCGTGGCACGCGCTGTTCGTCTACAACATGTTCCTGCGCCCGGCCGATGGCGATCTCGCGCGTTTCAAGCCGGGCTTCCAGGTACTGCACGCGCCCGAGCTGCACGCCGATCCCGCCGTCCATGGGACCAAGTCGGGAACGTTCATCGTCATCAATCTCGCGGAGCGAACGATTCTCATCGGCGGCACGCGCTACGCCGGTGAGCTGAAGAAGTCGATCTTCTCGATCCTCAATTACTTCCTGCCGAAACAAGGCGTCCTTTCGATGCACTGCTCGGCGAACGTCGGGTCCCCCGGGTCCCCCGGGTCCCCCCCCGCAGCCGACTGCGCACTCTTCTTTGGGCTTTCGGGCACCGGCAAGACCACACTTTCAGCGGATCCTGAACGCCGGTTGATCGGCGATGACGAACATGGATGGTCAGACCAGGGCATCTTCAACTTTGAAGGCGGCTGTTACGCGAAGGTGATTCGACTCTCGCGGGACGGCGAGCCGGAGATCTACGCGACAACGAAGATGTTCGGTACGGTGCTCGAGAACGTGGATGTGGATCCCCAGACGGGCGCGATCGATCTGAACTCGCAGCGGATCACGGAGAACACGCGCGCGTCCTACCCGATTCACTACATCCCGAACCACGTGCCGGAGGGCATGGCCGGGCATCCGCGCCACGTCATCTTCCTGACCTGTGATGCCTTCGGTGTCATGCCGCCGATCGCCAAGCTGACGCCGCAGCAAGCGATGTATCACTTCCTCTCGGGGTACACCGCCAAGGTCGCCGGCACCGAGCGCGGCGTGACCGAGCCGAAGGAAACGTTCTCCGCCTGTTTCGGGGCGCCGTTCCTACCGCTGCGTCCGAGTGTCTACGCCGAGATGCTGGGTGATCGCATTGGGCGGCACGGGGTGCAGTGCTGGCTCGTCAGCACAGGCTGGAGCGGAGGGCCCTATAGCGTCGGACAGCGCATGAAGCTGGCGCACACGCGGACGATGATCCGCGCGGCGCTCGCGGGAGAGCTCGATCGCGTTCCCACGCGTCGTGATCCCGTCTTCGGCGTGGAGGTGCCGCAGCAAGTCGGCGGCGTTCCGGATCAGCTCCTCGATGCACGCCGGACATGGACTGACCCTGCGGCGTACGACCAGCAGGCACACAAGCTGGCGGCGCTGTTCCGCAAGAACTTCGATCAGTTTGCTGACGACGTGCCCGCCGCGGTTCGGGAGGCCGGTCCGAAAGCTTGAGCTCCCCCCCGTCCCAGTTCGAGGTCGTCCGCGACCCGCTCTGGAACAACATCCGCCTCGAGGCCGAGGCTCTGGCGGTGATCGATACGCCAGCGTTCCAACGGCTCCGCTACGTCCGCCAGCTCGGCCACGCATTTCTCGTCTATCCGGGGGCTACCCACACGCGCTTCGAGCACGCGCTGGGTACGTATCATTTGGCGCGGCGTGCCACCTCCGAGCTGGACATCCACCTCGCCGCCCTGCTGCACGACATCGGACACTATCCGTTCTCTCACGCCCTCGAAGAAGCGGGGCTGCCGAGGCACGAGACACTCGCCGCCCGGCATCTCCGAACTGGCGCGCTCGCCGGCGCGCTCGAGCGACTCGGCGTTTCGGCGGACCAACTGCTCCAACTCATCCAGGGCACCAGCCGCTCGCCGTTCGCGGGACTCGTCGCCGGCTCGCTCGACGTCGACAAGCTCGACTACCTCTCGCGCGATGCTCGCATGTGCGGGGTGCCGTACGGCGTCATCGACGTCGACCGGTTGTTGACGTCGCTCGTTTTCGAATCGGGACAGGTGACGCTCCACGCCAAGGGACTCGCGGCGTTGGAGTCCCTGCTCTTCGCGAAGTATCAGATGTATCGGAACGTTTACTGGCATCACGCCGTGCGGAGTGCGACGGCGATGTTCAAGCGAATGGTGCGGCGCGCGATCGCCGCCGGGAAGATCTCGCCCGATGAAATCGCGATCGCGACCGATGACGGCTTGAGTCATGAGCTACAGCAGACCGATCAGACCGGGCTCGCGCGGGCGTTGCGCGAGCGGCGGCTCGCGAAGCGCGCGCTCGACATTCCCGGGACCGAGCTGCCCACCGATACCGCGGACTGGCCCTCGCGCGATCCCGATCTGCTTGAGCGCGTCGAGGAGCGTCTCGCGCGTGAATTACGGCTCCGACCCGATCAGTTGTTCCTCGATTATCCGTCGAAACCAGAGATGCTCGACGTCTCCATGCCCATCGCCGGCGTGCTCGGTCTGCCGCGCGTGGCCGCGGACCTGCATCGGTCGGCGCAGCGGTTGCGAGTCTTCGTGCTCGAACCGATCGAGGTACCGGCGCGCGCGATTGTCGAGTTGGTGACGTGGCCGCGCGAAGAGATTGCGGCGCGGCTGGAAAACGAAAAGGGACTGCTTAGCGGGGCCGGGCGTTCGTCTGCTGTGTCGTGACGTTCTCCTGAATCGGCGCCTCGACGGAATCGATGCGCACGATGATCGCCGTGATGTTGTCCAGTCCGCCATGGCGGTTGGCTTCGGCGATGAGCGCATCCACTTCGTCCTGCGGCATGCGATCGGGCGACAGGAGCTCGGCGAGTTGGTAATCTTCCAACATTCCCGTCAGGCCGTCTGACGCGAGCAGAAACACGTCACGCGGCTTCACGGTCCCCACGTAAATGTCCGGCATCACCTCACTATTGGCGCCGACGCACCGGGTGATCACGTTGCTGTACGGATGGGTGCGAGCCTGCTCGGGCGTCAGATAGCCGGCGTCCACCTGCTCCTGCACGTATGAGTGGTCCTTGGTGAGCTGGCTGAGCCGGTTGTCGCGCAGCAGATACGCGCGACTGTCGCCCACCTGCCCGATCAAGAACCGCGTCTCGAACAAAGTGAGCGCGGTGACCGTCGTTCCCATACCCCGTTTGTCATGCTCGGTGAGCGTGCGCTGGAAGATGGCGCCATTCGCGGTCCGAATCGCGACACGCATGCGCTCCGCCACCTGCTCGTCACCCAGACCGCGCAACGAATCGAGCTCGCGGGCGACGTAGCGCACCGCCATCTCGCTCGCCACCTCACCCGCCGCATGACCGCCCATGCCGTCGGCGACGACGAAGATCCCGCGGTCGGGGACCATGAGATAGCTGTCCTCATTCCCCGACCGGATGACGCCGACGTCGGTGCGACCAGCTGCGGTGATGTGCACGGGATCCCTAGATAAATACCCAGTAAACGAGTCCGATAATCCCGAGGATCAGCACCGCGGCGCTGCCGCCACACCCCTTCCCTTTCTTCTGCTCCTGCGCAACGGGCGGCTTGGGCTTCGGTTTGGCCGCGGCCGGTTTCGGGGCAGGCTTCGCGGGCGCGGACGGACGAGCAGCGGGTCGAGCGGGAGCCTTCGGTGGCGCTGGTTTCATGACCTCCATCATCCGGGTCCCGCCACCCTTCGCCACACCGGCCGCATCATCCGTCGGCTCGAATACCAATGCGATCTCGCCCAATCGCACGCCCGCCCCCGGCGCGAGGGGCGCCTCGCCCTTGATCCGTTCCCCATCCACGAATGTGCCGTTGGTCGAATCGAGATCTACCAATACCCATACGCCTTCCCGGCGTTGAAGCTTCGCATGGGTTGTGGAGACCGATTCATCGGGGAAAACGAGATCGTTGTAATCGGCCCGACCGATGTTCACGACCGGTGTTTTGACGACCACCCGCTGACCCTTTAGTGCACCGCTCTTAACGAGAAAATTCGCCAGGGGGGCACCTGACGGACGGGGTGGTGCTGGGGCCGCTGGGGCGGCGGGGGGAGCGGGGGGAGCGGGGGGAGCGGGGGGTGCGTGCACCGTTTCCTTGAGGCGCCCCGCCGCCACCGCGGGCGAGCCCTGTGTCGGAGGTATCGGGGGTACGGCCGAGGGCGCGCTAGCGGCCGGCCCCACCTGCCCCGGGAGAGGAGGTGCAGCCGCATCGGCATAGAAGCGGAACTTCTCTTCCCCAATCGTGATCACGTCGGCCCGGGCGAGGAGACGCTGCCCCTCGACCCGAGCGTCATTCACTGAGGTGCCGTTCGTGCTCGAGTCAACGAGCAGGTATCCCTTCGGAGTCTGGACGATCTCGGCGTGGCGGCGAGACACGTCCTTACCGGGCACGACGACATCACAGGAGGCATCGCGTCCGAAGACGAGTGAGGTACCCGCGATCGCATACTCGCGACCGTCCGTCAGCGAGACGACGCGACCGCCCGTGTTGGCGGTTGCCTTCCCTCCTTTTGCCTCCGCCTTTGCTTGCGCCATCGCCTGCGGAAGGCTCATCGCCTGAACGTACTGCGTGCTGCCACTGCGACGCTCATCGACGAACGTCAGCGCCTGTCCGGCGACTTCGACCTTGTCGCCGTGGAGCAGCGGCGTCGGCTCCGCTCCCAGGCGGACGCCATTGATCAGGACTTCCGCTTCTGGAACTGCCTTCGTGATTACGACTTGGCCGTCGGGAAGACCTTTGAGCTTGGCGTGGCGCGGCAGGACACCGGGACCGGACAGCGGAATGGCGCAGTTGGGATCTGCGCCGAGCAACACTTCACCTTGCGGGAGTGTGAACTTCCGCCCGCCGAGTTCAAGCAACGCCATGCACGCACACTCCCGTCTCCGTGGCCAGGCGGTGAAGTTACGCGCGCCTGTGTAAGCGGGCAAGGAACCACAAGTTAGGTGACGCCGACCGCTTCTTCTTTACCGATCAACCCGCGCCGCAGCCAGTACCAGAAGATCAGCGAGCCCACGATCACGGTCGCGTAGCTGTTGATGAATCGCCAGATCAACGTGTAGCTCGGCGTCAACTCGCGCGGAACGTAGAGCGACATCACCGCCGCCGACGTCAGTTCCGCCAGCCCGGATGCCCCGGGTGTCGGCGCAAAGTAGAGGAGGAACGAAATCAGGATCTGGAGCAGGAGGATGTCCGTGAAATCGGCGGGAACGCCGAGCACTCGAAGCGTGACGTAACCGGCCAGCAATTTGTTCGCGTGCGAGGGCGCGGAGATGACGATGGCGAGCAGCAGCGTGAACAGACCCTTCGGAGATCCGAAGGCAATCATGCAATCATGCGCGTGGTCCACGCCGGCCGAGAGCTTCTCCATTCGCTCGGCGGCGCGGGGACTTCTCTGGGCAATCCGTGCGGTAATCCGGTGAACGACGCGCTTCACGACCCCTGGGAAGATGACGGCTGTCAGCATGAGCAGGCCGAGGATGCCGAAGATCGTGAGGCTCGTCTTGAAGAGGTCGTAGAGCGTGATGCCCAGAACCAGGCCGTGCTGCGCCAGTGACTTGCCTGCGCCGAGCCAGACGGCGAGCGGGCCCGCGATCGCGAAAAACCCCACCGTCGCAATAAACGTCACGAAAATGGAGCTGAGAGCGACCGGGACCGGCACGCCGGCGCGTTTCATCACCCACATCGACATCGGGGCAGAACCGGACTGGAACGGAGTGAGATAGGCGGCCCACGCCCCGAACCCGCCGGCGAGAACCATGTCCCGAAGCCGGACTCCGGGATGCACGTACCGCGTGCACACCCACAGCCGCAACCCGCCGCCGAACCAGTCCATCGACGCGAGGACCAGGCCCACCGGTACCCATCCCCAGTGCAGGTGCGCGAACGGCGTAATAAAGACATCCACTCGGTCGCCGAAGCGAACCAAGTAGTACGTGACGAGGAGTGCGACTCCGCAAAGGGAGATGACGGCGAACAACTCGAGGCCACGACGGAGCAGCCGCGGGGTCAGGGCGAGGGCCATCTCGTGGGCAAAGCTGTTATTTTTGGGGGTTATGCGCCATCCCCCCGAGCGTGTCGTCCTTCGCAACGTACGCCAGCACAATTTGAAGGGCATCACGGTGGAATTTCCCCGCCGGGCGCTCTCGGTCGTCACCGGCCCATCCGGCTCGGGCAAAAGCTCGCTCGCGTTCGACACGCTCTACGCTGAAGGCCAACGGCGCTACATCGAATCGCTTTCGACGTACGCCAAGCAATTCCTCGAACGGATGCCGAAGCCGCTCGTCGACGCAATGGAGGGACTGTCACCCGCCGTCGCGATCGAGCAGAAGAACCCTACGACCTCCAGCCGTTCAACAGTCGGCACCGCGACAGAGATCGCCGATTTCCTGGGAGGTGGTGGACGCCGTCATTGCGGATTTCGGAATGCGGAATGCGGAATTTCCAATTCTGGTGTCGTTCCCGTTACCCGCTTCCGCGCACCGTCCCGATGTAGAGGTCGCTGCTCAGCTCCGGGCTGCCGGGTTCGTCCGCGCGCAGATCGATGGCGAGCTCGTGCGGCTGGATGCGGACGAAGTCGAGCAGCGCGTACGCGCCAGCAAGGACGTCCTCGTCATTGTCGATCGCATTGATGCGGTCGAGACGAACCGCAGCCGCCTCGCCGACGCGATCGCGACGGCGTTCAGTGAAGGGGAAGGCGTGGCGCTGGCCCTCAACAACGGGGACCGGCGGCGCTTTTCCGAGCACCCCGCCTGCTCCGCCTGCGGCTGCGCGGCCCCGGTGCTCACGCCCACGCTCTTTTCCTTTAATAACCCACGCGGTGCCTGTCCCAGCTGCAATGGCTTCGGAGCGGTGCTCGAGTACGATGAATCGCTCATCGTTCCCGACCCCGGCCGCTCGCTCGCCAAAGGCGCGCTCGACCCGTGGACCAAGCCGCGCTATGACGGCCGACGCCGGCTCCTACGGGAGACCGCACGCGCCCGCGGCATCGACCTCGATGCGCCGTGGCGCGAAATCCCAGCGCGCGACCGGCAGTTCCTGCTCCGCAATAAAGGACGGTATCTCGGCATCTTCCCCTTTCTTGAGCGGCTCGAAGAGAAGCGCTACAAGCAGTACATCCGCGTGTTTCTGCGGCAATATCAGCTGGCCAAGACGTGTCCGAGCTGTGCGGGCGCGCGGCTCAAACCCGAGTCGCTGGCGGTCCGCGTAGCCGGCAAGACGATCGCCGAGGCCGCCGCGTTGACGGCGACGGAGCTGGACCGCTGGCTGGCCGAGCTGCAGCTGCCCGCGTTCCAGCAGCAGGTAGCCGATCACATTCTCGGAGAGCTGCGTGCCCGCGTCGGATTCGTGAACGACGTCGGCCTCGGCTATCTCACGCTCGATCGCCAAACGCGGACGCTGTCCGGCGGCGAGGCGCAGCGCATCGCGCTATCCAACGCCCTCGGCTCGCACCTTGTGGACACGTTGTACGTGCTCGACGAGCCATCGATCGGCCTGCATCCCGCGGACATGGATCGGCTGCTGATGCTGCTCCGGCGGCTTGCGAGCGGAGGCAACACCGTCGTGGTGGTCGAACACGATCCAGCGGCGATGCGCGCCGCCGACTGGATGGTCGAACTCGGGCCCGCCAGCGGTGCGGCCGGCGGACAGCTCGTCTACCAGGGGCCGGCGCTGGCCGTGCGCGAAGCCGGCACGCTGACCGGTCAGTACTTGTCCGGAGAGAAGTTGATCGGTGTCCCATCGGCGCGCCGGCCCGCCGCGCGGTGGCTGGACGTCAAGGGCGCGCGACTCCACAACCTCGCCGGCGTCGACGCGCGCATTCCACTCGGCACACTCACTGCCGTCACCGGCGTGTCGGGATCCGGGAAGTCGACGCTGGTGCACGATGTCCTGTTCCGCCAGCTCGAAGCGCGCCTGCGCGGCGGACACACGGCCAAGCAGCATCTCGGCGAGCCGGTCGGCGTCGTGAAAGACCTGAAAGGGTGGGAGGCGCTGGAGGACGTCGTCTGCATCGATCAAAAACCGATCGGGCGCACGCCACGCTCGAACCCGGTCACTTATGTGAAGGCGTTCGACGAGCTGCGCGCGCTGTTCGCCAATGAGGCGTTGGCGCGTGCACGAGGTTACGCGCCCAGTACGTTCTCGTTCAACGTCGCCGGTGGACGGTGCGAGGCGTGCGAAGGCGCCGGGCACGTGCTGATCGAAATGGTGTTTCTCGCCAACGTCTTCGTCCCTTGCGAAGTCTGCGGCGGCGCGCGGTTCAAGCGCGACGTGCTCGACGTCAAGCTGCAAGGCTTCAGCATCGCCCAGGCGCTCGAGTGGACCGTCGACGAAGCGATCAAGCGACTGCATCGCCACCCGCGGCTCGCGCGCTGTCTGTGGCACCTCCAGCAGGTGGGTCTCGGTTATCTGCAACTCGGCCAGCCCGCGACAACGCTCTCCGGCGGTGAGGCGCAGCGTCTCAAGATTGCGCGCGAGCTCGCGCATGCCGGCAGCAGCAGGCGCGGCAGTGGGAAGCGGAAGCTGTACATCCTCGACGAGCCGACGACGGGCCTTCATCTCGACGACGTGCGCGTGCTCTGCCGCGTGCTCGACCGGCTGGTGGATGCCGGCCATACCGTCGTTGTGATCGAGCATAACCTCGACGTTATCAAACGCGCCGATTGGGTGATCGATTTGGGACCGGGCGCCGGTGCCCAGGGCGGCCGCGTTGTTGCGGCGGGTACGCCGGAAGAGGTCGCGCAGGTCAACGAGTCTGCGACCGGACGGTATCTGAAGGACTTGGCGTGACGCAGCGTCGCGCCGACCTGCTGCTCATCACTGCGGCAGCCGTCTGGGGCGTGAGCTTTGTCGTCGTCAAGGAAGTTCTTGCCGTCAGCTCGCCCCTGCTTTTCGTGGCGAT
Source organism: Gemmatimonadetes bacterium 13_2_20CM_2_65_7 (assembly GCA_001915025.1). GTDB lineage: Bacteria > Gemmatimonadota > Gemmatimonadetes > Gemmatimonadales > GWC2-71-9 > 20CM-2-65-7. Next base: position 13,527 of record MNDR01000075.1, read on the forward strand.
GCGGTTCACGCTCGCGACGCTCGTACTAGCGCCATTCGTCGGACTGCGCCAACGCTTTTCGGCCGTCGAGTTGCGGGCCGGGATCGTGCTGACGCTGCTCCTCGCAAGCGGATTCGCCACGCAAGCCGTCGGACTGCAATACACCACACCAGCGCGCTCTGCGTTCATCGTGGCGCTGTCTTCTGTGCTCGCGCCGATCGTGGCGGTCGTGGCCGTGCGGCACCGCATGAACACGCTCGGCATGGGCGCGCTCGTCGTTGCCGGTGTCGGGCTCTACTTCCTCACCAATCCCTCCGGCGGCGGCCTCAACCGCGGTGACATGTGGACCCTCATCACGGCCGTGGTCTTCGGCGGACATATCGTCGCAGTCTCCGAATTCTCCAAGCGCTTTGATGCGCGGCGCCTCGTCTGGCTCCAGCTCCCTGGCACAGCGGTCGGCGCTGGCCTCGCTGCCGCACTGTTCGAACCTGTGCGTCTATCATGGACAGGACCGTTTATCGGCGCGTTGGTCTTCACCGCCGTCTTTTCAACTGCGTTGGCACTCATCTGGCAAATGCGGGCCCAGCGCTTCATGAGCTCGATGCGCGCGTCGTTGCTGCTGTGCTTCGAACCGGTCTTTGCCACATTGACGTCGTGGCTGTACTGGGGAGAGGAGTTTTCCCTCATCCAGGGATTGGGGGCGGGGTTGATTCTTGGAGGGATGGTCTTGGCGGTGGTGGCAGAGGCCCAGGCCGAAGCGGGCGAGGTCGCGACGTTGAACTCCCGGCCCTGAGCCGCGATATTTCGCGCCTCATTCCCGAGTAGCTCAGTTGGTAGAGCAGCCGGCTGTTAACCGGCGGGTCGCAGGTTCGAGTCCTGCCTCGTTCGAGTCCTGCCTCGGGAGCTCCGCAGATCCGCCTGTCGCAACGAGTTCCGGCCTAGGCTCGGAAGCCGCCCCCGCCTCCGGTACGGTCTGGGTACGTTGGGACGCGCCCGGTCCATCATACGAAGTCAAGGACAGCAGGTTAACAGGCGTTCGTCGTGAGAGGAGTAACACCCTCCCCTCCGCGACCCCTGACTAACGGCGTTGGCTAAGGAAGGGCGCCCCAAACCCTAGGCGCGCGTCGGGATCGGCGAACGCGAACGAGCCGCCCGCGCCGGGCGGAGGAAGTCGCCGAGGCGGATGCCCAGTTCTTCGGCGAGGAGGGCATCGGCGCGCAGGTGCCGACGCTCGGTCGCGTTAGTGGCGTCGGGCCTATGATCCCTCGCGACCGGTAAGCGGGAGCGACAGCCGGGCCTCGCAACCGTGCCCCGCCGTCCGGTTGGACAGGGTCAGCGCTCCGCCGTGCGCCTCCGCGATCTGCCGCGAGAGCGCGAGACCGATCCCTGAGCCGTCTGGTTTGGTCGTGTAGAATGGCACGAACAAGTTGGCGGTGTCGGCGAGGCCGGCGCCCTCGTCACGCACCCAGACATCGAGCTGGCCGTTTCGCTTTTCCCAGCCGACCTCCACCGCCCCATTTCCTTCAAGCGTGGCATCCACCGCGTTGCGCACGAGGTTGATCAAGAGCTGATCGAGCTGTCCGCCATCCGCCTGGATCGTTACGTCGGGCCCGGGATGTATCGCGACTGGACGGCGCGTCTCCAATGCCACCACGCGTCGCACCCAATGCTCAATCGCGACAGTCTCGAGCCGTGGTGGCGGCAGCCGCGCCAGTCGCGCATACGCCGCCATCAAGCGGCTGAGCGACTCCGAGCGGCTCGCGATCACACCGAGCCCTTTGCGGAGGTCCTCGCGTTGGTCGGGTGGCTGAGGCTCGCGCGTGATGACCGCAAGCAGGCTGTCGGCGATGGATTTGATGGGCGCGAGGGAGTTGTTGAGCTCGTGACTCAGGACGCGAACAAGGCGCCTCCACGCCTGTCGCTCTTCGTCGCTGAGCGCGCGGCTCACATCAGTGAGCACCAGCAGCTGGTGCGGTAGGCCGCTCTGCCGGAACGTGCCGCGCCGTATTTCCCAACGCCCGCTGCGGCCGGGAAACGTGAGCGGATCGACGCGCGGCGCCTCGCCGGTGAGCGGGCCGGCGAGACCGAGGCTCGCTGCGTCGCGGCCCAGCAGCTGCTCGGGTGCATGGCCGACCAGCGCCGCGCCGCTGGGGTTCACCAGGCGAAGCGTCTCAGCGGCGTCGAACGCGAAGATGGCGACGTCGATCTCCTCCATCACACGGCGGAGCAGCGCGGTTGCTTCCAGGGCGCCGAGCCGCTGCGCGCGCAGATCGTCGCCCAGACTGTTCAGCTCGAGGAGCAGCAATCCGAGCGCATCGTCGGGATTCGCCCCCCGGGCGCGGAGCGTGTAATCGCGCTCGCGCAGCGCGGCGAGCACGTTCGAGACGGTCTGAAGCGGCCGCACGACCTGCTCTCGCACGACGGCCGCGCAGGCGAGCCAAACTCCCGCGACGACGAGCGTCAGTGTCCACTGTGTGCGAGGCGCGAAGTCGCCGAACCAGAGTAGACCGAGCGCGAGCGCGACCGCCGGAAAGCCACCCAGCAACGCGAGCCAGAATACGCGCCGCTCGTGCCTCTGACCGCGCTTAGAGGCCATGCCGTTTGAGCCGGCGGTACAGCGCGCTGCGCGAGAGGCCGAGGGCCTTCGCCGCATCGCTCACGTTGCCCGCCGCGCGTGTAAGCGCTTTCTGAATCAGCAGGCGCTCGACATCTTCCAGGCTCATCTGATCGAGCGCCGCCGCGCCCGCGCCGTCCCCGCCACCGCCCAGTCCGAAGTCTCGGGCCCGCACCGGACCGCCCTCCGTCATGATGACCGCCCGCTCGACCGCGTGATCGAGCTCCCGCACATTGCCGGGCCACGAATGGCGGAGCAACTGCTCCATCCCATCCGGCGCGAATTCCTTCGCCGCCTTGCGGTAGCGGGCGGCGTAGCGGCGCAGGAAATGCGCGGCCAGCAGCGGGACATCGGCGCTCCGCTCGCGCAGCGGCGGGAGCCGGATCTCGACCGTATTGAGACGAAACAGCAGATCTTCGCGGAAGCGGCCGGATTTCACCTCCGCTTGGATGTCGGCGTTGGTGGCCGCGACGACGCGGACGTCGGCGCGCCGTGCGCGCGACGCGCCCACGCGCTCGTACTCGCCCGTCTCGAGCACGCGGAGCAGCTTCGCCTGCTGCGGCAGCGGCAGATTCGCGATCTCGTCGAGGAACAGGGTGCCGCCCTCGGCGAGCTCGAAGCGCCCGATGCGATCGGTCTTCGCGTCTGTGAATGCGCCACGCACGTGCCCGAACAGCTCGCTTTCGAACAGCCCATCCGGGATGCCGCCCAGGTTCACCGCGATCAGCGGCCGGTCCACCCGTGCCGACGCCGCGTGCAGCCAGCGCGCCACGACCTCCTTCCCCGTGCCATGCTCACCGAGGATGAGCACGTTCGCGTCCGAGGGGCCGACGCGCTCCATCAGTCGCAGGACCGGCTGCATTGCCGGCGACTCGGCGATCAACTCCGGCAGACCTTCTTTGCGCAGCGTGCGCGTCTCGATCTCGAGGCGATGGCTCCTGCGCAATGCGCGCCCTAGCTCCACCTGGGTCCGCAGCGTGCTCAGCAGCCGCCGGTTGTCCCACGGCTTCTCGACGTAATCGCGCGCGCCGCGCCGCATCGCCTCGACCGCGCCGTCGATGCTGCCCCACGCCGTCATCACCACGACCGGGGGTGGGGTCTCCAGTCCCTGGACGCGGGATAGCAGGTCGAGCCCTTCAGCGCCCGACGTCGTATCGCGGGTGTAGTTCATGTCCACGAGCAGCGCGTCGAAGTCACGCGCCTCGACGGCGGCCAGCACGGCGCGGGGAGAGGCTGCGGTCTCTACGTCGAAGCCTTCGCCCTTGAGGAGGAGCTTCAGGGCTTCGAGGATATCTGGTTGATCGTCAGCTACGAGGAGACGTGGTGCGCGAGCGAGCATGCTGTTCAAGTTTGAGGGCCTGGGGCCTGGGGGCTAGGGTGCTTGGGGCCTGGGGCCTAGGGCTTGGGGGGTAAGTGAGCGCGAATCCGCTCCGCACCGTGCGATTTTGATGGTGCGTCTGAATGCTCTCGGGCAAAGACTGCAACATGCCAAGCGAGCCAACGCCCAGTCCTTCCATAAAAAGCTACCGTGATCTTCGTGTGTGGCAGCGGGCTACCGATCTCATCGAGAACCTCTACCGAGCAACGGCCACGTTTCCGGTGACCGAGCGATACGGACTTGTTGCACAGCTCCGTCGAGCGGGAGTCTCGGTCGCCTCAAACATCGCCGAGGGCCATACACGATCGCGGGCTGATTACCGGCGGTTTCTCGTAATAGCGGCCGGATCTCTGACCGAGATCGAATGCCAGTTGCTGATAAGTGTGCGCCTCGGGTTCATTGAGGGTTCATCGGCCGATGCGCTCCTCGAACGCTGTCGTGAGCTAGGCCGCATGCTCTCGGCCCTCCAAAATAGTCTTTCAGGTCGGCACCCTAGGACCCAGTCCCTAAACCCCAAGCCCTAAGCCCCAAGCCCCAGGCCCCGTCAGTCAACAATCCACCCATCCCTCAGCTGTATCACGCGCTTCCCGTATTTTGCGTTGTCCTCCGAGTGCGTGACCTGCACGATCGTCGTGCCGGCCGCGTTGAGCTCGCGGAACAGTCCCATGATGTCCTTCCCCTGAGTCGAGTGCAGATTCCCGGTCGGCTCGTCGGCGAGCAGCAGCGCGGGCCTGTGAATCACCGCGCGCGCGACCGCCACGAGCTGCTGCTGGCCACCGGAGAGCTGGCGGGGATAGAGATTCTTTTTGGCCACCATGCCGAAGCGATCGAGCGTGTCGGCTACCGCGGCCTCGCGATCGTCGGCCTTCACGTCGCGGTACGACAGCGGCATCGCGAGATTCTCGGCGACGGTGAGGTCGTCGATCAGGTG
>MNDR01000037.1 GCA_001915025.1 Gemmatimonadetes bacterium 13_2_20CM_2_65_7
CGTGCTCGGTGCGATCCTCGAGGAGGATACTCTCCCAGTCGGGCCCGTCCTCCGCCTTCGCTTCCTTCTCCGGTTTGTTCTGTTGCTGGTCCGCGGCGGTCGCCTGGACTTCCTCCTCCGGCTCGATCAGCTCGAGAAATGGATTGCCCAGGAGCTCCTGCTTCAGATGCTGCTCCAGGTCCAGCAGCGGCATGTACAGGAGATCCATCGCCTGATACAGGCGTGGATTGATCCGCAGGTCTTGCCGCAGCGCGGTGTGCTGATGCAGGCCGGTCTTCATGCCGCGGGGGACAGCCGCGCCCTCAGGCGCGTGGTGAGCGTCGGACCGAGATAGAGGGACGCGACGCGGTCGTCGAAGACGAGCTGCCGCACCGTGCCGGCAACCTGCACGCGGCCCTCGAACATGATGTACGCGCGGTCCACGATGTCGAGCGTCTGCTCGACGTTGTGGTCGGTGATCAGCACGCCGATGCCGTGGTGCCGGAGTCCGGCGACGATCGTCTGAATGTCGTTGACGGCGATCGGGTCGACGCCCGCGAACGGCTCGTCGAGCAGCAGGAACTTCGGGTCGGTCACGAGCGCGCGCGTGATCTCGAGCCGCCGCCGCTCGCCACCCGAGAGCTGGTAGGCTTTCTGATGGCGCAGATGCTTGATGGCGAGCTCGTCGAGCAGCGTCTCGAGTCGTTTCCTCCGTTCGAGGTCATCGAGATTCAACGTCTCGAGGATGGCGAGCACGTTCTCCTCGACCGTCAGCTTGCGAAAAATCGATGGCTCCTGAGCCAGATAGCCGATTCCCGACCGCGCCCGCTGATACATGGGGAGCGCCGTGATGTCGCGGCTGTCCATGAGAATTCGGCCTTCGTCCGGCCGGATCAGCCCTGTGATCATATAGAAGGAGGTGGTCTTCCCCGCTCCGTTCGGCCCGAGCAAGCCGACGATTTCCCCCTGCGCGAGATCCAGCGACACGTTGTTGACAACGCGCCGTCCCTTATAGGCCTTCACCAGGTGTTGGGCTTCGAGGCGGCTGCCACCGCGCACGACCGGATGCTCGCCGCTCACCGATTCGCTGCGCGCGACCGTTTCTTCGGCCAGCTCGAGGAAATGTGCCGAGGCGGAGACGCGGTCGCTCGGCATGCTGGCCCAGACATCGGGCGCGAAGGCGACGGGCACGTCACCCCAGAGGGCGCCCATCGGCAGGACGATCAGCTTGAGCATCGCCAGACGCGGCAGCACGGAGGTGGCGAGGTACGCGCGCGCGTCGTCGACCGAGAGACTGCCCGCGTCCTGCGCCTCCCCCTTCGCGTGCGCCCGCAGTTTCAGGAATTCCTCGCGGTAGGCGACCGCAAGGTCGCTGAACGTCGCGCGCCCACTGTCGTCTGCAATGCGCGTCAACGCCGCCGCCGCCAGCGCGAGCGACGAGTCGCGCGTGGCAAACAGATCGGCGAACCTGTCCAGACCGGTCATGGGGTCGTGGGGGCCGGCGACGTCCGGAGCGTGTCCGTCCGCGCCCGTTTCACGCTGTCCGCGACGATCGGCGGCCGCGGTTCGAGATGCACGCCATCGGCCTTGCCGGCGACCTCCACGTGATCGATGCGATCGCGCAACATGGCCACGGTGATGCGATCGCCACGGGAGTAGTTGATCGCGGGCCCCGCTTTCGTGGTGTCTTTCGGATCGGGATGATGCGTCAACGCCCGGGCCGATCCACGCGCCAGGATGATACGCAGGCGCGATCGCTGGCGGTGCGTCGTGGAGTCGAGCTCCTGGACGAAGCGCGCCGTCAACGAGTCCCCGGTGATCCAGTCGGTTTGGGACAGCAGAGTCGTGGAGTCGCGCTTCGCGGTGGAGAACGCATGGCGAAACGACCGCGATTCCGTCAGCACCTCACCCGGGGAATCGATGGCCATCGAGTCGGACTGGATCGTGTACAGTGTCGAGATGGCGTGAGGACGGCTCGAGTCGCCCCAGGCGAACGTCTGCTGGAGCAGCTTGCTGGCAATCATGAGTTGGATCGTGTCAGCGGTGAGCGTCCAATCGGCCCCCGTCGCCTTGCCGTGTCCCAGCGCCTTGACGCCACGGATGTCGCGCTGCTGGAGCGCCAGCTCGATGCGCGTGCCGACCAATGTGTAGCCTTTGCCCGCTTCGCCCGCGCCGGCGCGTCCCTTCCCCTCGACGCTCGGTGTGCCCACGAGTACGCCGAACCCCTGCGTCTGGTCCATCATCATGGAATCGGAGCGCGAAGCGAAGTCGCTGCGATCGATGGTGACCCTGCCGCCGGCCCACATGCGGTCGTCGCCCTTAAAGCGGATGCGGTCGGCGACGATGATGTACGGTTCTTGGGCCGCAGAGTCACCGGTCGCCCGTTGTCGATATTCGACGGTAGGCCGCGATGTCGCGTACATCTCTACGGTGTCGCGGATCCCCTTCGCCGCGCGCCAGTACTTCAGGTTGGGTCCGCGTAACACCGACCCGGTGCGCCGGTTCACAGCGATAACGTTATTATGAGCCTCGAGCCGCTCGTCGCGCAGGAAGTACCACGCGAGATGCGAATCGAGGGCCAACCCCGTATCACGGATCTGTACCTTGCCGATGAGATCGAGCCGGCCGAGCGCGCCGTAATGCGCAAAGCTGTCGGCGGAAATCCTGGTGTTGGTGCCGTCGCAGTGCGCGCGCACGCCGCCGCCGCCGTTGGAAACTTTGTCGCCCGCCGCATTCGTGGTCTCGTGATAATGCCCCATCGAGTCCACGGCGACTCGGCAGGGCCGTCCGGTGGCGGTGTCACCGGAGGCAGGCTGCTGGAGCAGAAGAACGGCGGCGAACAACGGCATCATTGATTGGGAAGGATGAACTGCCCGCCGGTGCCGTGCGGACGCTTGGCCGTGATGTTCTTGAACTCAGGGTCTGAAGTGAATCCATCACCCTTGGCATGCCGCTCCGGTGCATCGAAGACGAACGGCTTGTCGGAACTGACCTGGTTCCTTGACTGATTGTAGTCCATCACCTCGGTGCGCATCGTGCCGCCATCCTTGTCGCGGATGACGACCACGGTGCCGCGCGCCTGCATGTCACCCGTCCGCCAATGATGCGTGCCTTCCTTGGATGTCAGCGTCGACGTCGCCCTTCCGGTGACATCGTAGAACGTGACGTGCACATTGCGCAGCTCGGCGCGCTGCGTGCCGGAGTAGAAATACGCCGTGTCGGCCTGGACCCGCGCGCGCAGAATCCCCTCTTGCGTGACGTAGTGCGTCATGCCGATCAATACTTGGTCGGCGCTGTCGAGGGCGGCCTGGGTCGCGGTGACTCGGGTACCGTTTCGGCACGCTGCGGAGAGAACCAGCGCCAGCATCAGCGGACGTCTCATACGGCGCCAGCCTTCATCAAATCGTGCAAATGCACGATCCCCACGACCTTCTTGTCGGCGTCGAGTACCGGCAGAGCCATGATGCCGTGACGTTCCATCAGACTGACCGCGGCCGCCGCGAGCTCCTCGGCGGTGGTCGACTTGGGCGTCTTGGTCATGACCTCGCCCACTGGGATGTTGAGAAATCGATCCGTCCGCTCCATCAGCCGTGTCAGGTCGCCGGCCGTTACCACGCCGACGAGTTTACCGTTGCCGTCTTGCTCGACGATGGCGACCGTGCCGCGCTTTTCGGCGAGCAGCATCACGCACTCGCGCATCGGCCGATCCGGCGTGAGCGTCGGCAGGTGCTCGGTCAGCATCACGTCGGCGACGCGCAGCAGCAGTTTGCGGCCGAGGACGCCGCCCGGGTGGAGCGCGGCGAAGTCTTCGCGCCGGAATCCTTTGACTTCGAGTAAAGTCACCGCGAGTGCATCGCCTAACGCGAGTGCCACGGTCGTGCTGGCGGTTGGAGCGAGCGTCTCCGGGCACGCCTCTTCGGTCACCGATGCATCGAGGACGACCGTCGCTTGGCGGCCGAGCGGCGAGTCTGCATCACCCGTGAGCGCGATGATGGGTACCCCTAGGCGCTTCAGTTGACTGACCAGGCCGAACAACTCGTCGGACGCACCACTCTTCGACAGGACGACGGCGACATCGTCCCGGCTGACGATGCCGAGGTCGCCGTGCAGTGAGTCGACGGGATGGAGGAACATCGCGGGCGTGCCGGTCGACGTGAACGTCGCGGCGATCTTGCGGGCGATGAGTCCCGACTTGCCGACGCCCGAGACGATGACGCGCCCCTTGGCGGCCGCCAGGATGTGAGCGCGATGATGGGTACCCCTAGGCGCTTCAGTTGACTGACCAGGCCGAACAACTCGTCGGACGCACCACTCTTCGACAGGACGACGGCGACATCGTCCCGGCTGACGATGCCGAGGTCGCCGTGCAGTGAGTCGACGGGATGGAGGAACATCGCGGGCGTGCCGGTCGACGTGAACGTCGCGGCGATCTTGCGGGCGATGAGTCCCGACTTGCCGACGCCCGAGACGATGACGCGCCCCTTGGCGGCCGCCAGGATTTCCACCGCGCGGGCGAACGCGACATCGAGATTGTCGGCGAGCTGCCGGACGGCTGCCGCCTCCAGCGCGAGGACGCGCTTGCCACGCTCGACCAGTCGCTCCGAGGCCGGTGCCAGCTTACGCACGCACCGTCTCCTTCCCCCGCGCCCCCGCCCGCTGCCAGATCTCGACCGCGAGGCCGACAATTCCCGCGAGCTGGTCGAGCGGCACCATGTTGGGTCCGTCGGACGGCGCCCGCGCGGGGTCAGGATGCGTCTCGAGGAAGAAGCCATCGGCTCCGGCGGCCGCCGCGGCGTACAGCAGCGTGGGTATGAAGCGGCGCTGTCCGCCGCTCGAGCCATCGACGCCCTGCCCCGGCTGCTGCACGGAATGTGTGGCGTCAAAGATCACGGGCGTCTTGCAGGCCTCCTGCAGCCGCGGAAAACTCCGCATATCGACGACCAGATCGCCGTAGCCGAAGAACGTGCCGCGCTCGGTGACGGCGATTTCGGGTGCTCCGCCGGCGCGCACCTTCTCGACCGCGCCGCGCATATCCTCCGGCGCCATCCACTGCCCCTTCTTGATGTTCACGGGCCGCCCGGCCTTCCCGGCGGCGAGCAAGAGATCGGTTTGGCGGCAGAGGAAGGCGGGGATCTGAAGGACGTCGGCTACTCGAGCGGCGATGGGCACCTGCGACGGGTCGTGCACGTCCGTGAGAATCGGCAGTCCCGTGGCGCTGCGGACGCGCTCCAACGCGCGAAGCCCAGCCTCGAGGCCCGGGCCGCGCGGCGCGTTCAGCCGCGAACGGTTGGCCTTGTCGAACGACGCCTTGTAGATGACCGCGATGCCGAGCTTGAGCGCGAGCTCCGCCAGCGCCTCGCCAACTCTGACATTGAGGTCATCCGATTCGACGACGCAGGGGCCCGCGATGAGAAACGGGCTGCTATCAGCAGCGAACCGCGGCGGCATATCAGTCGGTGAGCTCCGCGAGCTCGCGTGAGACTGCATCGTGTGGACGCAGCTTGCGATGCTCGAGCGCGGCGCCCACGAATCCCGCAAACAGCGGATGCGGGCGCATCGGCCGCGACTTCAGCTCCGGATGGAACTGACAGCCGATGAACCATGGATGCTCGGGCAATTCGATCATCTCGACCAGCGAGCCGTCAGGCGACAGTCCCGAAGCGCGCAGGCCGTACTCCGCCAACACATCGCGGTAGGCGTTCGACACCTCGTACCGGTGGCGATGGCGCTCGCTCACTTCCGTGGCGGTGTAGGCCTGCGCGACCCGCGAACCGGGACGCAACCGGCAGGGATAGGCGCCGAGCCGCATCGTGCCGCCCATCTCCTGAATGCCTTCCTGCGACCGCATCAGCGCGATCACCGGGTTTTCGCATTCGGGGGCGAACTCGCTGGAGTTCGTATCAGGAATCTTGCAGACGTTACGCGCGAATTCGATGATCGCCGTCTGAAGGCCGAGGCAGATTCCGAAGAACGGTAGCTTGTGCTCGCGCGCCCAGCGGATCGCCTCGAGCATCCCTTCCACGCCGCGCACCCCGAAGCCCCCGGGCACGAGCAATCCGTCGTACGGGGCGAGGAGCTCGGCGGCGGTTTCCTGATCGGTGAAGCGATCGGACGCGATCCACTCGATCCGCACGCTGGCCTCGTTGGCGATGCCGCCGTGCACCAACGCCTCATGAATGCTCTTGTAGCTGTCAGCCAGTTCCGTGTACTTGCCGACGACCGCGATGCGGACCTGCTTCGGCGGCTTGAGGATTTTGTCGACCATCGCCGCCCAGCCGCGGAGGTCAGGCTCTTTCGTCTCGAGGTGCAGCCGCGCGCACACTTCCTTATCGAGTCCCTGCTGGTGCAGTTTGAGCGGGATCTCGTAGATCGATTTCACGTCGGGACTCTCGACCACGCAACCAAAATCGACGTTGCAGAACTGCGCGATCTTGCGCTTCAGATCCTCAGAGAGCGGTCGCTCGGTACGGCAAACGAGAATGTCGGGCTGGATTCCGATCTGCATGAGCTCGCGGACGGAGTGCTGTGTCGGTTTCGTCTTGAGCTCCGCGGTCGCGGCGATAAATGGGACCAGCGTGAGATGAATGAAGAGCGTGTTGTCGCGGCCGACTTCCTGGCGGAATTGCCGGATCGCTTCGAGGAACGGCAGCGACTCGATGTCGCCGACCGTGCCGCCGATCTCGGTGATGACCACGTCGTGGTCGGGCGCGAGCCGGCGAATCGCGCTCTTGATCTCGTCGGTGATGTGGGGAATCACCTGCACCGTCGAGCCGAGGTATTCGCCGCGGCGCTCCTTGGTAATGACGGAGAGATAGATCCGCCCCGTCGTTACGTTGTTCACCTGTGACAGCGAGCGGTCGATGAACCGCTCGTAATGGCCGAGGTCGAGATCGGTCTCTGCGCCGTCGTCGGTCACGTAGACTTCGCCGTGCTGAAACGGGGACATCGTGCCGGGGTCGACGTTGATGTAGGGATCGAACTTCTGAATCGTGACCTTCAGCCCCCGCTCGGCGAGCAGCCGGCCGAGCGAGGCGGCTGCAATGCCTTTGCCGAGCGAGCTGACCACGCCGCCGGTCACGAAGATGTATTTCGTCGAGCTCACGGACTCACCTCCCTCATTTGGCGAGTAAACTCCGCTTCCGCCCACGAAAGGTCTGCCGGCGTATCAATTCCGGGAGCCGCCGGACCGTCGAACAACGTCACGCCGATGGGAATCCCGTGCAGCAAGGGCCTGAGCTGCTCGAGTCGTTCCCACTGCTCTTCGGGGACGGGCGCCAACTGTACCCAGCGCTGCAGCGCTTCGCGCGTGTACGCGTAGACGCCCACATGCTGATGGTAGACGACTTTTCCGCTGTGATCACGATCGAACGGGATCGGTGCTCGCGAGAAATACAGAGCCCGCCCATATGCATCGACGACAACCTTCACGCGACTGGGATCCGCGGCGAGCGTGGGGTCGAGATCGCCGGCGGCCGTTCCCACGGGGTCGCCGCGCTCGAGACACACCAGCGCTCCCCGGACCGCGGCGGGAGCAACAAATGGCTCGTCCCCTTGCACGTTCAGAATCGCGTCGAAGCTGCTAAACGACGCTTTGGCAACAACTTCCGCGACACGCTCCGTACCCGACGCGTGATCGGGAGAGGTCAGCACGGCCTCGAACCCGGCGTGCTCCACAACGTTCGCGATTTCGCGCGCATCGGTCGCGACTACAAGTCGGTCGCAGACGCGCAGCTCAGCGATGCGGCGAGTGACGTGGAGGATCAGGGGATCGCCAGCCAGTGGCAGCAGTGGCTTGCGAGGGAGCCGGCTGGAGCCCAGCCGTGCAGGAATCACGCCAAGGACGGGCACGGAGGAAGATACAAAATCCGTGCCGTGCAGTCTAGGCCGAGGCCGCCGCCGCGATCATGTGACTACGCTAGTTGATCTTACGACGCGAAGGAAATTCTCGAGAATGCGCTTCCCGTGCTCCGTCCCGATCGATTCGGGATGGAATTGGACGCCGTAGGTCGGATGATCACGATGCTTCATTGCCATGATCTCCGAGGCGTCTCCCGTGCCCTGGCGGTCGGCGCTCATGGCGGTGACCACGAGCGCAGGAGGAAGCGAAGCGGGCTCTACAACCAGGGAGTGATAGCGCATCGCGGTGAACGGGCTGGGAATGCCCTCGAACAGCTCGTCGTCGCTATGCACAATCGGACACGTCTTTCCGTGCATGAGCCGCGGCGCGCGCACGATCCTGCCGCCGAATGCCTCGCCGATCGCCTGATGACCGAGGCAGACGCCGAGGATCGGCACTTTTCCCGCCAGGGCACGGACGAGCGGGACCAGGATGCCTGCTTGGGCGGGTGTTTTGGGCCCCGGCGACAACACGGCCGCGGTGGGTTTGAGCGCGAGCACGTCGGCGACGCTGAGCGCGTCGTTGCGATAGACAACCGGCTCTTCCCCTAGCTCGCCGAGATACTGAACCAGGTTGTAGGTAAACGAATCGTAGTTGTCGAGGACGAACAGCATGCCTCGAATGTACTCGGCCCTAGCGAACTTCCACAGGAGTGGCTTAAACGGCTGGTGCCCCGCCGGCATCCCACAGAAGACCGTTTCAGATACACCCAAGTCCCAGGGAGGCGCCATGCTGAAATTCGCGACGATCCTCGTCGGAGGGTTAAGTGCGATGGGCGGATGGGCGGTAGTGACGGTGATGGATGTGCCGGAGTATTTCGTCGCCGGTCAGCAGTACACGATCGAATTCCAGGTTCGACAACACGGGAGAACGCTGTTGAACGGCCTCCAACCTGAATTGCTCGTGGGGGCGGGCAGCGGAAGGAAGGAGACCATTCCGGCCGTGCCACGGCCTGCTACGGGAACCTACGCCGCGACGTTCACGGCCCCGTCAACCGGTCCGCTCTTGCTCACGATCAAGAGCGGTTGGGGAAGCAGCGAATTGAATCTCTTGCCTCAGATCGTTGTGGCCACCGGCACGAAGCGGCCCGCGATGGGTGCCGCCGACCGCGGGCGAATGCTGTTCGTCGCCAAGGGGTGCACGATCTGTCATGCGAGCGCGGATGCTAGCGACGACAACAATCATCTCAAAGTCGGACCGGACCTAGACGGGGGGCGCCTCACGCGCCAATACGTCCTCCAGAAGATCACGAATCCGGCATCGCAGATCATGCCCGATCTTGGATTGAGCGATGCGGAAGCCGCGGCGATCGCCGCCTTCCTGAGCGGAGAGCGCGGAGCTGCGACTGGCCGCTAGTCAGGCGCGAGGGTGGTAGCTCTTGTGAACGGTGCGGAGGTATTCGCGGTCGACATGGGTGTAGAGTTGAGTCGTCGCCAGGTCGGCATGACCGAGCATCTCCTGCACCGCGCGGAGATCGGCGCCACCCTCGAGCAGATGAGTAGCGAAAGTATGTCGCAGCGTGTGTGGTGTCACACGTTTGGCCAACCCCGCCCGCTTGGCGGTCGCTTTGATGACGCCCCACGCGCCGACGCGTGACAACGGAGTTCCGCGGGCATTGAGAAACAAGATCCCCCGCCCTTTGCCGCGGTCGAGCGTGGGGCGGATTTCTCGTGCGTACAGCGACACGGCTCCCAGCGCTCTTCGTCCCACGGGGATCAGGCGCTCCTTCGCGCCCTTGCCGAAAACTCGCGCGATACCTTCTTCGAACATGATGTCCTGCAGCTTGAGCGCCACGAGCTCCGACACCCGTACGCCGGTCGCGTACGCGAACTCGAGCAGCGCGCGATCGCGGATCGCGCGCGGCTCATCCGTGTTCGGTGCGGCGAGCAGCTTATCGATCTCCGCGACCGTGAGGACGGCCGGCAGGGTGCGCCAGCGCTTGGGGGATTCCACGCGCTCGCTGGGATCGCGCGCGGCGATCCCTTCCCCTACCAGAAACTTGAAGTACGTGCGGATCGCCGAGATCTGCCGCCGAATCGTCGTCGGCGCGAGCCCTAAATCTTTGAGAAAGTAGATGAACTCGCGGAGCTGGGACGCCGAGAGCTGTTCGGGCCGTGTCGTACGCTGCGTCGCCGCGTATTCCGACAAACGACTGATGTCGCGGAGGTAACTGGAGACCGTATGTCCGCTGTTACCGGCCTCGAGCGCGAGATAGTCGCGAAAGCGCTCGAGGTGAAACGCTCTCGCTAGATCCGACGGCGTCGTAGGATGATCCATAGCGCTATCAGTAGCACCACTCCTGCCGCGACGATCGCGAGCGCGGCGTTCACGTGGCTGAGCGCGCGCAACACCTGGTCCAGATCGGTGCCCAGCCTGCTCACGAGATAGATCAGCGCTCCGTAATAGGCGCCGGACGCAAGCGCCATGGGCAGCAGGGCGCGCCACGGCGGCACCCGCGCGATCCCGGCGAACGGCATCACGACGCCGCGCCACACTGGAAGCAGGCGCGAGAGGAAGATCCCGTAGGCACCGTGCCGGCGGTACTGCATCTCGATATGCGCGACGATTTTCTCTGAGAAGATGCGCTCGCCGAGCACACCGCGGAACAGCGTCACGCCGTGGCGGCGGGCCAGCGCGTAGACCACCGCGCCCGATCCAGCATTCGCCGCCCACGTGAGGAAGAAGACCAGCCAGGCGTTCATCGTCCCGCGCCCGGCGAGAAACGCACCGAGCGCGACCGACACGTCCGCAGGGACTGGTGGGAAGAGGTTTTCGATGGCAGCGAGGGCGGTGATCAGCCCGTAGAGCGGCGCCGGCGGGAGCTGCTCTAAACCAGCAATAAAGTCCGTCAGGTGACCGACAGTCCTCGCTCGGCCAGCGTGGCGACCGCCATGACGGCGATGCCCTCACCCTTGCCGATCCAGCCCATGCCCTCGTTCGTCTTGGCCTTCACCGAGACATGCGCTGGTCCGGCGAGCAGAGCCTCGGCGAGCCGTTCTTCCATGGCGTCGAGGTGTGGCGCCAGCTTGGGCTCCTCGACAATCACCGTCACATCGGCGTGCACGAACTGGAAGCCGGCTTCGACCACCTTCAGGAAGGCTTTGTTCAACAGATCGATCGAGTTGGCGTCTTTCCAGCGCGGGTCGTTGTTCGGAAACATGCGCCCAATGTCGCCTAAACCCGCCGCGCCGAGGATCGCATCGGTGACGGCGTGCGCTACGGCATCGGCGTCGGAATGGCCGGCAAGCCCCTTCGCATGAGGAATCTCGACGCCGCCGAGAATGAGCTTCCGCCCCTTGGCGAAGGGATGGGAGTCGTAGCCGATGCCGACGCGCACGTCAGGACGGGCCCTTCAGAATGCGAATCGCGAGGTGCGCCGCGTTCTTGGCATTGTCGATGCCGACGGTGGCCACGGGAACGCCGGGCGGTACCTGCACTGTCGCGAGCAGCGCGTCGAGGCCATTCAGCGGGCCCACGGCGAATGGGACGCCAATCACGGGCAGGTCGGTGAGCGAAGCCGCAAATCCGGGAAGCGCGGCAGACAGGCCGGCACCCGCGATTACAATCTTGAATCCCTTCTTGCGGGCGGTCTTGACCAGCTCGCCGGTCTGATCGGGCTGGCGGTGCGCGGACGACGCATGGAATTCGTAGGAGACGCCCGCTTTGGACAGGATCTCGAACGCGGGCTCGATCCGCGGTTTATCGGATTCCGATCCGACGAGAATCAATACGTCGGTCACGACATATCCCGTATCCCGTGTCCCGTTTCCCGTTTCACGCGGCGTCTTCCAGGATGGTGTAGTCCTGTTTGCGTTTCTTGGGCGTGTAGCCCGCATCAGCGATGAGCCGCTGCATCTCACTCAAGGTCGTGCGATACGTCGTACCCGCCGACGACACGACGTTCTCTTCCATCATGAGCGAGCCAAAGTCGTTAGCGCCGAAGCGGAGGGCCACCTGCCCCACCTTCATACCCATCGTCACCCACGACGCCTGGATGTTGGGGACGTTCTCCAGCACGATGCGCGCGATTGCCTGCGTCTTAAGGTAGGTCACCGCGTCGGTCTTCGGAATGTGCGACAGCTCCGAGTTCTCCGGCTGGAGCGGCCAGCAGATGAATGCCGTGAAGCCGCCCGTCGCTCGCTGCACCTCGCGCACGCGAAACAGATGCTCGATGCGATCCGCGAGCGTCTCACCAATTCCGTACATCATCGTCACTGACGTCTTCAACCGCCGCCGGGGATCGAGTCGAGTCCCGCCGCCATCAACGCCCTGATGACTTCCTCGATCGTCATGCCGAACCGGCCCGCGAAGAAATCGACTTCCGATGGCGAGAAGCCGTGGATGTGAATCGGGTGGTGCCGCTTGATGTACCGGAGCAGATCGAGGTACCACTCGAACGGGAGATAGGGATTGTGGCCGCCCTGCATCAGAATCTGCACGCCGCCGATCGATTTCAGCTCGTCGATCTTGCGGCCGATTTCTTCGTACGACAGCAGGTAGCCGTCGGGATGTTTGGGCCGGCGATAGAACGCGCAGAATTTGCAGTCCGCGACGCAGACGTTGGTGTAGTTGATGTTTCGATCGATGATGTACGTCACGGCGTTTTCCGGATGCAGCTTCCAGCGTGCGTCGTCAGCGAGGCGGCCGAGCTCGTGCAGCGATGCCTTCTCGTACAGCTCGAGGTAGGATCGAAACTCGGGCGTCGTGCGGTCGACCATCACGCCACCTGCAGGAATTGAAGCGACCCGTCCGGCACGATGCCGTGTGCCGCCAGCCGGCGGAAGAAATCCGTCAGACCGGCGAGATGCTTATACGTAAGGGCGTAGTCGAGTCCGCCGAGGTACTCGCGGCATGCTGCAACGGCGACACCGGTTGCGCGCGACGCGTCGGCAGCGAGGTCGTCGAGGTGCGCGAGACCCCAGGCGCGGGAGGCGAGCAGGGTTTGGTGTCCCCGCCGCACGGCGGCGGGGCTCGCTACCCGACGCGCGGCCCAGACAGCGAAGACGAAGGGCAGGCCCGTCCAGCGCTTCCACTCTTCACCTAAATCGTAACGATGGGCGTAGGTACGGCGCGCGGCGAGGGACAGCGCCGCGTCGCCGATCACGAGGACGGCTTCGTGAGGGAGCGCCGCGAGCGCATCGAGGTCCTGAGCTTCCGCTCGCGCCTCCGCGAACTTCGGTTTGATCTTCCAGACATCGCGGCAGAGCAGCTCGAGCAACGCCACCGACGTGCGTGAAGCAGCGCTGAGCAACACGGTGTGATTGCCAAGATCTGTGACGGGACGTCTCGAGAACAAGGCCACGCTGCGGACAGGGCCATCGCACGAGATGGCAAGCTCCGGCAGGAGCAGGAGCTCCTTTGCATGGCGCGCGTACTCGATGGCACTGATGACGCTGACGTCGAGCTCGCCCGCGACCAGCAGATCGTTCAGTTCGGCCGGGGTCCCCGTGATGAGCGCGGCGCCCTGGGGAAGCGCCACGACTCCGCGGTCGATCGCACCGTACACCGGCGCGCAGTTGATGTAGCCGATGCGGCCGATTCTCATTCGGCCCCATCCACGACCGTTGCCACCGGTGCCCTCGATCGGGCGGCCGCACGGGGACGATGGGCAATCTGGAAGAGCGCTCCCTGTGGCGCCGGGCCCTGGGGGCGTACCGGCGCGGCCTGTGGCTTGGGCTCGTATCCCTCGAACGTGCGCACGGTCTCGTAGAGGGAATCGCGCTCGACCGGCTCCTTCCCCGCTCCACGGATCAGCGTGACGATTTCGTCGTACGAGAGCCACATCGGCGTTGGCGCGCCGGCTTCGTGGTAGACGCGCTCGAACACGACCGTTCCCTCGAGGTCGTCACACCCGAAGGTCAGGGCGACCTGGGAAATAAAGGGCGTCACCATCGGCCAGTGCGTCTTCACGTGCGGAATGTTGTCGAGCAGGAGCCGGCCGACGGCGATGTTCTTGAGGTCGTCGAATCCAGTGGTCGCGGTCCCCGTGCGGCCGAGTGTCTCACCCAATTCATTGTGGTCAGGATGGTAGGCGAGCGGGATGTAGGTCAGGAAGCCGCCGGTCTCGTCCTGCAGCGCACGCAGTGCGAGCAGGTGATCGACCCGGTCCTCGAGCGTTTCGACGTGCCCGTAGAGCATCGTGCAGTTGGACGGGAGGCCGAGACTATGGGCTTCCCGATGGACGGCCAGCCACTCGGCGCCGCTCAGCTTGCGGTCGGCGATGGTGGCGCGCGCCGCAGGCGAGAAGACCTCGGCTCCGCCCCCCGGGAGGGTGCTCACCCCAGCGTCCTTCATCGCCTGTAACACGTCGCGAGTCGTCATGCCCTCGATTCTCGCGAGATGCGCCACCTCGACCGCCGTCAGCGCTTTGATCATGACGTTGGGATGGCGCTGCTTCAGGCCGCGGAACATGTCGAGATAGTAGGACAGCGCGAGCTTGGGATGCAGACCGCCGACGATGTGAAACTCGCGCGTTGGGTTTTCGCGCGCCGCGTCCGCCTCCGCGAAGACCTCCTCGAGGCTGCGCGTGTAGGCGCCGTCTTCCTTCGGCATGCGCGCAAACGAGCAGAACACACAGGTGTTACGCAGGACGCAGACGTTGGTCGGATTGATGTGCTGATTGGCGGCGAAATAGACGCGGTCGCGGTTCTTGCGACGGTTCGCGAGGTCAGCTAGGCGACCGACGGTCAACAAGTCGGCGGATGCAAAAAGCGCGAGGCCATCCTCGCGCGTGAGTCGCTCGCCGCATTCCACTTTCGCGGCAATAGGGACCAGTTGCGGATCTGATCGTCCGCGTGTCACACGACTCTCCGCACCGCGAGCGTCACGTTGTGCCCGCCAAACCCGAACGAATTGGACAAGGCGACCTCGACCTGCCGCTCGACCGCATGGTTCGGCGCCGAGTCCAGATCGCAGGCCGGATCGGGATTGAACTGATTGATCGTCGGCGGAATGACGCCGTTCTTCAGTGCCAGCGCGCAGATCGCGAACTCGAACGCACCGGCGGCGCCCAGCAGATGGCCGGTCATCGACTTCGTCGAGCCGAAGATCAGCTTCCGCGCCTGCTCGCCGAACACCGCCTTCACCGCCGCCGTCTCGGCGGCGTCGCCGTGCGGCGTCGACGTGCCGTGTGCATTGATGTAGCCGACTGCTTCGGGACGAATGCCGCCGCTCTGCATCGCGAGCCGCATCGCTTCCTGCGCGCCGGAGCCGTCCGGCGCCGGCGCGGTGATGTGGAACGCGTCGGCTGTTGCCCCGTACCCGACCAGCTCGGCAACGATCTTCGCCCCGCGCGCCTCCGCCCGCTCCCACTCCTCGAGAATCACGACGGCGGCGCCGTCGCCCATCACGAAGCCGTCGCGGTCCTTGTCGAACGGCCGGCTCGCAGTCGTGGGGTCGTCGTTGCGCTCGGACAGCGCCTTCATGTTCGCGAAGCTTGCGATCGAGAGGGGCGTGATCGCCGCCTCGGACCCGCCGGCCACCATGACGTCGGCCTTGTTGTCGCGGATCAGCTCGAAGGCGTCGCCCAGCGCGTGTGCCGATGAGGCGCACGCCGATACCGTGCAGTAATTGGGACCCTGGAATCCGAAGCGCATCGAGACGATAGCGGACGCCACGTTGGCCATGAACATCGGGACGAAGAACGGCGACACGCGCCCGGGTCCCTTTTCCATGTAGGTGCGCATGTTCTCTTCGAACGTCGCGATGCCGCCGGTGCCCGTCCCGATGATCACCCCGATCCGCTTGGGATCGAGGGGACTCTTTTCCAGGCACGCGTCCCGCACCGCCTGAACGGCGGCGCCCATGGCGAATTGGGAAAAGAGGTCGTAGCGGCGGACCTCCTTCTT
>MNDR01000089.1 GCA_001915025.1 Gemmatimonadetes bacterium 13_2_20CM_2_65_7
TGGGTGAATTCGACATCGAGATCGGGTCGCACGTTGTGGAGCTCGGTGGCGTCACCGCCAAGTCCTGCTCCGTGCTCCCTGCTCCCATCAACGAGCGGGCAGACCAGAGTCCGGTGCGCTGTTTGGATCAGGAGGCGGAGCAGGAGATGATTCGGCGCATCGATGCGGCGAAAGCCGCCGGCGACACGCTCGGTGGCATCGTCGAAGTGATTGCCCTTGGCGTGCCGGTCGGGCTCGGATCGCACGTCTCGTGGGACACGAAATTGGACGGGCGTCTCGCGCAGGCACTGATGTCGATTCCGGCAGTGAAAGGGGTGGAGCTGGGCCTCGGTTTCGAGGCGGCGCGCCGCAAAGGCTCCGAGGTCCACGACGAGATTCTCCCGGGTTTTTCACGCGCGACCAATCGGGCGGGCGGCACAGAAGGCGGCATGACGACGGGCGAACCGCTGGTCGTCCGCGCGGCGATGAAACCGATTTCGACGCTGATGTCGCCGCTCAAGACGGTGGACCTAAAAACGGGCGGGCCGGCGCAGGCGCAATCGGAACGCTCGGACGTGACCGCTGTTCCCGCCATGGGCGTGATCGCCGAGGCGATGACGGCGATCGTGGTGACCGAAGCGCTGCTCGAGAAATTCGGTGGCGACGCGTTGAGTGAGCTCAAGCGGAACGTCGACGGCTACCTCGCGCACGTGCGCGCCCGCACTCCCAAGGGAGCGGCGTCGTGAAAAAACACCTCCTGCTCGTCGGGCTGCCGGGCGCGGGGAAGACAACCGTAGGTCGCATTGTCGCCGAGCGATTGCACGCGGGGCTAGTGGACATCGACACGATCCTGATTCGCAAAGAGGGCAAGCCGATCGCCATGATCTTCGCCGAGAAGGGCGAGCCGGCGTTTCGCGAGATGGAGCGCAAGGAAGTGGAGGCGGCGCTCGCGCATCCACCCGCGGTCATCGTGCCGGGGGGCGGATGGGCGGCACAACCGGGCGCGCTCGAGACTGCAAAGGCCGCGGCATACGTCATTTACCTCATCGCACGTCCGGAGACCGCGACCGCGCGGGCCGTGCCGTCGGGAACCAGGCCGGTGTTAATGGGTGGAGATTCCGAGGCGCAGATGGAGGAGCTGCTCAAGGCGCGAGAACCGTTCTACAAGCTCGCGCATACGACGGTCCATACTGAGGGGAGAGAGGCGGAGCAGGTGGCCGTGGACGTCGTCCGGCTTGCGCAGACCAACGCAGGATGGTAAAGATGCAAACTCTGGTTGACGAAAGGTTGATCAGTGCCTGATAAAGAAGAAGATGTGAAGCCAAAGAAACGGAGGGCGCCGCGCAAAAAACCGGCGGAGCCTCCCATGGCGGATTCCGAGCTTACCAACGCCGCTCCTGCAAAGGGCGGCGCACTCGTCATTGTCGAGTCGCCGACCAAGGCGAAGACGATCGGCAAGTACCTGGGGCGTGGCTACACGGTCAAGGCGACCGTGGGGCATCTCCGCGACCTGCCGAAGCGCGAGCTGGGCGTCGACGTCGAGAACGGCTTCACGCCGAAGTACGTGACAATAAAGGAAAAGGCGAAAACCCTGGCCGAGATCAAGAAAGCGGCCAAGGCAGCGGACCGCGTGTTGCTGGCTACGGACCCCGACCGCGAAGGGGAAGCGATCGCCTGGCACGTGGCGTCGCAACTCAACGGCGCCGGCAAGGGACGAATCCGCCGCGTCTTATTCCATGAGATCACGAAGGACGCGGTCGCTGAGGCGCTGTCGAACCCGTTGGACATCGATCAGCGCAAGGTTGACGCCCAACAGGCCCGCCGAGTCCTCGACCGCCTGGTCGGCTACAAGGCGTCGCCGGTGCTGTGGAAGAGCATCAAGACAGGTCTGTCGGCAGGACGCGTGCAAACCGTGGCGCTGCGGCTCATCATCGAGCGTGAAGAGGAGATCCGGAAGTTCGTGCCGCAGGAGTACTGGACGATTGCGGCGGATCTCGAGAAAGGTGGCCAGCCATTCCAGGCGCGGCTGCAGAAGCTCGACGGGCACAAGCCGGACATCAAGACCGAAAAGGCAGCCCGCGATATCGTCGCCGAAGTCGAAAAGCTGCCGTTCGTCGTCACGTCGGTCAGTACTGGCGAGCGCCGCCGGAAGGCGCCGGCGCCCTTCACGACCAGCACCCTGCAGCAGGAAGCCGCGAAACAACTGGGCTTTTCGGCCGGGCGCACCATGCGCGCGGCGCAGAAGCTCTATGAAGGCGTGGAGCTCGGCGATCAAGGCTCCGTCGGTCTGATCACGTACATGCGCACCGACTCGGTGCGTGTCTCGGATGCCGCGATCAAGCAGGCGCGCGAGTATATCAACGCACAGTTCGACAAGCGCTACCTGCCCGATGAGCCGAACGTCTACAAGGGGGGCCGCGGCTCGAAGGTGCAGGATGCGCACGAAGCGATCCGCCCGACCGAAGTCGGCCTGCGTCCCGACGACCTGAAGAAGTATCTGGAGCGCGATCTCTTCAAACTGTATCAGCTCATCTGGCGCCGCTTTGTGGCCTCCCAGATGAACCCGGCGATTTACGAAGCCACGAAGGTTGACTTCGATCTGGCAGGCGGCCGGTTCCTATTCCGGGCGACGGGCTCGCGCGTGGTGTTCGACGGCTACCACGCGGTGTACAGCGAAGCCTACGAGCCGGAAGACGCCAAGACGTTGGGCAGCCTCGAGCCGATTCCGGCGCTCGCAGAAGGGGACCGCGTCACGCTCAAGCAGGTCGTGCCGAGCCAGCACTTCACCGAGCCGCCGCCGCGCTACAGCGAAGCGAGCCTGGTGAAAGAGCTCGAGCGGCTGGGGATCGGGCGCCCGTCCACCTATGCGGCGATCATCTCGACGCTACGCACGCGCTGGTATGCGACGGCGAAGGATCGGCGCTTCCATCCCACGCCTCAGGGCGAGACCGTCTGGAAAGTGTTGAAGCGTTCGTTCCCGGAGGTGTTTGAGGTCGGGTTCACGGCGCAGATGGAGACCGAGCTCGACAAGGTCGAAGAGGGCGATCTCGATTGGCAGGCCGTGCTGGGCGACTTCTGGGGCCCGTTCAATCGCGCGCTGGAAGCCGTGGACATCAACAAGATCATCCACGAAGTGCACGACCTGACCGGACTCGACGCCGAGAAGTGTCCCAAGTGCGGCGCGCCGCTCGAGGTGAGAAGCGGCCGGTTCGGTCCGTACATCGCTTGCTCGCGCTACGCGTCGAAGGAGTGCGACTACTCCCGGTCGATCAAGAAAGACAAGGTGCCCGATCGGCCGTCGGATGAGATTTGCAAGGAATGCGGCGCGCCGCTGGTGATCAAGACAGGACGCTACGGCGAGTTTCTCGCTTGCACGCGGTATCCCAAGTGCAAGTACACGCAGCCCGTTCCGCTCGGCATCAAGTGTCCCAAGTGCGGCGTTGGGGACCTCGCCGAGCGGCGCACGAAGAAGGGACGGACGTTCTACGGTTGCCTGCGGTATCCGGACTGCGATTATTCCACCTGGAACAAGCCGGTGGTGGTGGCGTGCCCGAGTTGCGGCTTCGTGGGCATGGAAGAGCTGAAGTCCAAGACGACGGGAGAGACGACACGCAAGTGTCTCAAGTGCGGGCACGAAATGCGAGTGGAAGACGCAGCACCGGAGGCGGAGGAGGTGACGTCGTAGTACATGTCGTGGGTGGTGGCCTCGCCGGTTGCGAGGCGGCCTGGGCGCTCGCCGAACGCGGCGTGAGCGTCACGTTGCACGAGATGCGGCCCGTCCGGACGACGCCCGCGCATCAAACCGATGGACTCGCCGAGCTGGTCTGCAGCAACACGTTCAAATCGACGGATCCCCTGCACGCGCACGGACTCCTCAAAGCCGAGATGCGGCTGCTCGGCAGCATCGTGCTCCAGGCCGCGGATGAGGCGCGCATTCCGGGTGGCAGCGCGCTCGCTGTCGACCGCGTGGTCTTTTCGAGAGGCGTCGAGGCTCGGGTTCTGGCGCACCCGAACGTGACGCTGGTCCGTGCGGAGGTCACCGAGCTTGTCAGTCCGGCCGTCATCGCGACGGGCCCCCTGACTTCGGATGCGCTCGCAGACGCCATCGCGGCCCGGCTCGGCGTTCAGTCACTCGCGTTCTTTGATGCCATCGCGCCGATTGTTTCCGCCGACTCGCTCGACTACGGGCAACTGTTCAAGGCATCGCGCTACGGGAAGGGCGGCGGGGACGACTACTGGAACGCGCCGTTTACCAAAGCAGACTACGAGGCGTTCGTGGCGGCACTGATCGCCGGCGAGCAGTACGTGCCCGGTCACGAGTTCGACAAGGTGCCCTACTTCGAGGGATGCCTGCCGGTCGAGGAGATGGCGCAGCGGGGAGTGGAGACCTTGCGCTTTGGTCCCATGAAGCCGGTCGGGCTCATCGATCCGAAGACCGGCCGCGAGCCGTACGCGGTCGTGCAGCTCAGGCAAGAAGACCGCGCCGCGCAGATGTGGAACCTCGTCGGCTTCCAGACGCGGCTCAAGACCGGCGCGCAGCAGCAAGTCTTTCGGCTCATTCCCGGACTCGCGGCAGCGGAGTTCCTGCGGTTCGGCAGCATTCACCGTAACAGCTACCTCAACGCGCCGCAGGCGCTCAGCCAGCATCTCTCGGCCCGAGATGATCCGCGGCTTCTGTTCGCCGGACAGCTGACGGGCGTCGAGGGCTACACTGAGTCGGCGGCGACCGGCATACTCGCGGGGATCAACCTCGCGCGCCTGCTCGTGGGCGAGGAGCCTGTGCTGCCGCCGGCGACGACGATGTTGGGCGCGCTGTACCGCTACCTGCGCGAAACGGACCCTGCACGCTTTCAACCCATGAACGCGAACTTCGGGCTGATGGAGGCTCTCGAAGACGCGCCGCGCGACAAGTTCAAGAAGAAGGAGGCGTTGGCGGAGAGGGCGATGAAGGAGATGGCAAGGTTTGCGCAGGAAGTGGGTGGCGAGGTCGTCGCGTGAACGAGATCGTTGAGTTCGTGACGTTTCTCTCCAAGGAGCGCAACGACTCGCCCCACACTGTGAAAGCCTACGAACGCGACCTCGGGGCATTCGCGGCGTTCTGTCAGGATTATTACGGGGGTCCCTGGAGCTGGGCCGGTGTGGATCGGCTCGCGGTGCGTGGCTTTCTGGCCGCGGAGCAGCGGCGCGGCCTCGCCAAGCGCTCGGTGGCACGCGCGCTCTCGGCGCTGCGGACGTTTTATCGGTTCCTGAACGCGACGCGCGGGCTCGAGGTGAATCCTGCCCGCGCCGCCCGAACTCCCAAGCTCGGTCGAACGTTACCGACCTACCTCGACCGTGCCGAGATGGAGATGCTGTTTGCGGAGGCGGAACAGCGCGCGGCCGCTGGCGGGTTCCGGGAAGCGCGCGACCTCGCGATGCTGGAAATGTTCTACTCGAGCGGCATGCGTCTGTCGGAGCTGGCGGGCTTGAGCGACCCCGACGTCGATGTCGTGTCCGATCAGGTGAAGGTGCGTGGTAAGGGAAAGAAGGAGCGTATCGTGCCGATCGGTAGGCATGCGGCGACCGCGCTGCGCCGGTATGTCCGACAGCGCGATCGTTTGCTCGCGGCGAACGGCGCGAGCACGCGAGCAGTATTTGTGAATGGCCGGGGCAAGCGCATTACGCCCCGAGGCATCCAGCTCGCGATGAAGCGCCTGTTCGGTGCGTTGGCACGCAGCAAGGAGTTGCACGTGCACGCGCTGCGGCACTCGTTCGCCACGCACCTGCTCGATGCGGGCGCTGATCTCAGGTCAGTGCAGGAGCTGCTGGGTCACGCCTCGCTGGGGACCACGCAGGTGTATACTCATACGTCGGTTGAACGCTTGAAGAAGGTCTATCACCGGGCCCATCCGCGGGCCTAAGGAACCAGATGCACCAGTTGATGCATAGCACGACGATTCTCTGCGTCCGCAAGGACGGCAAAGTCGCCATCGGCGGTGACGGCCAGGTCACGGTCGGTGAGACCGTCATGAAAGCCAACGCCAACAAGGTGCGCACGCTGCGCGGCGGGAAGATCCTCGCCGGCTTCGCGGGCGCGGCGGCTGATGCCTTCACGCTGTTCGAGAAATTCGAGGAGAAGCTCGAGCGCTATCCGACGAATCTGCCGCGAGCCGCGGTCGAGCTCGCGAAGGACTGGCGCTCCGACCGCGTGCTGCGGCGGCTCGAGGCGCTGCTCGTCGTGGCCGACAACGAGCATGGCTACGTCATCAGCGGCTCAGGTGAGCTGATCGAGCCCGATGATGGCGTGCTGGCCATTGGGTCGGGCGGATCGTATGCGCTCGCCGCGGCGCGCGCGCTGATCAAGGACACGAAGCTCGATCCGGCGGAGATCGTGCGCCGCGCGCTGGAGATTGCGGCCGAGATCTGCGTCTACACCAACGCAAACATCACGGTACTCGAGTTATAGAAATGCCCAAAGCCCCAGCGTCACCGCCACCTCACCCTCCCACTTCTCCGGCGCCTCCCGAAGCCGCGGCACCGGAGGAAACGCTTCCCTGGCTGGAAGAGATGCCGCCCAAGAAGATCGTGGCGGAGCTCGATCGGTACATCGTAGGCCAGGAAGCTGCTAAGAAGGCCGTCGCCATTGCGGTGCGCAACCGTTGGCGGCGCGCCCAGGCGCCCGAAGAGATCCGGGACGAGATCATGCCGAACAACATCATCATGATCGGTCCGACGGGCGTGGGTAAGACCGAGATCGCGCGCCGCCTTGCGCGGCTCGCGGGCGCACCGTTCCTCAAGGTCGAAGCGTCGAAGTTCACCGAGGTCGGGTACGTCGGCCGGGATGTGGAGTCGATGGTGCGCGAGCTGGTGGACGTCTCCATCAACATGGTGCGCTCGGAGCGTGAGGACGACGTCTATCCCACCGCGGAACAGCGCGCGGAAGAGCGGCTGCTCGACTTGCTGTTGCCGCCACTTCCCTCGCCGCCCCCGGCCGCCGCTTCGGCGTCCGGTGTTGGGAGCGCCGAGCAGGGAGCAGCGACCGCGCGTCCGTTGTTCGTCGTGTCATCCAAGGGTGACGTCCAGCCCAAGCTTCCCGAAGCCGAGACGGAGCAGAACGAGCGGCGCCGGCGCACGCGCGAGAAGCTGCGCCAGCAGCTCAAGGACGGCTTACTCGAGGAGCGTGACGTCGAAATCGAGGTCCAGCAGCAGAGCTTCCCGATGCTCGAGATGATGCAGCCGCCGCAGGGCATGGAGGGCGCGGAAATCAATATTGGGGAAATGATCCAGGAGATGATTCCGAAGAAGAAGAAACGCCGTACCGTGCATCTCCACGAAGCGCGCCGCATTCTGATCGATGAGGAGCTGAAGAAGCTGGTGGACATGGACGACGTCGTGAGCGAGGCGCTCGATCGCGTCGAGAATCACGGCGTTATCTTCATCGACGAGATCGACAAGATCACCGGGCAGCGCGGCCAGACCGCCGGCCCCGACGTCTCGCGCGAAGGGGTGCAGCGCGATCTGCTGCCGATCGTCGAAGGATCGACGGTGCAGACGCGGTACGGCTACGTGCGCACCGATCACATCCTGTTCATCGCCGCCGGCGCGTTCCATATCGCCAAGCCGAGCGATCTGATCCCGGAGCTGCAGGGCCGCTTCCCGATCCGCGTGGAGCTGTCGTCGCTGACCGAAGCGGATTTCGTGCGCATCATGACGGAGCCCGAGAACGCGCTCACCAAGCAGTACGCCGCGTTGTGCGCGTCCGACGGCGCGACGCTCGAGTTCACCGCGGACGGCGTGAAGGAGATCGCGCGCATCGCCGCCAAGGTGAACGAGCGCATGGAGAACATCGGCGCCCGGCGGTTGCACACGGTGCTCACGACGCTGCTCGAGGACGTGCTCTTCGAGCTACCCGATTATCCGAGCAAACACATCGTGTTCGACGGACCCGCGGTGCGGGAGCGACTGCTTCGCATTGTCGAAGACGAGGACCTCCGCAGATATATCCTGTAGCGCCCTCAGCCTTGTTTCTCCCGGGAGCCCCGGGTAAAATCCGTCACACAAACCTGTCATTTTGACCGACTCCGGGGGCCCATGGCGAAGCGCGACTTCCTCCAGATCACCGATTTCAGCCGCAAGGAGATCGAGCAGCTCTTCGAGCTCTCCAAGCGCATGAAAACGCGGGGCTATCGCGAGACCCCACTCGCCGGCAAGACCCTGGCGATGATCTTCGCGAAGTCCTCCACCCGCACCCGGGTCTCGTTCGAAGTCGGCGCCTACCAGCTCGGCGGGCAGGCTCTCTTCCTCTCGAGTAAGGACATCCAGATCGGCCGCGGCGAGCCGATCCCTGATACGGCTCGGGTCCTCTCCCGCTACGTCGATGGGATCATGATCCGCACGTTCGACCACGCCGAGGTCGAAGAGCTGGCGCGCTACGCCACGATTCCGGTGATCAACGGGCTCACCGATCTCACCCACCCCTGCCAGGTGCTCGCCGACCTGTTCACGATCAAGGAGCAGCTCGGCGGCTGGGAGGGAAAGCGCATCGCGTGGGTCGGCGACGGCAACAACATGGCGAATGCCTGGCTCGAGGCGGCTAAGGTCTTGGGCTTCGAGCTGCGGCTCGCGTGCCCCGAGGGGTTCGAGCCTAACCGCGCGAAGTTCGAAGCGGCCAAGCAAGGTGGGTGTGTGCTGGTTACGGAGGTGCCTGAGGAGGCCGTCGAGGGTGCGCACGTCGTGAACACCGACGTGTGGGCCTCGATGGGTCAGGAAGGCGAAGCCGAAGCTCGGCGCAATGCCTTCAAGGGCTACACGGTGGACGCCGACCTGATGAAGCTCGCCGACCCGAAGGCCATCTTCCTGCACTGCCTGCCCGCGCATCGAGGCGAAGAGGTTACCGCCGATGTCATCGATGGACCGCAGTCGCGCGTGTGGGACGAAGCGGAGAATCGGCTGCATGTCCAGAAGGCACTTCTCGCAACCCTGATGGCTTGATGACGACTGAAACTCTCAAGCGGACGCCGCTCCACGACGTGCACGTCGCACTCGGCGCCAAGATGGTGCCCTTCGCCGGCTTCGAGATGCCGGTGACGTATCCCTCCGGCATCAATGCCGAGCATAAGGCGGTGCGCGAGTCGGTGGGCGTGTTCGATGTGTCCCACATGGGCGAGTTCGAGATCACCGGGCCCGATCGGAACGCGTTCGTGCAGCGCGTCACGTGCAACGACGTCTCGGTGCTGAAGCCCGGCCAGGCGCAGTACTCCGGCATCCTGACGAAGGAAGGGACGTTCGTCGACGACTGTCTGGTCTATCGGTTCGAAGACAAGCTGATGATGGTCGTCAACGCCTCGAACATTCAGAAGGACTGGGACACAATAGTCGCGCAAAAGGGGGGCGCCAACGTGCGGCTGCGCGACATCTCCGACGAGACCGCGTTGCTCGCGGTGCAGGGTCCGAAGGCGGAAGCGCTCCTGGCCCAGCTCACGAGTCTCGGCATCGCGATGATTCCGTACTACCACTTTGCGCAAGGCAAAGTCGCCGGGGCGCAGTGCTTCGTCTCGCGCACCGGCTACACCGGCGAAGACGGCTTCGAGCTGTATTGCCGCGCGGCGGATGCCGAGAAGTTGTGGCACGCGCTGGTCGGCGCCGGACGCGCCGAGCCCGTGGGCCTCGGCGCTCGCGACACGCTGCGCCTCGAGGCTGGTCTGCCGCTCTACGGCAATGACATCGACGACACCACGACACCGTACGAAGCCGGTCTGGCGTTCATCGTGAAGCTCGACAAGGGCTCGCCGTTCACAGGGCAGGAGGCACTGAAGCGTCAGAAGCTCGAGGGTGTGAAGCGCCGCCTCGTGGGCTTCAAAATGTCCGAGCCGAAGTCTGTTGCGCGGCATGGATACCCCGTGTTTCTGGATGGCACACAGGTCGACATCGTGCGCAGCGGGACTGTGACCCCAACCGTGAACGCCGCGATTGGAACGACCTATTTGCCGAGCGAGCGCGCCAAGCCGGGGACGAAGATCGAGGTCGACATCCGCGGTAAGCGAGCGGCGGCGGAAGTCGTGAAGCTCCCGTTCGTGCCTCATCGGACGAAAAGATGACGGTAAGAGACGGTAAGGGACGGTAAGGGACGGTATGATGCGACTCGGCATTCTCACCATCTCAGACCTTGGCGCGGTAGGTCAGCGCGCTGACACATCCGGGGATGCGGTCGTCGATTGGGCGGCCGAACGCGGATACGAGGTCGTCGTGCGCAGCATCGTCGCCGACGAGACCGATCGCATCTCCGGCAAGCTCGCGCGCTGGGCGGATTCCGGCGAAGTCGATGTCGTGCTGACGACCGGCGGAACCGGCCTGACTGTGCGCGATGTGACGCCGGAGGCCACGGCGGCCATCCTCGAGCGCGAAGCGGAAGGTATCGCCGAAGCGCTGCGTGCCGCGTCGGGGCCCGCGTTTCCACGTGCCTGGCTGTCGCGCGGCCGCGCCGGTACGCGGGGTAAGACGCTGATCATCAATCTTCCAGGCTCGACGAACGGAGTGAAAGAAGGCCTCGCGGTCCTCGAGCACTTTCTCGACCACGCCGTGGATCTCGTAAGTGGGTCTGACCCCAGACACCCGACACCCGAC
>MNDR01000087.1 GCA_001915025.1 Gemmatimonadetes bacterium 13_2_20CM_2_65_7
CTTGAGATAGCCATCTGAATCGAGCTCGCCGATGTCTCCGGTGTGCAGCCACCCGTCCGCATCGATCGTTTCGCGTGTCGCCTCGGGCTGCTTGTAGTAGCCTTGCATGATGTTCGGCCCGCGCGCCAGGATCTCGCCGTCCGCGGCGATCTTGAGCTCAACGCCCGGGATCGCCCGTCCCACGGTGCCGAGCTTGATGCCGTCGAGCGGGTTGAGCGTGAGCACCGGCGAGGATTCCGTCAGGCCGTAGCCCTCGATGATCGGCAGGCCGGCGCTGTAGAAGAACTTCGCGATGTCGGCCGACAGCGGCGCGGCCCCCGAGACGAAAAAGCGGATCCGGCCGCCCGTGCGCGCCTGCAGCTTGGCGAAGACCAGGCGGTCCGCGATCTTTTTCCTGATCGCGAGACCTCCCGGAATCGGCAATCCGGCCAGCGCTAGCGTCGCCCACTGCTCACCGGCACGCTTCGCCCAAAAGAAGATCGACCGCTTGATCGCGCTGCCTGACAACGCGTTCTCCAGCACGCGGGCGTAGACCTTTTCATAGAGCCGTGGCACGGACAGAACGACGGTGGGTTTTACTTCCTGCAGGTTGGCCGCAACGGTGTCGAAAGACTCTGCGAAATTGATGATCACGCCCGCCTGAAACAGTGTGTAGTCGACCATCCGCTCGTAGCTGTGCGACAGCGGCAGCATCGAGAGACACTCATCGCCGCCGCCGATCGGGATGATCTGCAGACACGCCTGGACGTTCGACCAGATGTTGTAGTGCGACAGCATCACGCCCTTGGGGTCGCCCGTCGTCCCCGATGTATAGATCAGCGTCGCAAGATCCTCGGGAGCGACGGACAGGGCTTCGCGCTTCCAATCGGGATACTTCGCCTTTGCCGCTCGCCCCTTCGCTTCGACTTCGGCCAGCGCCATGACGCCGGGCCGCTGCGCCGCGGCGGCGCCGTCGAAGGCGATCACGTGCTTCAAGCGAGGTAAGCCGGCCTTCACCTCGAGCACTTTGTCGATCTGCGCCGTCGTGGAGCAGAAGACCGCCACCGCTTCAGAATCGTTGAGGATGTATTTGGTCTGGTTGGCGGGCAGGGTGGGATAGATCGGGACGTCGGTGGCGCGGGCGCACAGACAGGCGTAGTCCGCCAGCGCCCACTCCGGACGATTCTCGGAGACGATCGCGACCTTGTCGCCAGGCGCGATACGCAACTCGCGCAGGCCAAGGGAGATCGCCTGCACGCGCTCGAGCGTCTCGCGATGGGTGATCGCTTTCCAGGTACCGCCCACTTTCGAGCGGAACGCGGCCGGGAGGCCGGCGTGTCGATCGGTCGTCGTGAAAAAGAGCTGGGTGAGGGTGCCTCTGGTCATGGCCGGAACTCGACGACGAACGTCACGGGGCTACCTGGGATTTGTGTGCCAGTGAACCGCTTCACCGTCGCGGTTACCACGACGGAATCCGGGAGCGCTCCAGGACTCAATCGCAGTTGCTCGAACGCCAGCCCCGTTCCGTCGGTCGTGACGGTACCTCCTCGGACAAATTTGACCGTTGGACCGCTCGCCGGGTAGGTGGTCGCGGCGTACACGACTTGCCTGCCGGCTGGTGGCTCCGAGTCGGCGGCGAAGACGCGTATCAACAAGCTGTCGGACAGGGAATCCGGCGCTGACACGGTGACGGTATCGCGGATCGCTCCGGCCGCTCTGACCGAGTCGAGCCGCGCGGCCACGACAACGGCTTGCGGATTCGACCGCAACAAGCCGACCCGCCCCTGCAACCGTCCGCTGCCGACCACTTTCCCCACCGTCACGCCCGTCGTGCTGTCCAGCACGACGATCGTCGCGGTGTCGAGCGTTGCCCAGAAAATTTGCGCGGCGACGGAATCGCCTTGACTGTTCAGCGCGCGGCCGAGCGGCCGCAGCGTGTCGCCGAGCTCGATGTGTCCGCTGTCGGGGATCAGGATATCCAACGCGACTACCTGGTCGGAGGAGGTGATCTTCGAACACGCCAGCACCGTCCCACTCACAGCCGCAGCGACCGCCAGTACCGCACACGTCCGAATCAGCGGCTTCCCGTCCTCTCCTCCGGCGCGCCGGACGAGGCGGTCCCGAGATCCAGCAACGCCTGGTTGGCATGCTCGATCCACTTTTGCGCGTCTGGTCCTCTGGGCGGATGCGCGAGGAACGTCTTCAGATGCTGCGCGGCGCCATCGGGGTCGCCGCGTTGCAAGAGCAGAAACGCGAGGCCGTAGTGTGCACCGGCGAGCGAGCTGTCGAGCTCCAGCGCGCGCCGATAGTGACGAATCGCTTCGTCGAAGCGGCGCGTCTTGGTGAACGCGATCGCCATGTTCTGGAGAATCCGGGCGTCGTTGGGGTGATCGCGCAGCGCCAATCGGTACGACGTCAGCGCCGCGTCATAGTCCCCCTGACGTTCCAGGGCTAACGCCTCGTTGAGATAATCGAGACGTTGTGGTTTGAGATCGTCGCCCGATAAGCCGCCCCCGCCGAACAAGCGGCGCCAGAAACTCATGGGCCGAAAATAGCTTGCGGCTGCTGACGTTCGCAATGTAGCTTCCGCGCGATGGCTCAATCCGCCGGTTCGCGCCCTCGCAGTAAGACTCCACGTGGTGTCCTCCAGGTCGACTGGGCGTTTTTTGGTGAGCTCTGCCGGGTCCTCGCGTTGAAGGTGTTCCGGGAGTATGACCCGGAGGTCGTGATCGGCATCGCCAAAGCAGGGGTCATTCCCGGCGCCGTCGTCGCGAGCATTCTGCAACGCGATTTCGCTTCGATCGCCATCACGCCGGGTGGTGCCGTCATCGCTGGTCCGCCACGGCTGGTGACCGGCAAGCGAGTCCTGGTCGTCGACGAGACGTGCGAGTCGGGCAACACGATGAAGCTCGCGCTCGCGGCCGTCCGCGACTTGAAGCCTGCGGAGGTCAAGACCGCCGTCTCGTTCAAAACCGGCGCGTATCGGCCCGATTTCTACGCGCTCGAGAACGAGAACTTCATCATTCTTCCCTGGGATCTGGAAGTCATCGTCAATGGCGAGATCGTCGTCCGCCCCGACTACCGCGAAAAACTGAAGGAAGGCCCCCCCCGTTGAAAGATCGTCTCGCCACCGCAGTGAAGCAGTCCCGCGCCGACTACACCGAAATTCGCGTCGAACGAACCTGGAGCTCCGCCGTCGCCTTCCGTGGCCGGCGGCTCGAGACCGCGACGGTCAGCGAAGACCAGGGTGGGTTTGTGCGGGTGCTGAACAGGGGACGCGGTTGGGGAATCGCATCCTTCACGTCGCTCGACGAGCTGCCGGCGATGGTCCGTCGTGCCAACGAGCTGTCACGCGCGGTCCGGATGGAAGAGCCGATTTGCCTCGCGGACACGGCGCCCGTCGTCGCCGACGCCAAGCTCGACCTCGACGGCGACGTGCGCGGCGTCCCGCTCGGCGACAAGAAGAAGGTCCTCGAGGCGTACAACGGGGCGATGCTCGCCGTCTCGAAGTCCATAGTCGACACACAGGCGAGTTATCGGGATGAAGTCTCCGAAGTCTGGTACGCCAATTCCGAGGGAGCGGCGCTGTATCAGCTGAGACCCGAGGTCGTGGTTTCCGGCACCGCGATCGGCCGCCGCAATGGCACCATCGAGAAAGGGCTCGAGTCCATCGGCCTGCGCAAAGGGTGGCGCAGCGTGCAGGGATTCGAGGAGCGTTTTCGCGTGGTCGCCCAGCGGGCGGTTGACCTCCTCGATGCGCCGCGAGTGCGGGGCGGCGCCTATCCGGTGATTCTCGATAACGAGCTGGCGGGCGTGTTCATTCACGAGGCCTTCGGCCATCTGTCGGAGGCCGACTTCGTATATGAAAACCCGCAGGCGCGCGAGATGATGACGTTGGGCCGGCGGTTCGGGAAGCGGGTCTTAAACGCGGGTGACAACGGCGCGGCTGCCGGGCTGCGCGGGACACTCCCGTTCGACGACGAGGGAACGCCGACACAGGACACGCCGCTCATCCGCGAAGGCATCCTCGTCGGGCGCCTGCACTCGCGCGAGACGGCCGCAAAACTCGGCGAACGGCCGACCGGTAACGCGCGCGCCATTTCCTTCCGCCATCCACCGATCGTGCGCATGACGAACACGTACATCGCGCCGGGGAAGGCGGGTGTCGGATTCAACGATCTGATCCGCGACATCAAGCTCGGCGTCTATGCGTGCGGCGCATTCGGCGGTCAGACGATGCTCGAGAATTTTTCGTTCACGGCCGGCTGGGGCTACATGATTCGCGACGGCCAGGTGGCCGAGCTCGTCAAGGACGTCGTGCTCGCCGGAAATCTGTTTCAGACGCTTGACCGCATCGATCACATCGCCGGTGATTTCACCTGGAATCAGATGGGCGGCGGTTGCGGCAAGGGCGGGCAGTTCCCGTTGCCGGTCACCGAAGGGGCGCCGCACGTCCGGATTGAAGAAGCACTGATCGGCGGCGACGTATGATCGATCGTCTGCTCGAGACGGCGCGCCGCAAGGTCGACGGCGCGGACGCCCTGTGGCGGCGCGAGGAGCAGACCGCGGTCGCCTTCGAGTCGGGACGGCTCAAGGCAGCCGGTATTTCAGAAGAAGCGGGTCTCAACCTCCGCGTGCTATCGCAGGGCCGGATGGGAGTCGCGGGCACGACCGCAGCGAAGCCGGATCCCGAGGCGCTACTCGAGCGCGCGCGCGCGTCCGCCGAGCTTGGTGAGACCGTCGACCTCGCCTTTCCGAAGGCAGCGGCAGCCTCGTTGCCGCCGATTCCTACGTACTTCGATCGGACCGCCAACGCGTCGCTCGACGATCTGATCGCGCTGGGGCGCATGGTCGTCGAACGGTTAGCCCGACCCGACTGTCAGATCAACGTCTCCGTCGAGCGCGAAGTCGACGCAACGGCGGTCGGAAACACGGCGGGCGCGCGCGGCGAATACCGCGGCACCGGCATCGCGGTGACGGCGGACGTCACGCGCATCGCCGGGGACGACGTGCTGATGGTCTACGATCACTATGTCGGTGCGGACATGCCGAGCGACGGCGATCTCGAGGCGCTGATCCGCTCGATCGAAACTCGTCTCTCGGCGGCGCTGACCATCGTGACACCGCCCGACGGCTCGCTGCCCGTCGTGTTCACGCCCGCCGGCCTCGCCGCGGTTGTGCTGCCGTTAGAGCAGGCACTGTCGGGAAAAACAGTGCTTCAGGGAAGCTCCCCGCTCGCGGACAAAGTCGGAGCAGTGATGTTCGATGAGCGGCTGTCGATCATCGACGATCCGCTCACTCCGGGCCGGCCTGCGTCGCGGCCAGTCGACGACGAATGTGTCCCCTCTCGGGCCACGGGGCTCGTCGAACGCGGCGCCGTCGGACGGTTCGTGTACGACCTCGAGACCGCCGCGCGCGCGAAAACCCAAAGTACCGGCAACGGCAGGCGCGGGATATTCGGCAAACCGCACATCGGGTACACGAACGTTCTGTTTCGGATTGGCGACGGCGTCCATGGTGCGCATGTAGGGGCGCAGCATGCTGCGCCCCCTTCGATGTTGGGCGGCGGTCTAATCGCTGACCTCGACGACGGATTGATCGTCGACGATTTGATCGGCGTGGGGCAGGGCAACGTGATCAGCGGCGCGTTTAGTCATCCCGTGGGCCTCGCCTACCGCGTCCAACGCGGCGAGGTGACCGGCCGAGTGAAAGACGCGGCCGTCGCCGGCAACGCCTACGACTTGCTCAAACGAATTGGGGGCGTTGGGACGGACGGGCGCTGGCTGGGTTCGCGCTGGTCGCCGTCGTTGTTACTGGAGGGGGTTAGCGTGGCGCGCCGTTAACCGCCGAGCGCCTCCGCGTAGCTTCGCCCCGCCGTCATTTCGTTGTAGACCTTCTCCAAAATCTCAGGTGTCGCCGACAGAAAGCGGCAACGCGCATCGCCGCGGCTGCGGCACTCGACCTCCATGACAGCGACAGTCTCCTCCGACAGTCGTCCCAGAAAATCTGCCAGCATTCCGGCAGTGAAAAAACACATCGGGGATTGCGCACTGTCCGGTTCCGCCTCCGCCCAGTCGTTCGAGTCGATAGCCAGAGCTCCAGTCCCCACCGGGCTCATCGTCACCGTCCCCCATCCGCCGCTCGTGAAAAAATCGGACAGCGTCTCGGCGAGCAGATCGGCGTCGAGGTTGCCGGGGCTATCGACACCCGTGCGCTCAGGCAGCCAGCTCGCAAACGCCTTGTAGATCGCCTCGCCCGCCGCGTAGCCGGCTTCTTGCAGAATCGTGACGGCCTGGTCGGGGGCGTGATTCGCGAGGCTGGCGTGCAGCTGGCGCAGGGTGCCGCGCCCAATGGCGAGATCAAAGGAGGTCATATCGCACGCCAACTTAGGGTTCGGGCTTCGCGCGGCGCAAGAGTTCGGCCTCGTCGATTTGCTCGACGCCGAGGGCTTTGGCCTTGTCGCGCTTCGATCCGGGATCGGCGCCGACGACCAGCGCAGTCGTTTTCTTCGTCAGACTGTCGGAAACATGTCCCCCGGCGCCTTCGATCAGCTCGCGGGCTTGCTGGCGGGAGAGTGTCGGCAGAGTTCCGGTCACGACAAATGTCTGATCGGCAAGCGGCCGCGGCCCCGTCGCCGTCGCGGTTTCCTTCATCGTAAGTCCGACCTTCTCCAGCCGTTCGACGAGCTTGCGGTTGCGCGGCTCCGCGAAGAAGCCCGCGACCGCGTCGGTGATCGCCGGGCCCATGCCCCGTACCTCGGCGATCTCGGCGGCTGAGCCTTGCGACAACGCCTTCATCGTGCCGAAATGCCGTGCCAGCAGCTTCGCGCCCTGTGCACCGACGTGCCGGATCCCCAGCGCGAACAGCAGCGACGAGAGCGGCTGCTCTTTGGACGCGGCGATGCTGGCGACGAGCTGCTGCGCCGACTTCTCGGCAAATCCTTCGAGCGTCATCAACTGCAACGGCGTCAGCTCGTACAAGTCGGCGACGTCGGCGATGAGCTTCGCGTCGAGCAGCGCGCGCACGCGCTCGTAGCCAAGCCCGCGAATGTCCATGGCGCCGCGGCCTGCGAAGTGGACAATGCCTTCGAGAATTCGCGCCGGGCACGAGATGTTGGGACAATAGGTCATCACCTCGTCTTGCGGATGCTCGACCTGCGAGTTACAGCTCGGACAGCGCTCCGGCATGCGAAACTTCTTCTCGCCCCGGGGCCGGCCGGCCGCCGGCCCCAGGATCTGCGGGATCACTTCTCCCGCCCGTGTCACCTCGACCCAGTCCCCGACGCGAATATCCTTGGCGGCGATCAGGTCGGCGTTGTGCAGCGTGGCGTTGGAAACCGTGACGCCGCCGATCTCGACCGGCTCGAGCACGGCGTAGGGATTGAGCGCGCCCGTGCGACCGACGTTGATGCGGATCTCGAGCAGCTTCGTCACCTGGACTTCGGGCGCGAACTTGCGGGCGATCGACCAGCGCGGCTCCCGATTTCCGATCGTGCCGAGCTCGGCGTAGAGCGACCGCTTGTCGACCTTCACAGCGACGCCGTCAGCGCCGTAATCGAGCTTGGGCAAGAGCTCCTGAAGCTTCGCGATGCCCAGGTGCGCGGCCGCGAGGTCGGCGGCACGAGAATGGTGGGGCTCGACGGGCAGTCCCCATTCCGGCATCGTCTCCAGCAGCTCGTGTTGCGACTCGAAGCTGAGCTTCTGACCGGGGGCTTCGATTTGGAATGTGAAGACGCGCAGGCCGCGCGCCCGCGTAATTCGCGGATCGAGCTGGCGTAACGCGCCGGCCGCCGCGTTGCGCGGATTTGCGAACGGCGGCTCACCGGTTTTTTCGCGATCGCGGTTGACCTTGGCGAACTGGCTCTTGGGCAGGTAGACCTCGCCCCGCACTTCCATTTTCTTGGGCCAGCCTTTGCCCCGCAGGCGCAGCGGCAAATCGAGCACGGTGCGGAGATTGCCCGTCACGTCTTCGCCTTCCACGCCGTTGCCCCGCGTGACTCCGGTGACCAGCAGGCCGTCTTCGTACGTGAGGCTCACGGCGGCGCCGTCGATCTTCACTTCCAACGTGTAGCCCGCCGCCTTTACCTCCGGCACCAGGCGCGCGTTGCGCTCCTCCCACTCCTCGAGCTCGGCTTCGGTGAAGGCGTTCGCCAGCGACAGCATCGGCACGAGGTGGCGGTGTTTGTGGAAGCCGGTCGCGGGCTCGCCGCCCACGCGCAGGGTCGGCGAGTCGGGGGTGCGGAGCCCAGGATGCTCGGCCTCGAGACTCTGCAGCTCGCGGAACAGCCGGTCATACTCGGCGTCCGACATCTCCGGCTTGTCGAGGATGTAATACGCGTGGTTCGCCCGCTCGAGAATCCGCCGCAGCTCGGCGGCGCGCGCCGCCGCCTTCTTCACCGCCCCTTGGCTTCTTCTTGAATGACGGCCATCGCCACGCTGACCAGGCGGTCCAGCTCGTCGGCGCTGGCTTTGGGGAGGAGGCTCTCGCCCCACGCGCCCTCGCGTCCGCCGAACGCGTCGAGCAGCCGGCGGATGAAGACGAGCAGCGCGACGCGCTCCAGCTCCATGTGGCGCAGCTGATCGCCCGTTTCGTGCTGGCGCTGGGCCAGGCGTTCATAGCGGTGCGCGTTGCGCAGGCTCTGGGCGGTGAGCGAGGCGACGACTTGGACGAAGCGGACGTCGGCATCGGAGAATGTCGGGCCGTCGCGGTAGGTCCGCAGGAAAATCGCGCCGATCGCGACCGACCGCCATGTGATCGGCACGACGGTGATCGACTTCACGCGCCGATTGATGAGCTCGCCTTTCACGTGCCGCAGCGACGGGTCGTTCGCGGCGTCGGGAATGAACACCGTCTCGCCGCTCTGCATCGCGCGCTTCAGCTCCGGATAGCGCTCCAAATCGACGACGTAGTTGCGGATCGTGGGATCTTCGTACGAGGCGACGAGCCGCACGGAGCGGCCGCCCTTTTCGCCGAGGAAGATGGAGCAGCGGTCGAGGCCGAACGACTCGCCCAGCTTGCGCGCGATTGATTGGAGAATGTCAATGAAATGCAAAGAACTGGAGGCTTCTTTCAGGATCTCGATGACGGCGAGGAGGTGCTTGCGCTCGTGCTCGAGCTCGGCGATCCGCGCGGCCAGCCGTTCCGCTTCCGCGTGGGTGAGAGCCGAGTTGATCGTCACGTCTGGTCTTTCTCGTTCTTGATCTTTTCGAGTAAGTCGGCGGCCTCGCGCCGGTACTGCGGGTCGAGCACATCCTGCGTGGGGAGCGCGGGAATCGCCATGAGCTGCGCCCGCGCCTTGGTATACGCGCCGACGTCGGTGTAAATCTGCGCCAGCTCCAGACGGTGATAGATCCAATCGGGACGGATCGCGACCGCGCGCTCCAGATGCGCCACGGCATCGTCCCAATTGGCCTTCGACATGAATCCGCCGCCGAAGAGCGCCTTGGCGAAGAATCGCTGGAAGCCGGAGAGCCGCTCCACCTCGGCATTCCAGGCGCCGAGTACGTGATGCGCGAAGTTGTGATTGGGATTGATTTGGACGGCGCGCGTGGCTTCGTCGTAGATGATCTTCGCGTACCTCACCCGTTCTTTGCTGCCCTTGGTGCGCGATAGCCGGCCCAGAACCATGGCCACCGCGTAATGCCCATCGGCGGCGCCCGAATCGGCGCGAACAGCCCGCTCGGCGTAAGTTCGGCCCACCGCGTATAGACTGTCGCGGCGGAGCTTGAGGGAATCGGCATTGCCCTGTATTTGTTTGGCGACGTCGGCGATCGCCCGCGCCGCCTTCCAGTTCGCCTGATAGCTCAGCGAATCGATGGCGAGGGCTGCCTGGTAATGGCGCAGCTGGACATCGGGATGCATCAGGCCGGCGCTATCGCCCGCGGCAACGTGTTGAGCGACGCTCTGCGCGGTGAGGCTGCCGCAGATGAGCGGCGCAACGAGAACAAGAGAGAGGCGCATGAACCAATGATCGTGGGACCCCTGATCGAGCGCAAGCGCGACGGCGCGGCGTTGAGTCCCGAGGAATGGTCCGCGCTCGTCGCCGAGTACACCGCGGATCGCATTCCCGATTATCAGATCGCGGCATTGCTCATGGCCGTCTTTCTGCGCGGGCTCGAGCGGCAGGAGTTGGCGGCGCTGACGGACGCGATGCTCGCGTCGGGGCAGCGCCTCTCGTTCGACGGCTGGGCAACGCCGCGCATCGACAAGCACTCGACCGGCGGCGTCGGTGACAAAGTATCGCTCGTGCTCGGCCCGCTCGTCGCCGCGTGCGGCGTCGCCGTGCCCATGATGTCGGGGCGCGGGCTCGGCCACACCGGCGGTACGCTCGACAAGCTCGAAGCGATTCCCGGTTTTCGTACGAATCTCTCTCTCGCCGAAGCGAAGGCGCAGGTGCAGAAGCTGGGTTGCGCGCTTATCGGACAGACCGCCGAGATCGCACCGGCCGATCGCAAGCTGTATGCGCTGCGCGACGTGACGGCGACCGTCGAGTCGATCCCGCTGATCTCGGCGA
>MNDR01000056.1:0-9682 GCA_001915025.1 Gemmatimonadetes bacterium 13_2_20CM_2_65_7
CCCGCGAAGCGCAGCGCCGGGTTCCATGTCGAGGCCCTGTTCGGCCAGAACGCGACGGTAATCAAGTCAGGGGGAGGGGCGCTGGACCTCGGCACCCAGGGCGATATCCCGCACCTCTACGTCACCCTCAACCTCCCAACCGCGAGTGGGAGCGGGGTGCAGTTCAAGGCGGGGCGCATTCCGACCCTCATGGGTCTGGAGGTGATCGAGACCACCGCGAACCCCAACTGGTCGGAGGGCAACCAGTTCATCTACGTCGAGAATTTCACCGCGCTGGGTGTGAGCCTTGAAACGAAGCTCAATCGGTACCTCGACGTGCAACTCCGGGTGATCAACGGGTGGGACCAGGTTTCGGACAACAACAACCGTAAGTCGCTGATGGGGCGCGTGGGGATCTCCCCTGATACACTCACGTCGATCGGCCTCGTCGGCTTCTGGGGTCCGGAGGAGAGCGGCGACAACACGGCGAACCGCTACGGCGTCGAGGCCCTGCTCTGGCGGAAGCTGGGCGGGGCGCAACTGTGGGTGCAGAGTGACTACGGGCGGGAGCAGGCGAATTCCGCCCTGCCGACCCCCGGACAGGACGCGAAGTGGTGGGCGCTTGGCAGCTGGCTCCTGTACGACTTCAGGCCCTCCCTCGGCTTGGCGTTGCGGGGCGACTATGTGGACGACGAGAGTGGCGCGCGCACGAGCGGGTCCTTCGGCTTCCCTGCGAACACCGGCCACAAGTTTGGTAGCGCCACTGCGACGTTGAACATCCGCGCATGGCCGAATGCAGCAGTCCGGCCCGAGGTCAGGTATGATCGGTCCACCCTGGCGGCGTTCGCCGGTAAGAAGGATCAAGTCAGCGTCGCGCTGGGCGTGGCGTACCTGTACTGACGCCGGGGCGGTAGCCGCGTACCCCACGGCCGCACTGGCCGTGGGGTATATCTTTTGACGTTACCCCATGACAGCGCTGTATACGTTTTCCCTGATCGCCGGGGTGGTCACCGCCTGCGACATTCTGCCCCGGCCCGGCGACACCCAGGGAGTGCAGCACGCGG
Source organism: Gemmatimonadetes bacterium 13_2_20CM_2_65_7 (assembly GCA_001915025.1). GTDB lineage: Bacteria > Gemmatimonadota > Gemmatimonadetes > Gemmatimonadales > GWC2-71-9 > 20CM-2-65-7. Next base: position 1,044 of record MNDR01000056.1, read on the forward strand.
GACAGTGGGACCAGCACGCGCGTCTCTCGGTCGATACCGATCCGCGCTATACGCTGGTTCGCCTGCGCGTCGATACGACAATCACCGAGCGGCACGACGTACTTTTGGCGCGTTTTGATTTCGATCCCAGCGACGCGATCGGTGACGAATACTCGTTGATGATTGCGCTGGACCTCGGAGACGTCCGGCGCCGCTCCGCCAACCATCCCTACTCACTCGGCGATTCGATTCCCGCGTACGGAACGGTGACCTGTCTCTGTCGACCGCTGCGTCCTGATTCGGTGCGCGGCACGTACACGATCCAAACGCGAGGCCAGCGGCAGCTTGCCGGCCGCATCGAGGCGACGCTGTACTTCACGACGTGGGACAGTCCCCGAACCCACGTGACCTATCGACTGCGCCAGCGAATTCACGGGGTGAGACCCTAATGGCGGTTCGGCGGTTCGGCGGTTTGGCGGTTGGGGTGGTGGGCCTGCTAACCGCCCAACCGCTCAACCGCCTGACCGCTCAAGCCGACGCGGCTCCGCCGACGATCGACTCCATCATCATCGAAAACAGGAACGTGTTCGACCGCAAGGACGACGCGCCGGATTGGGTGGCGAATCTGGCGAACAGCCTGCATATGCGCACGCGTCAATGGGTCATTCGCCGACGCTTGCTCGTAAACCGCGGCGATCCGTTCGACCGCGCGCGCATGGAGGAGAGTGAACGTGCGCTGCGGTCGCTCGGGATATTCCGCTCCGTGCGGGTCGACACGGTCCGCTCGGATACCGATGGCAAGCTGGCCATTCGCGCGGTCACCGCCGACGGTTGGAGCACGCAGCCGCAGGCGAGCTTCACCAGCGTGGGCGGCGACAAAACGTGGGATGTCGGATTCATCGAGCGCAACCTCCTGGGCACCGCGACGGAGCTGGCGATCAAGTACGAGCGCAATCCGGACCGGCGGCGGCTCGATTTCGAATTCGTCAACCCGAGTTTCTTTGGCCGCCGCACCCTGCTGTCGGTGCGGTACGGCGACTTATCCGACGGCAATCGCGGCGCCTGGCAATTGGGGCTGCCGTTTCATGAGACCGCCGCCCCCCGTTCGATCGAGAGCTACGGGCAGATCGCGGACGAGCGCATCCTTCAGTTTCGGGACGACTCCCTGGTGGACAGTACGCGGCACCATCTGTTTCAGGTCGGGTTCAGGGGTGGAGTCGCGCTGCACGCGAACACGCACACGTATACGCGTTTGTGGGGCGCGTGGGAGTGGCGGCGTGAGGATTTTGCCCCGAGCGAGACTTCGCCATTTCCGTATTCGGTGTTCAGCACCGTAAAGGCCGGCGTAGAGCTGGGCTCGGTGCGGTTTCGTGTCCTCGAGCACTTCAACTCGTACGCACGTCGCGAAGACGTCGACTTGTCGCCCACACTGCGGTTGGGGCTCGTCTTGCAGTCGGGTGTGGGCTATGAAGTCAGCGGTCAGACCTCCGCCGTCTGGACAGGTGGATTTGCCGTACTGCGGCTGAAGGCCAACGGCCTGGACTCGACGCGGACTCGAGGGGAGGTGACGGTCGTCAGCCAGAACGTGCGGCGCCACACGCTGATCGCGCACGCGGAAGGCGGCATCCTGAGCCATGTGCGACCGGGCTCGGAATTCGACCTGTGGCTGGAGCAAACCGGCCCCCGGCTGTTTGGGATCCACAACTTCACCGGCACGCGCATGACGTGGTTCGCATTCGAGGATCGGATCCTCCTGGCGGACAACGTTCTCGGTCTCCTGGCGTTCGGGCTAGCGCCGTTCCTCGACTACGGGGGCGCCTGGTACGCGGACGAGCCGGCGCGGCAGGGCGGCGACGCCGGCATCTCGGTGCGACTCGGCCCCACCCGCGCGGTGCGTGGCGAAGCGGCGGAATTCGCGTTTGGTTATCGGTTCGGGCAGGGAGTCAACGGGAAGCGCTGGGGCTTTTCGCTGAGGAAGGGCTTTTCATTCTGATCGGAGGCGATCATGGAAGCGGCGCAGGAGATCTTCGACGTGGTGCGCGCGGGTGACGTGAGCCGGCTCCAGGCGCTGCTCGCCACGAACCCGGGATTGGCGAACGTCCGCAACGATCGCGGCCATTCACCGGTGCTCATCGCGCAGTATCATCGCCGGCCGGAGGCGGTCGCCGCGCTGCTCGCCGCGGGTCCGGATCTCGACATCTTCGACGCCGCGTCAGTCGGCCGCACCGAGCGAGTCGCCGAGCTCCTGGACCGCGATCCGAGCCTCGTGAACGCGTATTCGAGCGATGGTTTCTATCCGTTGGGGCTGGCGGCGTTTTTCGCGCACCCCGATACGGTTCGGCTGCTGTTGTCGCGCGGCGCGGATGTCGCCCAGGTCGCGCGCAATCCGATGAAGGTGCAGCCGCTGCACGCGGCCGCCGCGGGACGCTCGTTCGAGGCGGTGAAGCTGCTCGTCGACGCGGGCGCGCCGGTCAACGGGAAGCAGGAGAAGGGGTGGGCGCCGCTGCACGAAGCGGTGCGGCAGGGAAACGCCGAGCTGGTTCGCTATCTGCTCGCGCACGGTGCCGATCCCAAGCTGCAAAACGACGAAGGCACGAGCGCGATTGGACTCGCCGCCAAGGAAGAGCGCCAAGATGTCTTGAAGCTCCTCAAGAGGCAGGGATGAATCACGACCTGGTTGGGTGGCTCGCGACCGCCGCATTCATGGTGTCGTATTTCGTGAAGGGGCCGGTGCGGCTGCGGCGGGTGCAGGGCGTGGCAGCGGGTCTGTGGGCGCTCTACGGCGTCTTGATCCATTCAATGCCGGTGATCGTCGCGAATATCCTTGTCGCTAGCGTGGCAATTGCGTCGTCTGTTAAGTTCCGCGCTCAAGAAACGGCGCCGTAGCCAAGTGGTAAGGCAGAGGTCTGCAAAACCTCGATTCGTCGGTTCGATTCCGACCGGCGCCTCTCGCGCGTGCTCGTTCCCAAACTCGTCACCACCCTGAAGGACTATACCCGGGAGCAGTTTTCCCGGGACCTGCTCGCCGGCGTCATCGTCGGCATCGTGGCACTGCCGCTCGCGATCGCGTTCGCCATCGCCTCCGGGGTCAGTCCCGAACGCGGGCTCTACACGGCGATCGTCGCGGGATTCCTCATCTCGGCGCTGGGCGGATCGCGCGTCCAGATCGGCGGGCCGACGGGCGCCTTCGTCGTCATCGTCTCCGGGATTGTGGCGCAGTATGGCGTCGATGGACTCGTGCTGGCGACGCTCATGGCGGGGTTCATCATCGTCGCCTTCGGCCTGCTGCGCTGGGGCGGCGCGATCAAGTTCATTCCCTATCCGGTGACCATCGGTTTCACGAGCGGCATCGCGCTCATCATTTTCTCGAGTCAAATCCGCGACCTGCTCGGCCTCGAGATGACGGCCGTCCCGGCGCCGTTCGTCGCCAAATGGGGCGCTTACGTCCGCGCCTTCGATTCCGTCAATCCCTGGGCCTTCGTCGTCGCCATCGCGACCCTCGCGATCATCGTCGCCTGGCCGAAAGTCAGCCGGCGGATACCGGGGCCCTTCGTCGCGCTCATCGCGACGACGCTCCTGGTGCAGCTGCTGCACCTGCCGGTCGAGACCATCGGGGCGCGGTTCGGCGAAATTCACGCCGGATTGCCGCGCCCGACACTGCCGGTGATCACGCTCGAGCGGATGAGAGTGCTGGCGGCTCCCGCCTTCACCATCGCGTTGCTGGCGGCGATCGAGTCGCTGCTCTCCGCCGTCGTCGCGGATGGCATGATCGGCGGGCGCCATCGCTCCAACATGGAGCTCGTCGCCCAGGGCATCGCCAACATCGCGTCGCCCCTGTTCGGCGCGCTCGCGACGCTGGCGGCCATTCTCGTGGTCGTCGCCTTTCACATGAGCGAATGGCGGACATTCGCGTCCGAATTCCGCGCGCCCAAGAGCGACGTCGCGGTGTTGCTCACGACCTTCTTACTGACCGTGCTGGTGGATCTGACGGTCGCGATCGAGGTCGGCATGGTGCTCGCCGCCTTCCTCTTCATGCGGCGCATGGCGGAGGTGACGAACATCAGCGTGCTGACCCACGAGTTCACCGATCCGATCGACGATTTCGAACACGATCCGAACGCCGTCCGGCGGCGCGCGATTCCTGAGGGCGTGCAAGTCTACGAGATCACCGGCCCGTTCTTTTTCGGGGCCGCGGAGACATTCAAGGATCGGGTGAGCCGAATCGCGGGAAAGCCAAAGGTGCTGATCCTGAGGATGCGTCACGTGCTGGCGATCGATTCGACCGGTTTGCATGCGCTCCGTGAGCTCGTGCAGCGCAGCAGGCGGGAGGGAATCCTGGTCGTGCTGTCGGACGTCCACGCTCAGCCCGTCGTCGCCCTCGAGCGATCCGGGCTGTACGATGACCTTACCGAGGAGAACGTGCACGGCAACATCGATGACGCGTTGAATCGCGCGCGTCAGCATCTTGGCCTGCCGCCGCTCGCTCCCCCGGCCGGCGCCACGCCCACCGTGGCGCGGGAGTCGCTCAGCGGGCGGTAGCGATCACCGCCGCTGCACAGTCCAGCGGCCCGTTTGCGTCTCGCCGGACGGCAGAAAGGTGGTGTACGTGCCGGTAATCGTATTGCCCTTGAGCGCGCCCACGAAGCTCGTCGAGAGCCGGGCACCAGTTTGCGGATCGGCGTAGGGCGCGAGCGTCCCGCTCACCGTATCGTGCATCACACGGACGAAGTTGATCGTCAACACTTCCGGCTGCGCGCCTGCCCGAGGATCGGTCGCCTGCGCACGCCATGGATCGAGCGGCCGGTTCAGGCCGGTCGGAATCATCACCACATCGCCGAACGCCGAGTCGCCCTGCGCACGGAGGGTGAAACTGATGCTGCCGCTGCGGCCCGACATCGCGCTCGAGTAGTCACCGGCCCATGCGCCGGCCAGCGCGGCCACGTCTCGAGCCGGACCGATCAGGGGCACCGGTGTCTGCGCGCCGCCGCACGCGGCGACCAACGAGCAGAGCACAAGAGCAGCTGGACGGATCATATTCCGAACATGGTGGGCCTAGCGACTTCTCGCAATCGGGGCACGCACTTGACGGCATTGCGCGCGCTGGATTACTGGATTAGTGGTTAACTGCGGGCTGCGGACGTGGTATCACGAGCGGAATTGGTCCTGGTTTCGATCCGGAACGAATGCGCCGCAAGAATTTTGAAACGACCCTGAGAACGGAGACACTATGAAATCGCTGGGACTCATCGCACTTGGCTTGTGCTGTATCGCCGCACCACTCGCGGCGCAGCAGGATACGACGCACGCACGCCGTCCGGGGCAGCCGGCCGGTGCTCCTATGGGGCGTGGCATGGCGCGCGGAGAACGTGGCGGCATGGACGAAATGGTGTCGATGATGCACGAGATGATGGGTCCGATGATTCACGTCATGGCGTACACGCCGGACCACCTGCTCGCGCACAAGGACTCGCTGACGCTCACGAGCGATCAGGTCGCGAAGCTCACCACGATCCGCGAGTCGGCAAAAGCCGCGCACGATGCCGCCTCCAGCGACGTGAAGACGCATATGAACGAACTGTCCACGGTCTTCCAGAACGCGTCCCCCGATACCAACGCATTGAGAATGCATTTTCAAGCAGCGCACACCGCGATGGGCAAAGCGCATTGGGCGATGCTGACTGCCGCCGCGCAGTCGCGAGCGGTGCTCACCGATGCGCAGCGCTCCAAGATCGATTCGTGGGTGACTACGATGGAGCGGCGCGAGTCGCACGAGTATTGAGCGCTGCTAGCTATCCGAGCTGGCGCGTTGTACCCGCGCCAGCTCGGCGATCGACTCGGAATCAAAAATGAATGACAACCGCAAGGCCACGGTCGCCTGCCCATTCTGCGCAACGCTGAACCGTGTCGACTTGTCGCGGATCGCACAGCATCCGAAATGCGGAAAATGCGGGAAGCCCATCCTGCTGGATCGCCCCATCGCCGTCTCCGACGCGACCTTCGAGCGCGTCACGGCCGATACGACGGTTCCGGTGCTAGTCGATTTCTATGCCGATTGGTGTGGCCCGTGCAAGATGATGGCGCCGCTGCTCGACGACGTCGCGCGCAGACGCGCTGGTGAAGTGCTGATCGCAAAACTCGACACCGACAGAAATCCGGCGACGGGCATGCGCTTCGGCATCCGCGGCATTCCGACCATGATCTTGTTTCGGGGAGGACAAGAGATCGCCCGCCGTGTCGGCGCCGTTCCCCCGAAGGACCTCGACGCTTTCGTGAATTCGGCTTAGCGAGCGAGCTGGCGCAGCACGTACTCCAAAATTCCGCCGTGCCGGTAGTACTGCAGCTCCTGCGGCGTATCGATGCGCACCGTCGCGCGGAATCCGGTGACCTTTCCGTCATCCGCAGTCGCCGTAACAGTCAGCTCTTTCGGCATGTCGCTGAGTCCCAGGATGCCATAGCGCTCGTACCCCGTTAGCCCGAGCGAAGCCGCGTTTTGCGCAGGCGCGAACTGTAACGGCAGGATGCCCATCCCCACGAGGTTCGAGCGATGGATGCGCTCGAAGCTTTCGGCGATCACGGCGCGCACGCCGAGAAGCCTTGGCCCCTTCGCCGCCCAGTCGCGCGACGAGCCGGAGCCGTACTCCTTTCCCGCGAGCACGATCAGCGGCGTGCCCTCGGCGGCGTACTTGAGAGAGGCGTCGTAGATGGTCATCTGCTCACGCTCGGGCAGATGGACCGTAAAGGGCCCTTCGGTTCCCGGCGCGAGCAGATTCTTGAGCCGGACGTTCGCGAACGTGCCGCGCACCATCACTTCGTGATTGCCGCGGCGCGCTCCGTAGGAATTGAAGTCAAGCGGCGCCACGCCAAGGCTCACAAGATACTGGCCGGCCGGGCTGGTCTTGCGAATCGAGCCCGCCGGCGAGATGTGATCGGTGGTGATGCTGTCACCGAGCAGACACAACACCCGCGCGCCGCGAATGTCGCCAACCGGTCCCGGTTCCTTCGGCATACCGTCGAAGTACGGCGCTTGCCGGATGTACGTGGACGTCGGTTCCCACGCGAAGCGGTCGCCTTCGGGGACCGGCAGGCCGCGCCAGCGCTCGTCACCGTCGAACACTTGTGCGTAACTCTTGCGAAACATCGACGATTGTATCGAGCGGCCGATGACGTCGGCGACTTCCTGGGCAGATGGCCAGATCTCGCGAAGAAAGACCGGCCCACCCATGCCGATGCCGAGTGGCTCGTTGTGAAAGTCGATATCGATGCGGCCGGCGAGCGCGTAGGCGACAACCAGCGGCGGAGACGCGAGATAATTGGCGCGGACTTCCTGTTGAATCCGGCCTTCGAAGTTGCGGTTGCCCGACAATACCGAGCAGACGACCAGGTCGCATTCGTTGACCGCATTCGAGACCGCTTCCGGCAGCGGACCGGAGTTGCCGATGCACGTCGTGCAGCCGTAGCCGACCAGGTGGAAGCGCAGCGTTTCGAGCGGCTCCATCAAGCCGGCCTGCTTCAGGTAATCGGTCACGACCTTGGAGCCCGGCGCGAGACTCGTCTTCACCCACGGCTTGGAGCGCAGGCCGCGCTCCACCGCTTTCTTGGCCATCAGGCCGGCAGCAACCATGACCGACGGATTCGAGGTATTCGTGCAGCTGGTGATCGCCGCGATGACGACCGAGCCGTGCCGTAGCACGTGATCGACGTCGTCGATACGGAGTGTCGCATGTGACGGTCGCGGCGGCGGCGGCGCGGCTCCAGCCTGACCGCCCTCTCCTTCCCACCGTCCCACCGGCACCGCCGGGACAGCCGAAGGCGTCACCGGCTTTATCAGCGACGGCAGCGCTTCGGCAAATTTGCGCGGGACCTCGCGCAAACCCACGCGGTCCTGCGGCCGCCGTGGCCCCGCCATGCTCGGCTCCACGGTCGCGAGGTTGAGCTCCAATGTGTCGGTGTACTGCGGCTCCGCGGCGTTCGGGCTATGGAATAACCCCTGTTCTTTCGTATAGGCCTCAACGAGCTGCGTCAGCTCGGGCGGCCGGCCGGTGAACTCGAGATAGCGCAGGGTCTCCTGGTCGACCGGGAAGATTCCGATCGTCGCTCCGTACTCCGGCGCCATGTTGCCGATCGTCGCGCGGTCGGCGAGCGGCAACGTGGAGACGCCCGGACCAAAGAACTCCACGAACTTTCCGACGACGCCCTTCGCCCGCAGCATCTGCGTGATCGTCAGGACGAGGTCGGTTGCGGTGGCGCCCTCGGACAGCTTGCCGGTCAACCGGAAGCCGATGACCTGCGGAATCAGCATCGAGACCGGCTGCCCGAGCATCGCGGCCTCCGCCTCGATGCCGCCCACGCCCCAGCCAAGGACGCCGAGTCCATTGATCATCGTGGTGTGGGAATCCGTGCCGACCAGTGTGTCCGGATACGCTTGCGGCGTCTTGCCGTCGGTCGTGAAGACGACCCTCGCCAGGTACTCGAGATTCACTTGATGGACGATGCCGGTATCGGGCGGCACGACCTTGAATCCAGTAAACGTTTTCTGCGCCCAGCGCAGCAGCGCGTAGCGCTCGCGGTTGCGCTGGAACTCGAGATCGGCGTTCACCTGAAACGCCGTCGGCGTCCCGAACTCGTCGACGATGACCGAGTGATCGATGACAAGCTCGGCG
>MNDR01000056.1:9780-59537 GCA_001915025.1 Gemmatimonadetes bacterium 13_2_20CM_2_65_7
GTCCTCCCGCCGCAACAGGTTCTCGAGCAGGATCTTGAGCGAGTAGGGCAGCTGGCCGACCGGGAGACCGCGCCGTTCGAGAGCATCGAGCCGGTAGATCTCGTAGGATTTCCCGCCTGTCTTCAACGTCGCCCGACTGCCGAAGCTATTGGTGCTCACTGCGGCAGCACCTTCACTGCGACGACGAAATACTCGGTCTCCCCAAAACAGCTCGTCGGGATACCCATGTGTTGCTGATAGGTCAACGCCACGCGCCTTCCCAGCGACTCGTTGATGTGCTGTGCGACGTTCTCATCACGGACCGTGAAATAAAACTTCTCGGGATTGGTGCCCGGCATCGACACCATCGCCAGCTCACCTTCCCACGTCTTACAGAGCCATCCCTTCTTCGAGAACTTCTGCACGAATCCCGCCCGCTCACCCTCGGAATAGCTCCACTGGAGGGCAGACCAGGTGTACAGCGCGAAGATAAGGATCGGCGTCAGCAGTATACCTGCAATGATCAGCTTGCGTTTGCGGGTGAGCTGGAAGTTGAAATTCACGGGCGTCAATCTACCTCGTACGTTTCCGTGCGATAAGGCGTGAAGCCGCGCGCGATATAGTTAGGCAGCGCGTTCGGATGATCGAGCGTGCAGGTATGCAGCCACACCCGGTGTGGAGCGAGTGCCCAGGCATCGCGAACGGCGCTCGAGAGCAGGTGCTTGCCAAAGCCGCGGCCGAACTCGGCGGCGACGATACCGAAGTAGGCGATTTCGACGGACTCGTCGTCGGCCACACGGCGCAGCTCGTACCAGCCGGCCAGGCCATTGCTCGCTTCCCCGCTGCGTGACGCGACAAACAGCTCGATCGCCGGGTCCGCGAGGTGGGCCGCGATTTCCTGATCAGTCCAGTCCCACCGGTCGCGCCAGTGAAACGCTTCTCCCACGGTGCGGTACCATTGTCGGTACAGTTCCGGCGACGGCCGCTTGGCGCGCGCGATGGCGATATCGGGAAAATCGCCGAACGCCGCTTTGAATTGGCCGCGGTCGTGCAGCTCGAGGTAGGTGCGGGTGACTTTCATTGCGGTGAGCGGCCCTCACCGAGGCGGCCGTCCACGATTGGGACCCGACGCGTGGCGAACGGTTCCAGCCGCGCGTCGTGCGTCGCCACCAGCACGGCGGCGCCGCGCGCCTTCGCGCAGGTGGCAAGCGCTTCCGCGACGACCCCGCCGGAGGCACCGTCGAGATTCCCGGTCGGCTCGTCGGCAAGCACGAGGGCCGGCCTGTGGACGAGCGCCCGCGCCACTCCGACACGCTGCTCTTCACCTCCGGACAGCTCGCCGGACCCGCGCGGTGCGAGGTGCCCGATGTCGAGCTGCTCGAACACTTCGTTCGTTGCGCGTCGGGCTTCGCCGCTCGGCCGTCCGGCGAGAAGCGCCATCAGCAGGACGTTTTCCCACACAGTTAGCTGCTCGAGCAGGTTCGACCGCTGGAACACGAAACCGACCACCCGGGCCCGGTGGCGTCGACGCTCCGCGGGGGAAAGTTCGGCTAGTGACCGGCCGGCGAGCAGGACTCGGCCGGCATCAGGGGTCAGAAGGCCGGCCGCCACAGCCAGCAGCGTCGTCTTCCCGGCGCCACTCGCGCCCTCGAGCAGGACCACCTCGCCCTGTGCCACGGACAGGGACGCATCGCGGAGAGCCTGAGTGGCGTGCGCCCCGCCACCTCGCGTCTTCGACACACCGTCCAAGACGAGCACGGTCACGGCCGGAACGCCTCCAGGGCGTCCACACGACCGAGCCGTGCAATCGGGATCGAGGACGCCAGTATCCCACATGCGATGAGTAACGCCAGTGCCCACATCGTGTCCCGGAGATCGAAGTGCAGCGGGATGACGGGGAAGACGCGGTCGAGGACGAGCGCCAGAAGTCGCGCCAGCACGGCGCCGAGAACGCCGCCCGCCACGATGAGTCGCGTAGCCTCACCGATCATGACGCGCGCCAGGGTTCGCGGCGCTGCTCCGAGGGCGAGGAGAACGGCCAGCTCGGTACGGCGGCCCTCCACGAGAGCGTGGATGAGTAGCGCGACGAGAACGGCCGCGGCTCCGACGCCGAGCATATCCACAAAGGCCAGGATGGGCGTGTACCCCACGCCCGTCTCCCGTTGGCTGTTCGCCACGAATGTCGCTCGGTCGAAGACGCCGACATCTGGGAACCGCTCGCGAATTAGGGCCGCGACCGTGTCGGAGTGCGCCCCGGGAGCGAGGCGCACAATAATGAAGGACGCGCGCCCCGCGAAGCCGCTCGTGGCCTCGATCGCGGCAGCGTCAGCGAAGATGAACTGCGTGACGAGCAGGTTCGTGCCCTTCGTCAGGCCGACCGCTCGTGCAGCGCGCCCGTTGACGAACACCGTGTCGTCCAGCCCGACGCCTAGCCGGCGCGCGGCGGCCCGATCGAGCGCGACCTCCCGGCGCGTGTGGGGAGGCCGCCCGCTCTCAAAAGCGGGGGGCCCGCCTACGCCGTCAGGAGCGTGATAGCCGACGCCGTAGAGCGTCAGTCGGAGGCGGTCGCCGCCCCGCCGCCAGCTCACCGCGACGAACGCCCGTAGGATGAAGTCCGCGCCGGCCACGCCTGGGAGAGCACGCACGGAGTCCGTCAGCACCGCCGGGAGCACGCCGGAGAGGCGTAGGAAGTGGTCCGCACCGGGCGGCGTGATCCACAGATCTGCGCCGTCCTGCCCCACGTACGCCACCACGCTGTTCGCGGCGCCGCGCAACGTGGCCACGAGCGCGATCACGAGCAAGCTGCTTGTGGCCACGCCGCCAACCGCGAGCCAGGCGCGGCCCGGCCGATTCCGCACTGCTTTCACGAGGAGTTGCACGCCCGGCGATATGCCCTTGGCGGCGTCATCCGTCAAGGCGCGCCGAGTTCAGTAGTTCAACCGCCGCGCCAGCCAGTCCCACACGGGCGTGGGCCGCCTGCCGATCGGGTCGAAGCTCGCCACGAGCACCATGCGTTCGCCCTCCGAGCGCTCGTTGGTGCCACGATGAATGACTGCGCCACCGTGGATCAGCAGCAGGTCTCCGGGACGCGGTTCGATCACCGTGGACGGCGCGCGGGCGAGCAATCCCTGGAACGGAAACAGAACGTAGGGGACGGGCTTGAGATAGCGACTCCAACGAGGCGGGATCATCTGGGTCGCGCCCTGGTTCGTGTTCACGAGCGTCAAGAGCACACTGTACATCCCCCCGTCCAGATGCCAACGAAAGCCCTCGCCCCGGCGCCGGTACCATTGGATTCGGACCGCCCGTTTGCGGTCCCGCATTAGCGCGAGCGGTTCACCTGCCGCGTCCTGGAGCGCCTCGTGCAAGGGACCCTGAACCAGATCGAAGAGGTCCGGCAGCTCATCCTGGATCTGGTAGCCGTTCATGACACTGTAACTCAGGTTCATCCCGGCCTTCGCCGCGACCTGGCGGAAGAGTATGCGTCGCGACTCGACCCGCTGTCGCCAGTGCTCGGTCTCGGCGGCCGAGAGGAAGCTCTGGGAGAACTCGTAACCGTGTTTCACGCTCGCTCCTCTCGTCTGGGATCCGCTCGGATCAGTAGTTGAAGCGCCTAGCGATCCAGTCCTGGATCGGTCGCGGCTTCGCACCTGTCGGATCGAAGGCGGCCAACAGCACGACGCGCTCTCCCGGACCGTCGCCCACCGCTCCGCGGTGCAGAACGGCGCGCCCGCTCAGAATCACGAGCTCGCCCGGCTCCGCCACGAGCGTCACATGCGGGAAGAGCGAGAACACATCGCGCAGCGGGTACAGGGCGTAGAAAAGGGGCTTCAGGAGAGGAGTCCAACTCGCGGGGACGACTTCCGTGGCGCCGCGGTTCGAATTTCCGAGCGTGAGGAGCGCCGTGGTATGGCTGCCGTCGAAGTGCCATCGGAAGCCTTCGTTCCGGCCCCGATACCGCTGGATCCGCAGCGCGCGCCGCCGGTCTCGGATCGGCTCCAGTCGCTTGCCGGTCACCCGTTCCGCCACCTCTTGCAGTCTGGGTTGGAGCTGGGCGCAGATGTCTCCCAGTCGCGCCATGGCCTGCTCGCCGTCCATCATGTGGAATGGGAGGCCGAGACCCCCTTTTCCTCCGACCGCGCGGAACGAGCCCCGGCACTCGTCCAACCGCTGCAGCCACCCCGCCGCCTCCGCTGGAGAAAGAAAGGTCGGCAGCCGGCAGTATCCGTTCTGAGCGAGCTCATCGAGGCGGCGCACGCCGTTCAATTCCGCGCGAGCCGGGCCGCGACGCCTTTGGCGTCGCGAGCGATGCCCCGCAGGTAGGCCGACGCAAGTGTGCGACATTGGCGCAAGCCAAGGAAATACAGGCCCGGCACGTCGGCGCTCTCACAGCCGCGCACGCGCGGCCAGCGGGCACCGGACCCGACGAGATCCCGGACGTGATCGAGCGAGTAGTCAAACCCGGTCGCGAAGACGACGAGATCGGGCTCGAGGCGCGTGCCGTCCGCGGCAACAAGCGCCGGACTCGCGAAGTCCCGAATCTCGGGCAGGCGCGCGATCGCGCCCGTGCGGAGGGCTCGGGGCAGCGCGAGCCCGAGCAGCGGCTCCCGAAACCTTGCCGGATCCACGCCCAGCCAGCTCGGATGCAGGAACTCGAGCGGCCAAGCGAAATAATGGACGTCGATCCCGAGGATCCAGTGTGGCAGCGCGAGTGTGCGCGCTCGCACGGAGAGCCACGCCCGATCGCCCTCCCTGCGGTGCGCGAGCCAGCGCTCGAGCACCTCGGCCGCCGATTGACCTCCGCCCACAACCAGCAGACGCCGCGCCCCCGCGAGGTGGCTGGTCCTGAAGTCGATGCTGTGGAGCCAGCGGTACCGGGCTGCCGCCGGGTCGAACCGGGGCGGCAGCTTCGGAAAGCTTACGATGCCCGTCGCGCTGACGACATGCGTGCAGTCCACGGCGGTCCCGTCGCGCAGCCGAACCGAGAATCCGCGGTCGGAGCGATCGACTCGCGCGACGTCGACGCCCGTGCGCACCTCAACCCGCTGCTCCTGGGCCAATTGCTCCAGCTTCCCGGCGTAGGTAGGGAAGGTGAGATACGGGGGATCGACCGGCAGCCGGCGCATGCCCGGCATGAGCGAGATGCGTGTCGGCGACAGCAGCTCCATTTCGGGATCGATGCGGCGGAGGCCGGCGGCCAGCGTGGGGCCGCGCTCGAGCACAGCGTGCGAGATCCCGTGTCGCTGCAGGCAGACGGCGGCGGCCAATCCTGCGGGACCCGCGCCGAGGATCGCGACGTGGCGCCTCACACGCCGAGCTATGGCAGGCGCGCCAGCACGCCATAGGTGGCGCCGGCCAGCAACGCGGCGATGGGGAGCGTCACGAGCCACGCAGCCATCATCTCCCGAACGAGTGTCCAGCGCACTTCGCCGCCGCGTATCCCGATGCCGACGATCGCGCCGCTGGATACGTACGTTGTCGATACCGGTGCGGCGAGCACCGACGCAAGTCCCACGAGCGCCGCAGTCGTCAGGTTCGCCGCGAGCCCGTCGGCTGAAGATATTCGCGTGACCTTCGCGCCCAGCGTGTGCGTCACCCTCCATCCCGCGACCTGGCTGCCGGCGCCCATAGCCACCGCGACGAGCGCGATGATCGCACCGGAGCCGATGCCCAACGCTGCTTGGGCGGCGATGCCGAGGGCGAAGACCTTCGGTGCGTCGTTGAGTGCGCGGGCGAAATTCGTCCACCCCGCCGAGAGCCAGTGGAGCGCGTCGAGCGCGTCGATGCGGCTTACGACCTCAGGCGGGCAGTCCGAGCCGGCAACCACCTGGAGCGTGGGTCCGACACCCACGTTCGCGCCCATCGCCGCTGGCGCCAGCAGGACCGTCTTGCGCTCCAGGCAGACGCAGTAGGCGTTCAGGCGGCGGAAGAAGAAACGCACGATCGGGAGGACCGCGAACACTAATACCAGCGCCAACACGGGAGAGAGAGCGAGCGGGAGACCCACGGCGCGGACCACCGCTCCCCACCTGACGCCCGTGGGTCCGGCGGCCGAGATGCCCGCGCCGACCAAACCACCGACGAGCGCATGCGTGGTTGAGATGGGGAGTCCAGTACGCGTCGCGAACAGCAACCAGCCGATCACGCCGCCCGCAACGGCGACCGGAAAACCGAGCCCAGCGGGCACCATGTCGAGTATTCCGCGCCCGGAAAAGACGGGGACGAAGCCCCGTGCGATGAGCGCTGCAGCCAGCGCTCCAACCACCGTCCAAGCGGCACCCCACGCCATCGCGCGACGATAGGTGGCCACGCCTGAGCCGGCCAAAGTGGCGATGCCCTTGGAGACGTCGTTCGCTCCATTGGCGAACGCCACGCTCAACGTCAGAAGAATGAGGACGAAGGCCATGGGCGCTCTATGAATGTATGGGGCACTAGTGCGCAAAGCTACTCTTAATTACAGATGTATATTGACATCAGCTCTATTGTGCTCTACTATGCGCACTTGGCAAAACTGTGCTGATTCCGAGCGGACGATCACTTGGTGAAGCCACGACGATCAAAAGTCAGTGTCCTACTCACCGAAGAGGAGCTGGCTCGGTTCGAGCGGTATTGCGTGGAGCGCGGCTACAAAAAGAGCACGCTCATCGCGCGTCTGATCCGAGACCACCTGAACGGGGAGGGGTTCGAGGTGCAGGGGGAGTTCCCGCTCAATCCGCCGCAATCGTGAGGCATCCGGTCGTGCGGTGAGGTCTTCGACAAGGGAGGTGCATCCGCGATGACCGCGATACCGATCGCACCCGAGAAGCGGAGCCGCGACGGCGCATTCTTCGGCTATACCCGCTCCATCTGCCCGACCTGCAAGAAGAACCTCGATGCCCACATTGTCCTGCGCGACGGGCGCGTCTTCATGCAGAAGCGCTGTCCTCAACACGGCTACTTCGACGTCGAGATCTCGAGCGACGCCGAGTATTACATCAAGTCACTCTCCTACACGAAACCGGGCACGATGCCGCTGCGCTTCGCCACCAAGGTGGAGCACGGGTGCCCCTCCGACTGCGGCCTGTGTGAAGACCATTTGCAGCATACCTGCTCCCCGATCCTCGAGATCAACGACGTCTGCGACCTGGAGTGTCCCGTGTGCATTGTCCGCAACCAGCACGGGTACACCATGTCGTTTGAAGACTTCAAGCGGTCGGTCGACAATCTTATCGCGGCGGAAGGTGAGCTCTCCATTCTCTTGTTGTCCGGGGGTGAGCCCACGCTCCATCCCCAGTTCTTCGACTTCTGTGATTACGTGCAGAAAGGGCCCCATGCCGGCAAGATCAAGCGACTCCTGATCTCCACCCACGGCCGGCGCATCGCGAACAACCTGAGGTTCGCCGAGCGCTTCAAGGCCGGGGGGATGTACGCTTCTCTGCAATTCGACTCGCTCCGTCCCGGCGTCTATCCCAAGCTGCGCGGCATCGAGCTCCTCGACATGAAGCTCAAGTGCCTGGACCACATCCGGGAGTTGGACATACCCACGGTCCTCGTGCCGACGGTCTCCAAGGGGGACAACAGCGACGAGCTAGGCGCGCTGGTGCAGCTCGGCCTCGAGATGAACCAGGTGTCGAGCATTGTGATCCAGCCGATGGCGCATACCGGAGACGGCGGGGACCGCTACCACGCCAACCCGGCGGGGCACCGGCTCACGATGCCGGAAGTGCATCAGCTCCTCGAGGAACAGCTGCCGTGGTTCAAACGCGAGTACTGGCATCCGGTGCCGTGCTCGCACCCGAGCTGCTACACGGCGACCTACCTGTTCCGGTTAGAGGACGGTCGGTACGTCGCGCTACCCGAGTTCGTGAACATCCGGCAGTACCTCGACGCCATGGCGAACCGTGCGATCCTCCGGTCCGACGATGCACTGGAGAAGATGCTTCTCGATTCCATCACGAACCTCTGGTCGGCAACTAAGGTGGGAGAGTCGTCGGCGATGATCCTGGCGTCGGTGAAGACCTTCCTGCGGGAGACATTCAACTCGCGCAATCCTCTGACTCCGGGCGAGATCGAGCGGAAGGCCGAGGCGCGGAGCAAGGCCCTCTTCATCCACGCCTTCATGGATCCGTGGGACTTGGACGTTGCCCGCCTAAAAAAGTGTTGTACCCACTACGTCATGCCCGACGGTCGCCTCATGCCGGGGTGCTCGTACAACAACCTGTACCGTCATTACGACACGCGCTTCTTCCCGAATGCGAAGCCCGACCGGCCTGACCCGGTCCCCGTGACCGGGAGACGGGAGCTGCCGGTCCTCCGCCAATGAATACCGCGTGACCGCTGCCGCGGCCGTCGTCGGAGAGCTCCGCACGCTCATCGTCACCGCGGCGCCCGACCCGGCGCAAGCGGCGGCGGTGCACGGCTGCCCGACGGATGTGCCGTTGGATACAGTCATGCCGTTTTCATCGGTGATCGCTCTCGGGGTGATCGTCGCCGTCGAGGATCGCTTCGGCATCGTCGTCACGCGCAGCGCCCTCCAGGCGGCGTTCGCCGGCGGCGCAACGCTCCAGAAGCTCGCGGACATGATCCAGCGACTGCGCGGGGATGCGGAGAGTTCTGTCGGTGATGCGCGTTCGCGCTGACGATCTCTCTTCGGTGCCCGGCGACTCTCGCCTGCTGCGGCCGGCGGAGCGTCGCGAGCTGTGCGCGCTGCACCTCCTCGGGTCCAGGCGCGAGGAATGGATCCGGGGCCGAGTGGCGATACGGCGCGCGGTAGCGCGATGGATCCCCCACGCGTCCAGATGCCGCGTCCACTCCGAGTCCAGCGGCGCGCCGTTGGTGGTCGGCGTCGACTGCACCGTTTCCCTCTCACACGACGGGCTCTGGTTTGCCGTGGCTCTGGCACCGGGTCACGCACTGCGGATCGGCGTGGATCTGTGCCGCCGCGTGCACACCGACAGACTCGCGCCGATTCTACGGCGCTTCACTGGCCGGGGCGTTCAGCTGGATCCTGTGGTGCAGTGGGCCGCCCTCGAGTGCGTCCTCAAGATGCGCCGCTGGGGAATCATGGCGCTCATCGGAAGCGACGCGAGGGTGCGCCGCGACGGACGGCGCGTGCTGGTGCACGGCATCGGGCCCGACGCCTCACTCCACGTGATCGACCGGCCTGAATTCGTCGTGGTGTGGGGCAGCGAAGGGCAGCCATGATATACCTCGTGGCTGCGGCGGAGCGTCGCTCGGCGGATCAGTTGCCGGACGAGCCGGCACGCCTACGCCGCGACTTCCGTCGTTTCAACCTTCCGGTGCAGCTCGCGCTGGCCGCAGCGACGGACGTCCTGCCCGCCGCCGAAGATCCGGCGAGCATGGCGGTCGTCTCACTCGCCCCCTGTCAAAATGGATCACCGGAGCTGTACCGGTGGGCAGAGGCTGCGATCGCGGCTGGATCGGCCGGGCGGTTCGGCGCGACCCGGATGAATCCGACGCATACGCTGCACGTCATCGATAATCTCGCCCTGTCCGCGTTCGCCATTGCTTATGGGACCGACGGCTACTGTCTGGGCGTGGGCGGTGCCCCAGGGCAGGCGTGGTCTGGGCTGGAGATCATTTGCAATCGTCTCGCGGATGGCCGCGAGCGAGAGGCGCTGCTCATGGCTGGCGACCAAGCGGCGGTGGCGGACGCCACGGGGAGCCGAGGCGTCGCGCTGTTGTTCTCCGCGCGACGCAGGCCGTACGTCGCGCTCGGTCGGCCGGTCGAGTTCGTCGCGATCGAGCACCGCCGCCGGCCGGCGCCACAGCCGGTCGCGGCGCACGCGGCCGCGGGGCTATGCGACTTGCTCGGAGCCCTCGCGCTGCGCGGGGGCGGCCCGATCGCGTACGAAGTCCCTGCCGAGCAGACCGACGGGATCGATCAGGTGACCGTCCTCCTTCGGGTCGCGTGAGAGCCGCCCACCGAGTGGTCGTCACGGGCTGCGGTGCGGTCTCCGCCGTCGGGGCGACGTCCGCTGCTTTTTGGCAGGCACTGCTGATGGGGCGCTCCGGGATCGCCCGACTCCCCCGGTTGGTGGCCGCCCAACTGCCGGTCACGGTGGGTGGAGAGGTGGTGGCTGTCCCTTTGGATCGCGCCGATCGTGACGTCGTCTTGGCGAACCGCGCCATCGACGAAGCACTGGGCGTAGCACGCCTGGAGCGCTCCGCCGTCGGATTCATTTGGGCCACTGGCTTGGACACTTACCAGGAAGGCGACCGCGGACCGGTGTTCCGGGCTGCCGGCAGTTGCTTCGCGGCGCTCGCGCATCCGTTCGGCGAGCCGCGACGGATGGTCGCCGCGGCTTGCGCCGCGGGGACGCAGGCCATCGGTGAAGCGTACTGGCACGTTCGGGCAGGGCACGTCGATGCGTGCGTGGCTGGCGGGTCCAGCTGCATGCTCTCGCCGTTTTACATCATCGGCTTCGCCGCCCTGCAAGCGCTCGCGGCGGACGATGGCGATGACCCGTCGAGCGCGTGCCGGCCGTTCGATCGCCGCCGCCACGGGTTTGCGGTCTCGGATGGAGCAGGCGGTCTCGTTCTGGAGTCCCTTGAGTTTGCTCGCCGGCGCGGCGCGCCCGTTCTCGCCGAAATCGCCGGGTTCGGGATGAGTCAGGATCGCTACGACCTCAACCGGCCGCCGGAGGACGGGAGTGGTGCCGAGCGCTGCTTGCGACGGGCAGTTGAGGATGCCGGCCTCCTTCCGCGCGAAGTGGATGCCGTGAATGCCCACGCGACGGGCACTCGCGTCGGCGATCTCGCGGAGGCAGCCGCGATTCGCCGGTTCTTCGGCAATGCGTGGACAAGCAAACCGGTGTCGAGCCTGAAAGGCGCCATCGGGCACGCGATGGCCGCGGCCGGGGCTCTGGAAGCGGTGGCAGCGGTCGAGACGTGCCGCACCGGCGTCGTCCCGCCCACCGTGAACCTCGGCGAGCCCGACGACGGATGCGAATTGTGCCATGTCATCGGCCGGCCACGCCACGACGACGTGCGCACTGTCCTCTCGGCGTCGTTCGGCATGGGTGGACAGAATGCTGCGGTCCTGTTTCGCAGGCTGCCATGACGCTGCAGCCTCAGTGGGGGCAAGGTGGCTCGGTGGTGGTGCTCACCGGGGCGACTGGCTATCTGGGCCGCGCGCTGGCCCGAGGATTCGCCGACGCCGGTGCGACGTTGGTGCTCACCGCTCGGTGCGAGACTACGTTGGCGCGCTTCGCGGAGGAGCTGGCGCCCTGCGGCGTGCCGATCCACACCGTCGTTATGGATCTCACGGATCCCGCTGCGGGAGATGGGATCGTTGGCGCGGCACTGAAACTCACCGGACGGATCGACGCTCTGGTGCTCAACGCGGGGACCCTTGCCGACGGATTGGTGGCCGCGCTCGACGGGAGCGACATGGCTCAGGTGCACGCCGTCAACGTCCACGGCGCGTTCGGTCTGCTCCACGCCGCGCTACGCCCCATGATCCTGGCCCGCCGCGGTGCGGTGATCGTCGTCTCCTCGGCGGCGGCCCGCCGGCCCAACGTGGGTCAGGCCGCCTACGCCTCCTCCAAGGCCGCGCTCGAAGCAATTGTGCGCGTCACGGCGCGGGAAACGGCTGGGCGCGGCGTGCGGGTGAACGGAGTCGCGCCGGGACTGTTGGATGGGGGCATGGCTGCTCGGATCCTGGACGAGGCGCGGGATCAAGCGGTCGCCGCTATTCCCATGGGACGCCTCGGCAGGGCCGAAGAGGTCGTTCCGACAGTGTTGTTTCTGGCATCGCCGATGAGCTCCTACGTCACCGGACAGATCTGGGGCATTGACGGAGGATGGACCGCATGACCGAACCTGCCGCGCTGAACGTCGTGGTCGACATGATCCGCGACACCCTGAGCCTGTCCGGTCGCGAGGGCGAGAAGGTCTCGTCCGACACGCTGCTGTTCTACCACCTCGCCTTCACATCCATGGACCTCCTTGATCTTCTGTTTCGTGTCGAGCAGCACTTCGATATCGCGATTCCAGATGGGACGCTGTACGGGCTGGCGCGGGGCGAGATGCCCGACGCGGAGTTTGCGACCGACAGTGTGCTCTCGGCGGCGGGGAAGGCGCGACTGATGGCGCTGCTCAACGACACACCGGCGGAGTTGTTTCCGGAGCGCATTCACGCGGCGAGCTTGCCGCGGTTCTGCACCGTCGGCGCCATCGCTCGCTTAGTCGATGCGAGGCTGGCGGCGCGCGAGCCATGTTCGAGCTGATCAGGACGCTCCGAATCGACGCCCACGCCGGTGGCGCGGTCGGTGAAGCGGCCGTCCCTGCCGATCATCCAATGTTCGCCGATCACTTTCCCGGTGTGCCGCTCCTGCCCGGCTCCTTCCTGCTCGAGCTTGCTGCGCAGGCAGCCGGTCCGTTGTGCGAGGAGGTGACGGCGTTGCGCTTTGGTCTCGAGCGTGGGGCCGTGTTGGCGATGGTCCGCCGTGCTGTGTTCTTGCGCCCCTGCTTCCTGCCGGCGACGGTGCGGCTCACCGCCCAAGTGCGACACGCCGACTCGGCACGGATGATCGCCGCCGTCGTGGCGGCCGTCGGCGACGCGATCGTCCTCCGCGCCGAGCTGGTCATGGCGATGATCGACGTGCCGCCCGAGTGGTCCCGCGTCTTGGAAGGACGGCACGAGCGGTTGGCGCGGTGGAACAGTGCGACCTAGCGCCCCCGCCCGAGGCCTCTCGCAGGTGGACGCGTTCTTTGTCGCTTATCAAGAGCGTACCGGGATCCTGATGCAGATCGGTACTGAAGTGGAGCTCCGGGGAGTCGTCCAACGTGAAGACTTGATCCGGATGCTGGAGCGCCTCGTTATCCGCTGGCCACAACTGGGGCAACGTGTCCGGCGGCGATTGTTCGGCCTCGAGTGGGGAGGTGAACCGGACGTCGGCCGCATGATACGCGAGGCCACCACCCCCCGGGAGATTGTGGCCTGGCGCAACCATGCGATTGATCCGTTTACCGAGGCTCCCTTTCAGGTGTTGTGGGTGCCGGGCCAGTCGCGCACGGACCTCGCGTTTCGAACCCATCACGCCGTGGCGGACGGAGAGTCGTTCTTCTTTCTGAGCGTCGAGGCTCTCCTCGCGCTTGCAGCGATCCGAGGCGGCGTCGCCCTGCCGCCACCGGCGCCCGCGCTAGCGCCGCCCGGGGTCCGATGGGAATCCATCGGGGAGGTGTGGCGCCACGTCCGAGGGCTGCGTCGAGATGTCAGGCTTGAACACAGCGCGCGGCTCTGGCTCCGCGCGCTGTCGGCCGGAGGGATCGGGGTCGTGGAACGCACGCTGCACGGCGACGATCTCGATGCCGTGATGGAGCGCGCCACGCGAGCGCACACGGGGGCCCCGTGGATGTGTGCGGCCGCCTGGATCCGAGCGATTCACCGCTGGAATGGCGCTCATGGCGCTGCCGTCACGCCGCATGTGTCACTGGAGGTTCCTGTGAGCCTGCGCCGCGGAGGGGCGCGGGGGTGCGCCGTCGGCAATTTCCTCTCACCGCTCGTCTTGGTGGGCGATGCCTCACAATCGCTCGAAGTCGTCGCCCACGCCCTCTGGCGTCAGCTCCGCTCCGCTGTCCGTGACGGCGCGCATCTGAGCATGCCGCTACTCACTGCGCCCGCGCGCCATCTCCCGTGGGGGCTGTTCCGTCGCTGGGCGATCAATACCGCGACCACGGGCCTCGCCACGAGTCACTTCACGTGGCTGTCGCAACGCGACGACGTGTTCGAGCAGGTGGCCGAGCGCTCGCGTGGTGCGTTGGCACTGCAGCACCAACTCGCTTACACCCCTGTTTGTCTCCACATGGGCGCGACTCTCACGGCAGTCGCGTGGCCGGACCGATTGCAGTTGTTCATCAGCCATCGGGAAACCGCATTGTCACGAGACGAAGCCGAGTCGCTGACGGACATGCTTGTCGCCGAGTTGGCGCGTTCGATCGCCCGCCCAACGGTATCCATCTAGATGAAGGCAGCGCAGGTCGTGGGCTTCGGGGACGTGGATCGGATCGCCGTCGTCGACATGCCGATCCCAACTCCCGCCAAGGACTCCGTGCTCGTTCGTGTGAAGGCCTGGGGTCTCAACTACGCCGACGTTTTGCAGCGGCAAGGCCTTTACCTCGGCGGCCCCGTCCCCCCATTCGTTCCCGGGATGGAAGCCGCGGGGATCGTCGAAGGGAACGACGGTGGCCAACAACTCATTCCGGTCGGCACGCGGGTGGCGGTGTTGGCCGCCGGAGGCCTGCACGCCGAGCGCGTCGTCGTGCAACCCGCCGCCTGCATTCCGCTTCCGGACGAGATGTCGTTCGCCCAGGGGGCGGCGTTCCCAGTACACTACCTAACGGCCTATCACGCGCTCGCAACGGTCGCGCACGCGCGAGCCGGCGAGACCGTGCTCATTCACGCCGCCGGGGGTGGCGTCGGCACGGCTGCCGTGCAGATCGCTCGCATCCTCGGGCTCTGCGTCGTGGCGACCGCCTCTACTGAAGAGAAGCGCATCAAGATCCGGGCGCTGGGAGCGACACGTGCAGTCGGTTACGAGGACTTCGAAGCAACGACGCGCGATCTCACGAGCGGGCGGGGTCCGGACATCGTGTTGGAATCCCTCGGCGGCGACGTGTTTCGCCGCAGCTTGGCACTGCTCGCCCCGCTCGGAAGGCTGGTCGTGCTCGGTGCTGTCAGCGGTGCGGTGCCACCGATCGACGGCATCGGGCTGGTGTTTCGCTCTCAGGGCGTCCTCGGGTTTCATCTCAACGCGCTGCTCCGCGACGCGGCCGCCGCCCGGGCGTCCGTCGGGCTTCTCTTGGAATGGTTCGGTCGAGGCGACCTCGAGATCCAGGTCGGCCACGAGGTCGCGTTCACCGATATTCGTCGTGGTCATCAGCTGGTGGCGAGCCGCGATCGCTACGGCGCGGTCGTGTTGATGCACTGACGGTCCTACCCGAGGGTCCCACCATCCAGGAAGATGACGCTGCCGGTCATGTAGGTATTACGCTTCGAGATCAGCCACGCGACGAGCTCACCGCATTCGAGCGGATTGCCGATACGGGAGAGCGCCGAGGCATCGGTGTAGCGGCGTTGATGATGCTCGGGAATCGTCGATCGCATGCCGCCGTCGAAGATGCCCGCGGCGACGGCCGTGACGAGAATCCCGTAGGGGCCGACTTCGTGGGCCAGACTACGAGTCAGTCCTTCGATGGCTCCTTTGCTCGCGGCGTAGTGTACGGGTCCGGGGACCGAGCGCGATCCGGCGATCGAGCTGATGTTGACGATCCGGCCGTATTTCTGCCGGACCATTCCTTTTAGCACAGCGCGGCAGGTGCGGAACGCGGCCAGCACGTTGAGCTCCATCACGTCCGCGATGTCGTCGTCGCCTAGGAGGACGAACGGCACGGCTTCACTCACGGCGGCGTTGTTGACCAGTGCATCGACCGCTCCCCACTCGCGCTCCACGGCCCCGACCATCTGGTCCGCGGCGGCACGGTCGCGCAAATCGCCCCGGAGCGAAAGACAAGCGGAGCCGTGCTCGCGCACCATTCCCTCCGTGGTCGCCGCACCTGCGGCGTTGGTGCTCCAGGTGAACGCAACGCGCGCTCCCTCGCGAGCGGCGACCGCGCAGATCGCCTGGCCGATCCCGCTCGAGCCACCGGTGACGAGCACCCGCTGGCCGGTCAGCAGGCCCGACTCAGCTGGGTGAGACATGCCAGTCCAACGAGCGTTCGTAACCGGTGCCGCGGACTCTGATTTCGGCCACGGTTTCACCGGCCGTCCGACACGCCGCGACGATCGCGTCGGCGGACGACTCGGTGCCCCCGTCGCCCACGAGGCACAACGCCGGCCCACGATAACCCCACAGCCGTGCGATTAGGCGGGGAATCGATGCCGGCGTGATCTCGAGGACGGCGTGCGGCAGAAGTCGGTCACCGATCATGCCGGAGGGGGCTGGGACGAGCGGCGCTTCGAGTCGGACGAGAAGCACGTCGGGGGCCGCGGCCGGCCGCAGTCCCGATGCATCCGCCGTGATTCTGCGCAACACGCTGTGGAACGCGGGCTCCGGCGCCGCCGGCAGGTGATAACGGGTCTGTCGCCAGGGCGTCAACGGCTCTCGCGCGCTGGCGACTTCGGTCGCAGCGCAGGCACCGCTCAAGGCGCGGCAAATCACCAGCATGCCTCCCTCGTCCCCCGACGGCATGCGATCCGCAAGCGGGCGGCCGGTGCCGGCCGCTCCTCGTGGCATCCTGAGCGCAGGCGGCAGCTCGCCGAGCTGTTGAGCGAGCGCCGCGAGACTCAGCGACAGCAAGCCGGATGCTCCCAGGGTGTGACCGAAATGAAGAGTTGGCGTCGTGATCGGCGTGGCATGATCGGAGAGAGAATCGAGCGCGGACAGCTCGACCGCGTCTACCGCCCAGGGACCAGTGCCTTGTCCCACCAGAACGGAATGCGCTCGGGACCGGAACGCGCTTACGACATCGCGCAGCCCATCTTGGCCATCGAGATCCTGCCTCAGCACGGGGATTTCCGCCTGAACTCCACGCTCGGCCTCTCCGTTTCGCGTGACGCGCAGCGCGACTGCGGCTTCCCCCGGGATGAACCCCTGGCTAGTCGCCTGCCACGGCGTCCCGGGATGCGTGGCCAATACCTTGAGCGCCTCGAAGTTGTCGTGGTTGGAAGGCGAGAGAATGTCGACGGCGAGGACGATCACCTCGCGGACGTCTCCGGTCAGCAGCCGAGCGGCGAGAAACAAGGCGTGCAACCCCGACGCACACGAGCCACTGACAATCGGCACGGGTTGCTCGGCCCACGGCGTGCCCGCGAGGAGCGAGCGAGCATCAAAGGCATTGACCCAGCTCGCGGTGTCGGTCGAGTCGGCGCCTCCGTTGCACGAGGCCACCACAAGCGGTGTGCCGGGCCGCGGAGATCGCTGGCATTCATCCAGCGCGGCCCGTGCCAGCGCCCGCCATCGAGCGGGGCCCTCGATGTTGTTCGGGACGACGCGCGCCGGATGACACACTCGACACCGCGTTCTCGGGTGGAGGGGCCACGGCATATCCCGGGGAGGCGCGGGCGGCCTGCCCGACAAGATTTCGGCGGCGGATCCCTGAGCCGTCGCGAGACCGATGGAGGCGATGGTGATACTCATAGGGTCGGCGGCGCCGCTCAACGTTAGCGCGATTTGGCAGCGAAGGGAAACCGGCCTGACTACACGGCCGCCTCGATGACAGGTGCGCGGAGGCAGCTCCGGGGGTATTTTCTTAGAATCTCACAACCTGTGTGATCATGACCTTCAACAAGATGGGCACACTGCCCCTACCGCTAGCGCTCCACCTCGCAACGTACACGGTAATCGGTTTGTTCTGCGCGTTTGCCGGCGGCCTCAACCTCATCGACCCGACCAAGATCTTTCCCAACGCGCTGATTTTCCTGGGGCTCGCGGGATTCAGTTGGGGTTACGTCTTCGGGATTCTGATGGCCCGCAAGGAAGTATTGGCGATGGGGCTTGTCGCGAGCATCGGGTACGTGGCCGCCGGGATCTGGCAGCTCGGACCGCATTGGGCCCTCGGAGCACTGCTGCTCGCCATCGGCGCCTATGGGTTGGCCACACTCGCACTCTATCGCCGTCGGATCTTGGAAGCTTAGCCTCTTAGCCTCTTAGCCCATGTCTTCTTAGCCGACTACCGTGTCCTGCACCGGCGCGGCGGGGAGCTCCACGACGAACTTCGCGCCGCCCAGCGTTTCCGAATCCTCGAGCCAAATTCGTCCGCCCACTTCGGCGACCACTCGCTGGCAGATCGATAGACCGAGCCCCGATCCTTCATCGGGACTCTTCGTCGTGAAAAACGGATCGAAGATGCGACTCCGTACGTCCGGCGGGACGCCGGGTCCTGAGTCCTCGACCGTGAGCCGCACCCATCCCTCCCGTCCCTCAGTGGCGAGCTCGATGACGGCATTCGGCCGGCCGCGCACCGCGTGCTCGGCATTCGTGACCAGGTTGATGACGACCTGCTGGAGCTCCTGACCGAGGCCAAGCACCGACTCCGCACCCTGATCCATGCGCGCGCGCACTTCGATGTTGTCGGCGCGCAGCACGCGCTGACGAATCTCCGCGACATCACGCACTAATTCATTCAGCTGGACGCGCACCGGTGTGCTATCAGCCCGTCGCGCGAGACGCAGCAGGCTGCGGACAATGCGGGCCGCGCGATCCACTTCGCGCACGATCGTGGCCGCGGCGGCGCTCGCCTCGGTGTCCTGAGTCGACCGGCCCAGGAGCTCCGCCTCCATCCGGATCGCGGCCAGCGGGTTGTTCACTTCGTGCGCCACGCCGCTCGCGATTTCGCCGACGGTGGCGAGTTTCTCGCGCGCGATCAGCTCGCGCTGTGCCCGCAGCTCGTCGGTGCGGTCGTACAGCGCCACGAGCAGATCCTGCGATCCGAGCCCGCGCAGGTCAGTGACCGTGCAATCGCAAATGCGCCGGTCGCCGCCTCCGGATAATTCCTGCGTGACCAGCACGCGGCCGTGCCACGGTTGCCCTTGTTGCCGGCCCGCGAGGATGAGCCGGACCGTAATACCACTCGGGGACAATCCGAGCTTCTCGAGGTGCTTCCCGATCGCCGCCTCTTTGTCCGTGATGCCAAAGACGCGGATCGCCGCTTCGTTGACCTGCCGGACTGTGCCGGCGGTATCGACGAGCGCCATCGGGAGCGGGCTGGCGTCGACCATCGCGTGGGCGCGATCGGCGGCGGCACGAGTCGCAGCGACGGCTTCCGATAGCTCGATGCCGCCGGCGATATGGGCGGCGACGGCGGATACATAATGAAGGTCGTGCAAGCTGAAGGGCGGCGTCGGCGGCGCGCCGGCGGCCTGATAGCGCAGCAGGCCAACCGCGCCCACCGTTCCCTGAGAGATCCGCAGCGGCGCGATCAATGCGGCGCGCACTCCCTCAGCCAACGCACGCGCGATCGGGCTCGCGTCCGATTCGGATCGCAGATCCGCCGTCATGATCGGCTCACCGGTGCGCACCACGCGTCCCGTGGCGCTGGCGTCGAGCCCGAGCACGAGTCCGTCGACGGGTGCTGCCTCACCGAGTGCCGGCGAGATGCGGAGATTCTGACCGTCCGGCTGCTTCAACGCGACAAAAGCGCCCTGCGCCTCGACGAGCTCCATGAGACTTTGCAGCGTGTAGCGCAGCAACAATTGCGTCTCGGGGGCGGCCAGCAGCCAGCGCGCGAGCTCCACGACGAAGGTGCCGAGGCGTCGCTCTCGCTCCAGCGCGGCACGGCGGCCGACCATGACGGCGAGGCGCGAAGCAAACTCGATTGCGGCTTCCAGCTCGGACGCCGGCA
The DNA here is from genome assembly GCA_001915025.1 of Gemmatimonadetes bacterium 13_2_20CM_2_65_7. Classification (GTDB taxonomy): domain Bacteria; phylum Gemmatimonadota; class Gemmatimonadetes; order Gemmatimonadales; family GWC2-71-9; genus 20CM-2-65-7. The sequence continues at coordinate 29,104 of MNDR01000056.1, forward strand.
GCGCGGGCGGCGCGCCGGCCATCGCCGCGTGGACGTGGCGGCCTTCGGGATCGCGCCATTCCGCGGTCAGGCTGCGTCCCGACCGATCGTCCGCGCCCGCGGTCACGGAACCGCTTTCGTTGATGCCTTGATAGCGGATCGTGAGGCGGGCGCCGCCGGCCCAGTCGCTCAGGATGGACGCGGCGGCATGCCAGAACTGAACGGACCGCTTCGCGTCGGTCGCCTGACGCAGCAACGCCTGCAAGGCTTCGCGCATGCGGGCACGAATATATCGGATCGGGAACCGAGCAGCGTTTTTCAGGGCATGAGCACACTACTGAGTCTTGCCGATGGCGGGTCACTGCGGGCAAGCGCCAGCGACCCAACGAAAATCCCCGTCACACCGAAACATCCCGACGATACCGAGCTGCTCGATGCGTACTCACGCGCCGTAAGCGGCGTGGTGGAGCGCGCAGCGCCTGCGGTGGTGAGCGTGGAAGTCCAGCACCGGCGCCGTAGCGGCGGTTCGCGTCGCGAAGCACAGGGACACGGATCGGGATTCGCGTTCACACCGGACGGCTTCATTCTCACGAACAGCCATGTGGCCCACGGCGCAACCAAGACCGAGGTGGCATTCGCCGATGGGCGCCGGCTGCGCGCGGAGCTGGTCGGCGACGATCCCGAGACCGATCTCGCGATTCTGCGCGTCGACGCCTCGTCGCTGATCGCCGCACCACTGGGCGACTCGGCGGCGCTCCGCGTCGGTCAGGTCGTCATCGCGATTGGGAATCCGCTCGGCTTCCAGAGCACGGTGACCGCCGGCGTCGTCAGCGCGCTCGGTCGCTCGTTCCGTTCGGTATCGGGTCGTTTGATCGACAACGTCATTCAAACGGACGCGGCTTTAAATCCGGGGAATTCGGGCGGCCCGTTGCTCGACTCACGCGGCAACGTCGTCGGCGTCAACACCGCGGTCATCTTGCCCGCGCAGGGCATCTGCTTTGCGGTCGCCGTCAACACGGTGAAGCTCGTCGTCGGCCAGCTGATCGCGTACGGGCACGTGCGTCGCGCGCGCATCGGCGTGGGCGGACAGAATGTGTCGCTGCCCCGACTCGCCGCGCGGGCACATCGACTCATCCAACCGAGTGGCGTGTTGATCACCACCATCGAGAGCGGCAGCCCCGCCGACAAAGCAGGCCTGCAAGCGGGAGACATCATTGTCGCGTTCGACGGCAAGCCCGTGCATGGAATCGACGACTTGCATCGGTTGCTCACTGGGGAACGGATCGGCGCTGCGACGACTGTCGCGGCTGTCAGAAAGGCGGAACGCCTCGAGTTGCCCATAACTGCAACAGAATCGCGACCATAGTGTGACAGGCGCGCGGTTGACGCGCGCCTGTGTCACTACTTACCATTCGCCCATGCTCTGCTGCGCCTGCAAGTCGAATATGACCCACAACGGGAACCTTTTCCCGGGGGCGGGCGCTATCTGACGCGATGCATGCTGTCGCAACGCACGGATCGGCCCGCCCACCTTGGAGCGGGCCTTTTTCGTGTGGAGGATTTCAACCGAAGGGAGCTGGAATGAAGAAGCATTACATCCTGGCAAGTGACTTCGATCAGACGTTGAGCTTCAACGACTCGGGGATCGTCCTGAGCGAGATGCTCGGCATCACGAGCTTTCGCGAAAAGGTCGCCGGATTGTCGGCGCTCAATCTGGTCCAGCAAGGCGCCGAGCTGGCCTATCTACTCGCGAACGACCCCGAGTACCGGCGCGTCACGCGAGCGGACTTGCTGGAGGTCGGCCGGCGCGTGCGCCTGAAGCGCAACGTGCGGTTGCTCACCCGGATGCTGGCGCAGGGGATCGACGGTCACCGGTTTGATTTCTACGTCATCTCCGCCGCGCCCGAAGAGGTGGTGCTCTCGGCGTTAGACGGGATCGTGCCCGCCGATCACGTGGTCGGCACGCGGTTTCGCTTCAAGCCGGAAGCGGAAGGGGGCCAAATCGACTCACTGGTGCGTGTTGCCGCCGGCTACGGCAAAGTCGCTGCCGTCGAGGAGATTCGCACCCGCCATGTCGTGCCGCGGGATCAAGTCGTGTACGTGGGAGACGGGCAATCGGACATCCCCGTCATGCTGCACGTGAATCGCGGCGACGGCTTCACGATCGCCGCATCGGAGGCGCGGGAAGTCGCGCACATCGCAAAGCGCACGGTGATCAGCGACGATGCTTTGAGCGTGCTGGTGCCCGTGCTCGAAGAGATCGCCGGATTCGGACCCAGCCAGATCCGCGCGCTGTTCGAAGATCACGGCCTCGTGATTCAGGAATGGGATCGCGTCCGCACCGACTGGCTGACGATCCGGGACGGCGCGGGCGACGGCGTGATCCGGCTGGACCTGGCTACAGGGACTTGATTGCTCCGAGAAACCGCTGTGGGTCCGGAGCGAATCCCGGGAAGATGGGTGAGAGATCTCCGGCGCCCAGGTGGCGCGCGAGCACCTCGCCGAACAGGTCGCGGAAATCGGTCGTGACGGCGACGTCGCGCCCCTCGAACCGCTGCTCGACGCTTAGTCCGGGCCAGCGCCCCAGCACGCGGCCGCCGTTCACCGGTCCTCCCATCACGAGCATCGCCGTCGCGTGGCCGTGATCGGTGCCGCTATTGCCGTTCTCCCGAATCGTCCGCCCGAACTCCGACATGGTGAGGACCACGACGCGGCTCATCCGGTCGCCGAGGTCGCGGCTGAACGCTGAGAGCGCGAGTCCCAGCTCGCGCAGCCGTGCAGCGAGCTGACCTTCGTTTGATCCTTGATTCACATGCGTGTCCCAGCCCGAACAATCCGCGAACGCGATCTCGAGTCCGACATCCGATTTGATGAGCTGCGCGATTTGGAGCAGCGTGCGCCCCAGGCGGCCTTGCGGGTAGTCGACACCTGCCGCCGGCCGGTATTGGCTGGGGTCGGCCCGTTTCAGCATCTGGATCGCGTCGAAACCTTCGCGGGAGGAGGACGCGAGCAGGCCGGTTCCTTCGCCTTCATACAGCTCTTCAAACGCGCGTGTGAGCTTGTCGCGCGCGCCCTCTTGCGGAACACGCAACCCGAAGGCTTGGAGATCGTCGATCGCCAACGAGGGCGCGCTGCCCGCCAGAATGCGCGGCAGCTGCGGCCCGAAAGCCACCGCGCGGAACGGCGTACCGGGGGGGGCGTGCTCGCGATCGTGGCTGCAATAACGATTGACCCAGCCATCCCCCGTGGACTTCACGCCGGGCGTTCCCGTCTCCATGTAGTCTTGCGCGTCGAAGTGGCTGCGCGTCGAATCGGGCGAGCCGACCGCATGAATCGCGGCGAGGCTCTTGTTGTCCCACAGCTCTTTCAGGGGCGCGAGACTCGGATGCAGGCCGAAGTGCCCATCGAGATCGACGACCGTCTCTTGCGGCACGGCGATGCGCGGCCGCTCCTCGTAGTACAGCGGGTCACCGTGCGGAACGATCATGTTCAGACCATCGACCGCGCCGCGCTGAAAGAGGCAGACTAAAACCGGACGGTCAGAGCCGGTAAGGGACGGTAAGGGACGGTAAGAGCCAAAGACAGCTCGCCCGAGGAATAAAGGCTCCAACCCGAGACTGACCAAAGCCAGACCAGAGCTCTTAACAAACACACGTCGCGATATCGTCATAAGTGTTCCCCTTACCGTCCCTTACCGTCCCTTACCGTCCCTTACCGTCATTGCTTCTGAAAGTCCGGCCCGCCGATCGCTAAGCCAACCGCGAGCGCGCGAGCTTGCAGGGGATCGGCAACATCCGCGAGCTGCTCGAGGATGACGCTTCTCGTATGAACGGACATCGTACCGCCAAGGATACGCTCATCGACCATGTCGATGAGCTGTGAATGATCAGTGGTGGCGGGGATGACCCCATCGAGATTCGCATCGATGCCGGGTAACCGCCCCCCCGCCAGGGCGACGGCGGCGTTCATGCGCGCCAGCAGCGCGCCGCTGTTCACCCAATGGGCCTCCGTCTCAGCGTAGCCGGTCGGTGCGGGCTGCTGATACAGCGGCTCGCCGAGCCGGGCGACGACCTGGGCGAGCCTGGGAGTGGTATCGGGGTCCGCCGAGACTGCTCGGACCGCGCTCACGACGAACTCAAACGGCGTCTTCACTTTGGAACGGACCACCTGCGCAGACCAGAAATCGGGCGATGTGAAGATCGCGCGTAAGACGGCGCGGATATCGCCGCGCGTTTTCTGCCAGGCCGCGACCGCGGCGTCGATGCAGCCATCGGGTGGCTCGTCCGCGACGAAGCGGGCGCACAACTTCGCGCTCACGTGATGCATCGTGGCGTGCTGCATTGCGAGGAACTTGAGGAGCCGCACGCCCTCGTCCTTTCCGTCGTCATGGAAGGTGAGGCCGAAGACGTGCTTGGTGCCATGATCGTGAGCCCAGTCGCGGAACACGAATCCCGCGCCGCGCTCCGGGGGCTCGATGCTCCAACCCGTGAAAATGCGGGCGACTTCAATGACGTCCGGTTGCGTGTACCCGCCATCGACGCCAAGGGTGTGCAGCTCGAGCAGCTCACGCGCGTAATTCTCGTTGATGCCTGTCGGCTGGTGGCGCCGCCTATCTTCCGGCATTTCGTTCATCCCAAACCGCCGCCGTCCGAAGAACGGGGCGAACGGGCGGAAGGGGCGAGGAGGCGCGGAACCGGGCGCCACACTCTGCGCATTGTCGAGATAGAACAGCATCGCCGGGCTTTCCGCCGTCGCGATGAGCAGGTCCTCAAAGCGGCCGAGGGCGCGCGGCCGGATTGTTTGCTCGATGTAGGAGGGCAACAGGAACCGATCGGCGCCTTTGCCGACAAAGACATTGAAATGGTTCGTCCAGAAGTCGACCATCACCTCTCGCAGCTGCCGCTCGGACAACGTGGCTCGCACGATGGCGAGTTGCTGCAGCTCGCCACCCAGCTCGCGGAACTCTCGCATTGGGCCCTCGATTTTGTCAGGGCGCATGGAGTCACCCGTCTGTGCAAGCTCCCGCTGCATGCGCTGGCGCTCGCGTTGCGCGTCACGGAAGCGCTGCGCGAGGTCCCCACGGTCATAGTCGAGGATCTTGAACGCGTGCTCGCGCTGTTCGAGCGGCTTGTCATCGATGCGATCAGGATCGAGTTGCCGTTCGATCCAGCGCATGACGCCGTAGCGCGCCACGCTATCCACCTCGCCGGGGCGCGGCCCGTAGGCCAGACGATTCAAGGCATGCAAAGCGGAGTCGTGCGCCGTCATCGCCGCAGCCGGTGGGGCAGGAGGCGGCGACTGCGCGGCGAGCGACGTCGCCAGAGTCAACGTGGTGGCGATCGAAAGAGGAATTCGCATCCGCCTATACTGACGGTTGTCTCAATGCGAAGTTAATGAATATGGCTCGATCCACCCGCCCGTCCCGTTCCCGCGCTCGTCGCGGATTGAAGCCCGATGAGGGACCGCCGCCGACCTGGAGCGAACGGCTAGCCGCCCTGAAGCACGTTCCCCCGCTCATCCGCCTGGTTTTCCAGACGCATCGGGGCTACACGGCGGCGATTCTCGCGCTGCGTGTAATCCGGTCGTTCATCCCCGTGGCGGTCCTGTGGATCGGGAAGCTCATCATCGATGGCGTCATTGCGGGCATGGCGGCTGCGCACGCCGGACGCACGCCCGACTGGTGGCATCTCGCGACGCTGGTTGGGCTGGAGCTGGGCATCGCCGTCGTGGGCGAGGGACTGGCACGACTTTCGTCCTTGCTCGAGAGTCTGCTCGGCGACCTCTTCGCGAACCGCCTCAGCGTCCGGTTGATGGAGCACGCCGCGACGCTCGACCTGGCGCAGTTCGAGGACGCGGAGATCTACGACCACCTGGAGCGCGCGCGCCGCCAGACGACCGGCCGTATTGGCCTGTTCACGCTGCTGCTCGGGACGGCGCAAGACCTCATCACTCTAGCTTCGTTAGCCAGCGTGCTGCTGGTTCAGCTGCCCTGGTTGTTGCTCCTCCTCACGATCGCCGTGCTGCCGGCATTTCTCGGCGAAGCACACTTCGCATCGTTGGGTTATTCGCTGCTGTTCTCATGGACGCCAGAACGACGCTTGCTCGACTACCTGCGCTACATGGGCGCGTCTGATGAGTCCGCGAAGGAAGTGAAGCTCTTCGGCCTCTCGAAGTTCCTGGTGGGTCGTTACGCGGATCTGTCGGACAAGTTCTATCAAGAGAACAAGAAGCTTGCCGTGCGCCGCAACATCGTCTCGACGTTGCTCGTGACACTCGGAACGCTGGGCTACTACGGCGCCTACGTCGTGATCATCTATCGCACGGTGCTCGGCGTCTTCTCGATCGGCACGCTGACGTTCCTCGCGGGCTCCTTCCGTCAGAGCCGTGACTTGATTCAGCGCGTGCTGCTGGCGCTGTCGCAGATCTACGAGCAGAGCCTCTATCTGAGCGATCTGTTCACGTTCTTCGACGTGCGTCCGACGGTCGTATCGCAGCCGGGCGCCCGAGCGGTACCGCGTCCCATCCGGTCAGGATTCCAATTCGAGAACGTCGGGTTCCGCTATCCTGGCTCGCAACGGTGGGCGGTGCGCCATCTTTCGTTCACGTTCGAGCCGCACGAACGCATCGCATTGGTCGGAGAGAATGGGGCGGGGAAGACGACGCTCGTGAAGCTGCTCGCGCGCCTCTACGATCCTGACGAGGGCCGGATTCTGCTCGACGGTGTCGACCTGCGCGACTATGACCTCGACAGTCTTCGCAAGAATATCGGAATCATCTTCCAGGATTTCGTCCGCTACGACTTCATCCTCCGGGAAAACATCGGTGTGAGCCAGGTCGAGGCATTGGACGACGACGCGCGGATCCGCGAGGCCGCGCGCCGCAGTCTCGCGGATTCGGTCGCGCAGCGCGTGCCGCAAGGCTTCGACCAGATGTTGGGCCGGCGGTTCGACAATGGAGTGGAGCTATCGGGCGGCGAGTGGCAGAAGGTCGCGCTGGCGCGCGCGTACATGCGCGACGCCCAGGTGCTGATTCTCGACGAGCCGACCGCCGCGCTCGATGCGCGCGCCGAGTATGAGGTCTTCCTGCGCTTTGCCGAGCTGACGAAGGGTCGGATGGCGGTGCTGATCTCCCACCGCTTTTCCACGGTGCGGATGGCTGACCGCATTCTGGTGTTGAAGGGAGGCGAGCTCGTCGACGATGGCACGCATGAGGAGCTGCTCGCGCGCGGCGGCCTCTACGCGGAGCTGTTCAGTCTTCAGGCGGCGGGGTACCGCTAGCTGGCGCGGCAGGTGCTGGCCGGACGTTCCCGCCATCGGCGACGAACTTCCAACTTCCATCGCGTTGCCGCTTCCAGATCGTCAAGTACTTGCTGTAGTGCTTGAGGCTGGCGATGCGCGCCTCTCCCACCGTGCAGCCGAGATCTCCTGACCGCGCAATCTCCGCCGCTACTGGCCACCATTCCAGCACGGCGCCCGCCGGAAAGCCGTCAAACCCCGCGGCGATCGCTTCCCGGCCTTCGCTCATTTGCGCGCCCCCGCCCCCCCCAAATGCCACGGCAGCTTCGCTTGCGAAGGCACAGGCTTGCTTCGAGCGTAGGCCGAGACTCGCCAGCCTTCCGAAAGTTTGCGCCAGCAGGCGAGGTACTTGCCGCGCTCACCAGTTGAGCGCGTCCAACCGTAGGTATAGCCCAACGTGCCGTCACTCGACACGTCGGCGTATGCCGGTGTCCGTACGACGTTCCGCATGGACGTGTCGCCGGCAAGGAAGGCGCTGATGTTCCGCGCGCCGCGTATCAGCGGCGCGCCAGGATGCAGATACGCGGCACTGTCTGTGAAGGCGGCGGAGGTAATCGCGAGCGCGCGATCGGCGGCGAGCAAGGCGTTGCGATCGGATGTTCGGTCCGCTGTTGCCGTCAACAAGAAGAGCGTGATCACGTAGCGCATGGGTGCCTCCGGCACACAATCTTGCGGAAACCGATGCCTGTCCTAGGGGGACCGTGTCATCCCCATGTGAATTTCACACACTTCTGACCGGTCCGCCGCTGCCGTTCCGGTAGGATGCTACAATGATGCTCATGAAACGCGGGCTCATGATTTTCGCCGCCTGGACGGCCGTCGCACTGCTCTTCTCCATCCAGATGTACTACCAGACGAGCAGCAGCGCCGAGCCCCGGACGTGGAGCTGGATCCTCGCCTGGCAACTCACCGGATGGTGGAGCTGGGCCGTATTCACCCCGCCCGTCTGGGCATTTTCGGCCTGGGCGGTGCGGATTCGGCGCCCCGCGCAGTTGATCGCCGCGCATTTGCCCATGGCCGTCGCGACTGCGGTGTTGTGCGCGGCATTAGAGGGTGGAGCGAAGTGGGCACTCGGCCTGTATCGCACGCCGCACACGTTCCTCACCGGCATGGGTGACGCGGTGGCGATGTACTGGACGTTCAACCTGCTCGTGTACGCGATGGTGGCGGGACTGTATCACGCGTGGCGCGCCGAGCGGCTCGAGATGCAGCTCGTCCAGGCGCGACTCGACGCGCTCGTCGGCCAGCTCCAGCCGCACTTCCTCTTTAATACGCTCCACACGATTTCGGCTTTCGTGCTCGAGGACCCCAAGCAGGCGAATCGCATGATCGCGCGGCTCTCGGAGCTGCTGCGCCAATCGTTTAATAGCGAACGCGGACCGCTCGTCACACTCGAAGAGGAGCTCGAGCTGCTCGACCATTACGTCGCGATTCAGGAAGCGCGTTTCGGCGACCGGTTGCGGGTGACCTTCCGGGTCGATCCGCAGGCATCGGCGGCCATGGTGCCGACGCTCCTGCTCCAGCCGCTGGTCGAGAATGCGATCCGGCACGGCGCGGTCCCCAACGGCGGCGTGGCTGAAGTGGAGATTGCCGCCACGCGCGTCGGCGACAACGTGCATCTCGAGGTTCGTGACAACGGGCCAGGGATCGCGCCCCCCAACGGCCGGAGCGGTCTCGGACTCACGAACACGCGCGCTCGGCTGCTCGAGCTGTACGGTCCGAGTCATCGGTTCGATCTGACGAACGCGCCGGCGCCGGGTCGCGGCGCCGTTGCGACCATCGAGATTCCGTTTACCGATCATGCGCGCGATCATCGTTGACGACGAAGCGCCCGCGCGACGGCGCTTGCGCGGCGTTTTGCAGCAGATTCCGGCCGTCACGCGCATCGATGAGTGCGCCAATGGCCGCGATGCGGCGCTGCTCCTCAAACGCGGCGCCCCCGACCTGGTGTTTCTGGACATCCAGATTCCCGACCTCGACGGGTTTGCCGTCGCCGCCGCGGCCAGCGAGGAGCGGCCGCCGGCAATCGTGTTCGTCACGGCGTACGACGAGCACGCGGTCCGCGCCTTCGAAATCCAGGCCTTCGATTATCTCCTGAAGCCGTTCGATGACGAGCGTGTGATCGCGACCGTCAACCGGGCCGCGGAATTTCTGGAGTGGATCCGGCGTGAAGGAGGCAGCGATTCGGCGTTTCAGGGCTTCGGTGACGTCACCGTGGATTTCGCGAAGCACCTCGTCCGGCGCGGCGGGCGGCCGGCGGAACTGCGGCCGAAGGAATACGCGCTGCTCGTCGCGCTACTCAAGCGTGGCGGACGCGTCGCCAGCCGCCTCGAGCTGTTACGCGAAGTTTGGGGCTATGCCGAAGACGTCATGAGCCGCACGGTCGACACCCACGTCGCGATGTTGCGGCGCAAGCTGGAGCCCGACGCCGCCCACCCGCGCCACATCGTCACGGTGCGGACGTTCGGCTACCGCATCGAGCGTTAGCGGAAGAGCAACTGATCGGCGATCCGCTCGGCGATCGCCTCGGGTTCACCGCTCGAGCGATTGGTGAGGATCACGATGGTCAGGCGCCGGTTCGGGTAGCGCTGGATCGCGTTTCGGAAGCCGCTCGTCTCACCGGTATGGCGCCACCGCTTCTCGCCACGATAGCTATCGACAAACCACCCGAACCCATATTCGGTCGTCGCGCCCGCGGGCAGCACCGGCGGCGTGGTGGCAAGCGCGAGCGTCGCTGAGTCGACGAGGCCTGCGGTCGACAGCGCGCGATCCCATCGCGTCAGGTCGTCGACATTCGCGTAGATGCCGCCGTCGCCCAACGTGGCGCTGGTGACGCTCTGATCCGTTTGTATGAACGTTCCGCCGCTGGGCGAATACCCGTACGCGCGCTGAGGGACCGTATCCTTGCCCTCGACGTGCGCCACCGTCGCGCTCATTGCCAATGGCTCGAAGACTCGCCTCCGCATGAATTCGGGGTACGGCATTCCCGAAACGCGCGCGATGATCATCCCGAGCAGCACATAGCCGGAGTTGCTGTAGCGATAGGCGCTGCCCGCCGGGAAATAGAGAGAGTCCTTCGCTGCGACGAGCGCCAGCACGTCGCGATCATCGAGCTGCGCGGTGCGCGCTGCGGGTACGAGGACTTCGTAATCCCAGATTCCCGATGTGTGGTTCAAGAAGTGTCGGATGGTGACGGCGCGCGTGGCGGGCGGCAGCTCCGGGATAATCTCCGACACCGGCTGGTCGTAGCGAAGCTTGCCGTCCCTTACCAGCAGCATGATGGCAGTGGCCGTGAACTGCTTCGAAAGCGATGCGAGCCGGAAGTCGGTGGTGGGAGTGGCCGGTATGCCGTGCTCCAGATCGGCGAGGCCGTAGGCACGGCGCAGCACCACCTCGTCGTCCTTGATGACGATCACGCTCGCGCCGGGCGTGGTACCGGTGTAGGCGCGGAACAGCGAATCGACGGCGCGCAGGTCGATGTTAGCCACGCGCCTGGCGCCTGTGGTCGCGCAACTCGCGCATAGCGCGAGCGTCAGGACTTTGTGGATGCGTACCAGGCGTTCCAGGTCTCCTGCGCGGCGCCGATAGTGAGCTGGTTCTGGTTGCGCACGAGCGGCATGCGCAACAGCAACGGCTCCAGACTGAGCTTCTCCAGCCAGCGTTCCTCGCTGAGTGTCGCCGAGCGAAGGCCGAGCTCACCGAAGCGGCGCGAATCACGATCGATCAGTGCGGCCACGCCGAACTTCTGCGCGAAGCGGCGCAATTCCCCGACTGCGGCGGCGCGCTCATTCAGGTCTACAAAGTGCACCTTGATGCGCCGTTCCGCGAAGAACCGCAACGCGGCGCGCGTGTCCGCGCTCTTTCGGACGCCAAACACCTGAACCTCCATCGGAGCGGTAATATATTCCTCGCTCCCATGACCCCCAGATCCAAAGTTGTGGCGGCCGCCGTCCTGTTCTCGACGGGCGGTGCGGCCATCAAATGGTGCGGCTTCGCGGCATGGCAGCTGGCCGCGTTTCGGGCGGCGTTCGCGCTGATCGCCATCCTCACCTTGCTGCCCGAGGCGCGCCGCGCCTGGACGTGGCGTACCGTCATCGTCGGGTTCGCTTATGCCGCAACGACGCTGCTGTATGTGCAGGCGAACAAACACACGACCGCCGCGAGCGCGATCTTTTTGCAGTCGACGAGCCCGCTCTTCATTCTGCTGCTCGCGCCGCTGCTCTTGGGCGAGCACGCCACGCGGCGCGACATCGCGCAGATGGCGGCGATGGCCGTTGGGCTGGGCCTGTTCTTTCTTGGTTCCGACCGGCCGTCGACGACTGCGCCGAATCCGGCGCTGGGAAACACGCTGGCCGCGATCTGTGCGGTGACGTGGGCGTTCACTGTGATCGGATATCGCTGGCTCGCAGCGCGGGGCGCCTCCGTGGCCGGCGCGGCGGCATCTGGCAACCTGATGGCCAGTCTCTTCGCTCTCGTCATGGCGCAGCCGCTGGTCGCGGGCCGCCCGGTTGATTGGGCCGTCGTCGCGTTTCTCGGGATCTTTCAGCTGGGCATTCCGTATCTGTTCCTCGCGAGCGCGGTGCCGCGATTGCGCGCGCTCGAGGTCGCGCTCTTTCTCTTAATCGAGCCGGTGCTGAATCCGATCTGGGCGTGGCTCGTTCACGGAGAACGGCCGGGTCCGGCAGCACTGATCGGCGGCGCGCTGATTCTGGGGGCGACTGCCATTCGCACAATCCTCGACGCCCGTTTCCCGCGGCAGATCGAATCGAGCGCGCATGCCTGAGCAAACATTCCGGTCCGCATCCCGCGCCCGTGTCGGCGTCATCTTCTTTACGGTCCTGATCGACCTGATCGGATTCGGAATTGTCTTGCCGATCTTGCCGTATTACGCGCAACGCTTCGGCGCGGCGGGGCTGGGGTACGGCGCGATGATCGGCGTTTACTCGTTGATGCAGTTCGTCGCGACGGCATTGCTCGGCAAACTCTCCGACCGCATCGGCCGCCGGCCGGTCCTGCTGACGACGATGCTCGTCAACGCGGTCGGCTATACGCTGTTCGCGTTCGCCGGATCGTACTGGGTGTTGTTCCTGTCGCGCGTGGTCTCGGGATTTGCGGGCGGCAACATTTCCGCGGCCCAGGCCTATATAGCGGACATCACGTCCCCGGCGGAGCGGTCGCGCGGCATGGGCATTGTCGGCGCCGCGTTCGGCATCGGCTTCAGCATTGGGCCGGCCATCGGCGGATTCTCGGCGCACTACCTCGGCGCCACGGCCCCGGGGCTCGTCGCGGGCGGTCTCTCGCTCGCGAATTTCGTGTCGGCCTATTTCATCCTGCCGGAATCGCTCGCGCACGAGCATCGCGTGCGGCGCTCGCTCTTTGATCTCGGACACATTGGCGAGGCGATCTCGCGCCCTCGCCTCCGTCCGCTCCTGTCGGTTTGGGCGCTGGTGCCGTTCGCGTTCGCGGGGTACACGGTTGTGCTGCCGCTGCATGCGAGCCGGGTACTGGGTTGGCGGGAGCGCGAGCTCGCGATCCTCTTCACGATCATCGGAGTCACAGCCGCGGCAGTGCAGGGCTACTTCTTTGGAAAAATCGTGCGCTGGTCCGGGGAGCGTGCGCTCGTCGTCGTCGGAACCTTTGGGATGGCGCTGTCGATCGCCGTCGTTCCTCTCCTGCCGACATCAGCACTGCTCTACGCCTGGACGTTCGTGCTGGCGCTGTCGAACAGCGTATTCTCCCCCGCGGCGACGGGCCTAGTGTCTGTGTACGCGGAGCGCAATGAGCAGGGCACAGTACTCGGAGCGGCACAGGCCATCGGAGCGCTGGGCCGAACGGCGGGTCCACCCGTCATCGGAACCGTGTACGACGTCGTGAATGGAAACACGTCGTTCGCGCTTGCGGGCGCGGTCATGGTGCTCGCCGGTCTCGCCGCGCTCCGACTCGCGCCCGTCGCTCACGGTGAGCCGCGTCACGCTCCGACGGGTCCTCCGACGCCGTCAACTCCTAGCATGTGAGGGACGAGGATCAAGATCATGACGACGTGGCGGATCATGAGATGGAAGCTGCAGAACCGTAGGACCTGGAAAGACTCGTAGTAGGCAACGGGGGTTGGGACCTTCTGTCCTGACCCCCTTTTGCATAGCCTAGCCCTCATTTCACCCCTCCGTCATATTTCTTTCCCCCTCGCAGGAGAGTAGCGCTGTATGCGCGTGTACAAGACTCCGGAGATCCGCAACGTGGCCGTCGTGGGCCACGGCGCGAGCGGCAAGACCTCCCTGGTCGATGCCCTCGCGTTCGTGGCCGGAACGAGCAAACGACATGGATCTGTAAAGGACGGCACGGCCCTCACCGATTACACCGCAGACGAAATCGAACGCAAATACTCCATCAATCTCGCCATCGCGGTCGCCGAGTGGATGGACACGAAGGTCAACCTGATCGACACCCCCGGATATCTCGACTTCACCGGCGATGCGCTCGCGGGCGTCTACGCCGCGGACTCCGCAGTGGTGGTGCTGTCCGCGACCGCCGGCGTCGAAGTCGGGACCGAGAAGGTCTGGGACTATTGCGAGCGCCGCTCGCTTCCCCGGTTGTTCTTCGTCTCCCTGATGGACAAGGAGCACGCCAACTTCGAGCGCGTCTTCACGCAGATCAAAGAACAGCTCACCCCCAAAGTGATTCCTGTGGAGATCCCGGTCGGCGAAGGCCTCGAATTCCACGGGATCATCAATCTCTTCTCGAAGAAGGCGCACCTCTACAAGAAGGGCACGAAGGCCGGCGAATACGACGAGGTCGACGTCCCGGACGAGTACCAGGACCGCTTTGAGAAGTACTCGCAGGAGCTGATCGAGAGCATCGCCGCGACGGACGACACGCTGCTCGAGCGTTACCTCGGCGGGGAAGAGATCGGACGCGACGAAGCGATCGCCGCCATGAAGTCCGGCATGGCGCGCGGGGAGCTCTTCCCGCTGTTCTGCGGCGCCGCCGAGCTCACCTACGGCACCCGCGCGCTGCTCACGAAGATCGTCGAGCTGTGTCCCGCGCCGACTGAGCGGCCGCCGGTCGAGGCGCAGAAGTGGGGCAGCGCGGAACGCCAGACGCTGAAGGCCGACGACTCGGGTCCCCTCGCGGCGCAGGTCTTCAAGACGGTCTCTGAGCCGCACGTTGGTGACGTCACGCTCTTCCGCATTTACTCAGGCGCCGTCAAGAACGGACAGGACATCTGGAATGCACCGCGGGAAGTCGCGGAGAAACTGAACCACCTCTGCGTCGCGATCGGCAAGGATCGGATCGAGGTTCCCGAGCTGCATTCCGGCGACATCGGCGTGGTGGCGAAGCTGCGCGACACCCACACCAACGACACCCTGTCGACCAAGGACAAAGGTCTCGTCCTGCCGAAGATCCCGTTCCCCGAGCCGGTGATTACGGTGGCGGTGGAAGTGAAACAGCGGGGAGAAGAGGACAAGCTCTCGACGGGTCTGCACAAGCTGCACGAGGAGGATCCCACGTTCCATCACGAGTACAACGGTGAGCTGGCACAGACCCTTATCCGTGGTCTCGGCGAGCGACATCTCGAGATCGTGGTGGGGCGTCTGGCGCGCAAATTCGGCGTGCACGCGCAGACCACGAAGCCCAAAGTCGCCTACCGTGAGACGTTCCGCGGCAAATCAGAGGGACAAGGGAAACACAAGAAACAGACGGGTGGCCGCGGTCAATACGGCGACTGCTGGATTCGGATCGCACCGCTGCCACGTGGGTCGGGCGTGCAGTTCGTGGACGAAATCGTCGGCGGTGTCATCCCGCGGCAGTACATCCCGGCCGTCGAGCGGGGCGTTGTCGAGGCCGCGCACAAGGGACCTGTCGCGGGCTATCCCGTCGTGGACTTCAAGGTGGAGCTGTACGATGGCTCCTACCACGACGTCGACTCAAATGAAATGTCGTTCAAGATGGCCGGCATCCTGGCGTTCCGAAACGTGAGCCCGGCAGCGCGACCCGTGCTGCTCGAGCCGATCATGGAGATCGAAGTCTGGACCCCCGACGAGTACCAGGGCGCCGTGATGGGCGACATCTCCTCCCGGCGCGGGCAGATCATGGGCACGGAGAAGGACGGCCGGCTGACCAAGGTGAGAGCGCTCGTCCCCGAGGCGGAGCTCGATCGCTACGCAACGACACTGCATTCGATCACCCACGGCCGCGGCACGTACAAGATGAAATTCCACGTCTATCAGGATGCGCCGCCGGAGATCGCGGCGAAGATAACGGAAGCCCGGAAGAAGGAGCTCGAGGAAACCAGAGCCTAAATGCTCTCGCGCTGGCTGCGCCTCTGGTTTGGATTCCGCGACCCCGTCAGTCGCGGGACGTATTTCCGGCACGGCGCCGGCCTGATGGCATTCAAGTACGCCGTCGATGGGCTGCTGGTGTGGACGTTCGCCGGCAGATTCTGGACTCCACTCGATTACGCGAATCCGTTGTGGAGCGCCCGCTATGAGCTGTTGCGCGGCGCTCCATCGTGGCTGCCGCCACTGATGGTGGCGATCGCGCTTCCGTTCGTATGGATCGGCGTCAGCATGACGATGCGCCGGGCCGTCGATGCCGGCTCGAGTCCGTGGACCGCGCTGATGTTCTTCGTGCCGCTGCTGAACTTCGTCCTGATGGCGGTGTTGTCGCTCGTGCCGTCGGCCTCCCGGGTCGAGTGGCCGGTCGAGCTGCCGCCCCCGGCCGTCGACGAGCGGCTCAAGAGTGCGATGCTCGGTGTGGCCGCCTCGCTGGGAATCACGCTCGTCACCGTGGGCGTCGGGGTCTACCTGCGGCGCAGCTATTCGACGGGGCTGTTCCTCGGCGTGCCCTTCACGATCGGGTACATCAGCTCGTACATCTACAATTACAACTATTCGCGCCCTGCCGGGCAGTCGATCATGATTGCCCTCGCCAGCGTCACCATCGCGGCCGGCGCCCTCGTCGTCTTCGCCTTGGAAGGCGTCGTCTGCGTGGCGATGGCACTCCCCATCGCGTTGGCCATCGCGTTCCCCGGTGCTGTCCTGGGACGGATGATTGCCCGGCGGGGTGTGCACGCGGGCGCGGGAGCGGGGATGGCGCTCATCGTCCCGCTCTTCATCGGCGTCGAGCCCCGCGTCGAGCCGCCCGTCCATGAGGTCCTAACGGTCGTCGAAATTGCGGCGCCTCCGGAAGTCGTATGGCGTCACGTCGTCTCATTCCCCGACCTGCCGGCACCCACTGAAGCGCTGTTCCGCGCGGGCGTCGCGGCGCCGATGCGCGCACGCATCGACGGCCGCGGCGTTGGAGCAATTCGCCACTGCGACTTCACGACGGGGAGCTTCGTCGAGCCGATTACGGCGTGGGAGGAGAATCGCTTGCTGGCATTCGACATCACCGAGCAGGCGCCGCCGATGTCCGAGTGGAGTCCGTATCGTGACCTGCATCCGCCGCACTTGGGCGGCTACTTTCGCGCGACCCACGGCGAGTTCCGGCTCACGCCGCTGCCGGGCGGCCGTACGCGCCTCGAGGGGCGCACGGCGTACGTCGTGGATATGTTCCCTCAGCGCTATTGGACACTGCCCGCAGGCCGCATCGTCGCGGCCATCCACGAGCGCGTCTTGCGACACATCGCGGCCCTGGCCGAGGAGGAAGAGCCCTGATGAGAGCGACCGTGCTCTGTACGACCCTTGCCGTCGCAGCGGCCTGCCAGCCCCTCGATCGGAAGCGGCAGGGCGCTCACGTTGCCGACACCGTCGCGGCCGATACCGCGCGCGTCGTGCCGCCGCCGCCCGCCGCGCCCGGCGCCACTCGGATCCTGACGGTGGCCGGCTTCTCCTCGCCGGAGTCGGTGCTGCACGACTCGACGCAGGACATCTACTTCGTGTCCAACATCAACGGCAGCCCGACGGCGAAGGACAACAACGGTTTCATCAGCCGCGTGCGGCCCGACGGGGCGATCGAGAACCTCAAGTTCATCGAAGGTGGCCGTGCCGGTGTGACGCTCAGTGCGCCGAAGGGCCTGGCGGTGACCGGGGACACGCTGTGGGTGACAGACATCGACAGGATACGCGCGTTCAGTGCGCGGACTGGGGCCCCGTTGGACAGCGTCAGGCTCGACACCGCGGGGGCCGTCTTCTTGAATGACATCGCAATCGCCACCACCGGCGCGATCTACGTCACCGATACGGGGATTCGGTTCGACGACGTGGGCAACGTGCTGCACCCGGGACCGGACCGCGTGTTCCGCATCGGTCCTGACCGCAAGGTGACAGTCGCTGCGCGGGGCGACAGCCTCGGCTGGCCGAACGGGATTACCGTAGACCCCGTCGGCAAACGGTTCATCATCGTCTCGTTTGGGCCGACCAAATCGGTGCTCGCGTGGAAGCCGGGGGATCGTGCGCCTCGCGTCATCGCCAAGGGCGCCGGCGGCTTCGACGGCGTTGTGGTAACCGGCACACGGATCCTAGTGTCGAGCTGGACCGATTCGACCGTGTCCGCGTACGAGACGGGCCAGGAAGTGAAGGTGATCACCGGGGTGCCGAGCCCGGCCGACATCGGCTACGACGCGAAGCGCAATCGCGTCCTGATTCCGATTCTCACGGGCAATCGAGTCGAAATTTGGCAGTTGTGACGTTTACGTGTCGTCAGGGGGTGAGGCCAGGCTCCTGCTGTGTCAGACAGTGCAGGGTGCCGAGCCCCCAGACGAGATCCACCGCGTGAATCCCGACCACGGGCCGATCTGAGAAGCACTCGCCAAGAATTCCGAGGGCGGTTCGATCGTTGGGATCGTTGAAGGTCGGAGCCAGGACGGCGGCGTTCGCGATGTAGAAGTTTGCATAACTGGCGGGCAGGCGGACGCCATCAAAGTAGAGCGGCCTGGGCATCGGGAGGTCGATCACCTCGATGCCCTTTCCCTGGAGTCTCTCGCGGTTCTCGGCGAGCGGTCTGTAGTTCACGTCCTTCGCATTGTCTTCCCGGCACAGCACCACCGTTCCCGAACTCACAAAGCGACAGATGTCATCGACGTGACCGTGCGTATCGTCACCCGCGATGCCTTTGCCCAGCCACAGCGTGTTCGTCACGCCGAGTGTGTCGCGCAGCACCGCCTCGATGTCCTGACGAGTGAACCCGGGGTTTCGCACCTGCACCTTCGTATCGAGCAGGCATTCTTCGGTCGTGAGCAGAGTGCCGCGACCATCGACGTCGATGCTCCCGCCTTCGAGCACCATCTTGGCGTTGATCAGCGGCAGCTTGAATCGCTTCACCGCCAGCTCGGGAATCCTGTCGTCCTTCTTCCAATCCCTGTACTTCGCCCACGCGTTGAAGTGAAAGCGCGCGACGGCGAGCAGCGGCTTCGCGCCGGTGGTGCGGACGAAGATCGGCCCGCAATCCCGGGTCCAGCCGCGGTTCGTCGGGAAGCGCAGAAAGTCGACGCGGGCGAGATCCACGCCGACCTTCTTGAGAATTCTGCCGGCCTGCGCTTGCTGGACCCGTGAGTTGACGAGGATCCGAACGATTTCGCCGGCTGCCACATGCCTGACGATCTCGCCGAACACCCATGGGATTGGCGGAAACTTGCCCGGCCAGTCGCTGGCGTTGTGCGGCCAGGCGAGCCAGGTCGCTGCATGCCGCTCCCACTCGGCCGGCATGCGATAGAGCGGCGAATTAGTCAGTGAGGAACCGGTGCTGGATACCGTCGTACGCGTCGGTGCGGCGGTCGCGCAGGAACGGCCAGTTGCGGCGCACTTCCTCGATGCGGGCGAGGTCCACCTCGGCAATGATGAGTTGTTCGGTCTCGCCGGCCTCCGCCACCACGACGCCGAAGGGATCGCAGACGAACGAGTGTCCCCAGAACTCGATGCCTGCCCCCTGGCCATCGAGCCGCTCGAAGCCAACGCGATTCACGGCCGCGACCCAGCAGCCGTTTGCGATCGCGTGGCTGCGCTGGATCGTCTTCCAGGCATCGAGCTGCTGCGGTCCATACTGCTCCTTCTCGGCGGGATGCCAGCCGATCGTGGTGGGATAGAGAAGGATGTTTGCGCCTTGCAGTGCGGTGAGCCGGGCGCCTTCCGGATACCACTGGTCCCAGCAAACGAGCGTGCCAATCGGACCGACCTTCGTGTCGAACGCGCGAAAGCCAAGATCGCCGGGGGTGAAATAGAACTTCTCGTAATACGCGGGATCATCCGGGATGTGCATCTTCCGGTAGATACCTTTGACCTTCCCATCGGCGTCGATGACGGCCGCGGTGTTGTGATACAAGCCGGGCGCGCGGCGCTCGAACAGCGATGCGATCACCACGACGCCGGCGTCGCGCGCGACACGCCCGAGCTTCTCAGTGCTCGGCCCGGGGACCGCTTCGGCGAGATCGAACAATGCGTGATCTTCGCGCTGGCCGATGTATTGGGTGCGGAAGAGCTCCGGCAGGCAAACAAGAGCGGCGCCTTGCCGCGCCGCTTCTTTGATGCGCGCCACCGCCTTGGTGAGATTCGCCTCTGGATCGGCACTCATGCTCATCTGTACGAGACCGATCTTGAACTTCGTCGGCAGGGGCGTTGCCATGACGCCTAGACTACACTGATTGGTCTCTCCATCGCAACTTCGGCTGCGGTGACGACGAGCGGTGGCGCGACCTTCCGGAGCAGCAGGCGGTACGAGCTCCATTGCGCGAGGATCGCGCGCGCCCGTGGGCTACCGGTTTTTTGCAAATGCTCGTGCAGCAGCTTGCGCAGCCGCCCATCGTCCACGGACTTGAGCTCCGTGATGGCGATCATCTCCAGATTGCAGCGCGATTCCAGAAGGCCCCGCTCGTCGAGCACGTACGCGACGCCGTTCGACATTCCTGCCCCGAAGTTCCGGCCCACGGGGCCGAGCACGACCACCACGCCGCCGGTCATGTACTCGCAACAGTGGTCGCCCGCGCCTTCGATCACAGCCACGGCGCCTGAATTGCGGACTGCGAACCGATCCCCGGCGCTGCCCGCGGCAAACAGCGAGCCGGCAGTCGCGCCATAGAGGGCGGTATTGCCGAGCAGGACGTGTGGCGTTCCGTCCGCAGCATAGGCTGCGCCGCGGAAGGGCCGAATCACGATTTCGCCGCCGCAGAGTCCCTTACCGACGTGATCGTTCGCCTCCCCTTCGAGATGGAGCTGCATGTTCGGCAGCGTAAAGGCGCCGAAGCTCTGACCCGCGCTGCCGCTGAACCGCAGACGCATCGGTTTGGCTGGTCCAGCGTTGCCCCGAACGCGCGCGATTTGTCCCGCGATCCGCGCGCCCACGGTGAGGTGATGGTTCCCGATCTTGTACGTGCCGTCGAACGACTCGCCGCGCTCGAGGATCTCGGCATCGAGCGATACCAACCCCGGGCGGTGATTGCGGTCGACCGTACGCCGGCGCGGCGCCAGCGCTTCGGCGGGCGGCGCGAGTACGGATGACAGATCGAGCGACTGCGCCCGCGCAGTTTCGGTGCGCTCTGCGCGCTGTAGTAATTCGACGCGGCCGATCACCTCATCGAGCCGGCGCACACCGAGTGACGCCAGGATGGTCCGCACTTGTTCGGCAATGAACGTGAAGTACGCGATCACTTGCTCCGGCGTACCCTTAAACTTCTTGCGCAAATCGGGGCGCTGGGTCGCGATGCCCGTCGGGCAGGTGTTCAGGTGACACTGCCGCGCCATGGCACACCCCAGCGCCACCACCGTCGCCGTCCCAAACCCGAAGGCCTCGGCACCCAGCAAAGCCGCGATGACGACATCGCGGCCGGTGCGGAGACCGCCATCCACGCGCACCTCGATCCGCTCGCGCAGACCATTCCGCATCAGAATCGCCTGGGTCTCTGCCAGGCCCAGCTCCCACGGCGAGCCGGCGTGCTTGATCGACGAGAGCGGCGAAGCGCCCGTCCCGCCGTTGTGGCCTGAGATCAAGACATAGTCGGCGTATGCCTTGGCGACGCCGGCGGCCACCGTCCCAACGCCGGCCTCCGCGACGAGCTTCACGCCGACGCGTGCCGCCGGATTCACCTGCTTGAGATCGTGGATGAGCTGCGCGAGGTCCTCGATCGAGTAGATGTCGTGATGCGGCGGCGGCGAGATCAGCGGAATGCCGACCACGGCATGCCGCAACCGGGCGATCAAGTCGGTGACTTTGTGGCCGGGGAGCTGTCCGCCTTCGCCCGGCTTGGAGCCCTGGGCGATCTTGATCTCGAGCTCGTCGGCGCGGACGAGATATGCCGTGGTCACGCCGAACCGGCCGGACGCGACCTGTTTGATGCGGTTGTCGGCGCGATCTCCGTCGGACCGTGACGCATACGTCGCCGGATCTTCTCCGCCTTCTCCGGAATTCGAGCGCGCATTCATGCGATTCATCGCGATCGCGAGCGTTGCATGCGCTTCGGGAGACAGCGCGCCGAGCGACATGGCGCTCGAGATGAAGCGGCGGCGAATGTCTTCGGCCGGCTCGACTTGCTCGATTGCAATCGGTGTCTGCTCGCGGAACTGGAGCAGGTCGCGAGGTCCGGCTGGGGCGCGAGCACGTACGCGATCGGCGAACCCCTCAAACTGGCCGTCCTGCAGTGCGCGAACGATGGTGGGTGACCAGCCGTGGTCCTCGCCGTCGCGGCGATAGCGAACCCTGCCGTGATCCGGCAAGACACCCGGTGACGATCCCTCGCCGTAGGCGGCTCGATGCCGCGCCAGCACATCTTCCGCGATCTCGGTGAAGCCAATTCCCCCGATCACGGATGCGGTGCCGGTGAAACACTTTTCGATCACCTCGGCGCCGAGCCCGAGCGCCTCGAAGATCTGTGCGCCGGCGTAGGACTGGAGTGTCGAGATCCCCATTTTGGAGAGAATCTTCAGCAGGCCCTTCTCCGCCGCGCCACGGAATTTTTCGGCGGACGGCTCCTCGTCCGGCTCGTTCTTAATCGATCGCAGAGATTGCAGCGCGAGCCACGGATGCACGGCTTCCGCGCCATACCCGAAGAGTGCGGCCAGGTGATGCACATCCCATGCATCGCCTGCCTCGGCAACGAGTCCCACGCGCACGCGCTGACGTGCGTGCACGAGACGTTGATGCACCGCGCCAATCGCGAGTGGCATCGGGATCGGAGCGTGGCCGCGATCGGCGTCTCGGTCGCTGACAACCAGGATCGTCGCACCGCGCCGCACTGCAGCGACGGCGTCACGGCTCAGCCTGTCCAGGGCGCGGGCCAAACCTTCCGGACCGGCCGCTGCTTCCCACACCGCGCTCACCGTCGCGAGCTCCGAACCGGCAGCGCGCCGCACTGCGGCCATCTCCTCGGCCAGCAGAACCGGATGCTCGACGCGCAGCAAACTGCGCCGGCCCGGACGCTGCGCGAGCAGCGAACCCCGGCGCCCCAGATACATGACGAGCGACATCACGCGTTGCTCGCGCAGCGGATCGATCGCCGGGTTCGTGACCTGCGCGAAGCGTTGCCGCAGATAGGCGTACAGGCTCTGCGATGTACGAGACAGCGGCGGAATCGGCGTGTCGTCACCCATGCTCCAGATAGCGTCCTGACCGGCGGACGCCATCGGCGTCATGACGTGGCGCAGATCCTCGTAGCTGTAGCCGAACGCGTGCTGGCGCGCGGTCAACTCTTCGGTTGGCAATGCCGGACCGAGTGCGCCGATCTCCGTCGGAAGCTCGCGGACGATGCGACCTGACCAGCGGGCGTACGGAGAGCGCAGTGCCACCTCGGTCTTTGCAGCGTCGCTGCGCAGCACGGTTTTGCGGGCCGTGTCGACGACGAGCACCTCACCCGGTCCCAATCTGCCGGACTCGACGACGTTCGCGGGGTCGAGGTCGACGATGCCGACCTCTGAGCCGGCGACCACGACGCCGTCGCGAGTCAACTTGTAGCGGCAGGGCCGCAGCCCGTTGCGGTCGAGCGCCGAGCCCGCAATCACGCCGTCCGTGAATGCGAGGGCCGCCGGCCCGTCCCACGGCTCCATCAATCCCGCGTGATACTCATAGAAGCTGCGGAGCGCCGGGTGCAAGTCGGCGACGCGCTCCCACGCTTCCGGAATCAGCATCATGAGCGCGTGCACGGGATCCCGTCCTGAGCGCACGAGCAGCTCGAAGACGTCATCGAGACTCGCGGAGTCGCTGCCCTCTGCCCAGATCACGGGCTTCAGCAGCTCGACGTCGTTCTCCCACACCGGAGCGGCAAGCGCGGGCTCGCGCGCGCGCATCGCGTTGCGATTGCCCCACAGCGTATTGATCTCGCCGTTGTGGGCCAGCAAGCGGAACGGCTGGGCGAGCGGCCAGCTCGGCAGCGTGTTGGTCGAGTAGCGCTGGTGAAAGACCGCCATCGCGGTCTCGAACAGCGGCGAGCGCAGGTCCGCGTAGAACGACGGCAACTCCGTGCCGACGAGCAGCGCCTTGTACACGACGGTGCGGCAGGAGAGTGAACACACGAAAAACGGCGCGAGATCACTCTGCGCGGCGCGGCGCTCGATCACGCGGCGCGCGAGGTAGAGCCGGCGCTCCCACGCGGGCGCATTCAGCGGGCCCGTTGGCGGTCCAACGAACAGCTGGCGAATCGTCGGCTGGCTGGCGCGGGCGAGCGGGCCGAGTACGGCCGAGTCGACCGGCACGACGCGCCAGCCGAGCACCGGCATGCCGAGGCCGACCAGCGCCTCCTCGATGAGCTCGACGGCGCTGTCGAGGGTCGGGCCCGGCGGCGGCAAGAAGAACATGCCGAGCGCGACGCGCTCGCTGGGAGCGACACCCAGCAGTTTGTGTGGGATCTGCGTGAGGACGCCGGCGCCGTCGCCCGAGTGGTCGTTCGAGGCGGCGCCGCGGTGCGCGAGTCGCGCGACGGCCGTGAGCGCCATGCCGAGGATGTCGGCGCCGCGCTCCCCGCTCGCGCGAGCGACGAATCCGACCCCGCAGGCGTCGCGCTCGCGCCAGGGGTCCAACAAACGAAGAGCCCGCTCTGTGAAGGGAGCGGGCTCGGGGGATCGGATTGCGGATCGTGTCACGCTATCGCGCCCCGGCGCTCCCTCGGGAGGCCGATATTCAGAATGGCGTTCAGATGCGGTCGACAAGTGGTCATGTGTATTTCTATGCGTTGGACATCATAAATATGCAATCGCGGGACTTTCGTCAAGCGGCTGTTTGTAGTGGTACACCTTGCCTGCGTAGTTGCGCAGCACGATCTCGGTGTCGGTCACTTTGACCACGTATTCGGGCAACAGCGGGATCTTGCCGCCGCCGCCCGGCGCGTCGATCACGAAATGCGGCACCGCCAGGCCCGACGTCCAGCCCCGTAGCGCCTTGATGATCTCCAATCCCTTCTGCACGGTCGTGCGGAAGTGCTCGGCTCCGGCGACCTGGTCGCACATATAGATGTAGTAGGGCCGCACCCGCGCGACGAGCAGCCGCTGCATCAGCTCCTTCATCACGTCGGCGTCGTCGTTGACCCCTTTCAGCAGCACCGTCTGGCAGCCGAGCGGAATCCCGGCGTCGGCCAGCATGCCGAGGGCTTTGACGGCGGCGGGCGTCAGCTCGTCGGGGTGGTTGAAGTGCGTGTTGATGTACAGCGGGTGGTATTGCTTGAGGATCGCGCACAACTCCGGCGTAATCCGCTCGGGCAGGTGGCAGGGGATGCGACTCCCGATGCGCAGCACCTCGAGATGCGGAATCGCCCGCAGCCGCTTGCAGATGTCGTCGATGCGGCGGTCGGACAAGAGCAGCGGATCGCCGCCCGACATGATGACGTCGCGGATCTCGTGGTGTTCCTCGAGGTAGCGAAACGCCGACTCGAGCTGCGACATCGGAATCTTTTCGGGATCTCCGACCTTCCGCCGGCGCGTGCAGAACCGGCAGTAAGACGCGCACACCGGCGACACGAGAAACAGCGCGCGATCGGGATAGCGGTGCGTGATGTTGGGAACGGGGGAGTTCGCGTCTTCCTCGAGCGAATCCACGAGGCCGTCGTGCACTTCCAGCTCTTGCACCGTGGGGACGTACTGCTTCCAGATGGGATCACCGGGCGATTGGATCAGATCGACCATCGCGGGCGAAATACGGAACTCGAAATTCTCAGCTGCCTGTCGCAGCCGCGCGATGTCCCCCCCCCCGACGTGCTCGGGCCCGAAGCGGGCGGCAAGGGCTTCGAGGGAGGCGATGCTCTTCTTGCGCAGCAGCTCTTGCCAAGTCTCCGTCACGTCAGATCCTTCGTATAGATCACCAGATCGTCACCGGGCGCGTAGTACGCCGGGATCGTCGCGGTTCTGGTATAGCCGCGTGCTTCGTAAAACCGCCGCGTCGGCTCGTAGTCGGTCCGCGAGCTGGTCTCGACGATGACAAGCCGTGCGTCGTGCGTCGTGAGTCGTCGCTCGACTTCCTGAACCAGCTGCGTGCCCACGCCGTGTCCCTGCCGCGCAGGATCGACCACGATCCAGTAGAGGTCGTGGGTTCCTGTGGTCCCCGGCGTCGGCCCCCAGCAGGCGTACCCGATCAGTTGATCGCCGTCAAATGCGCCGACGAATCGGTAGTCGTCGTCTCCCGCCAGGCTCTCGTCGAGCAGCTCGACCGCGGTCGCGACCTCTTCTTCGCGGAAGAGACCGGTCGCCCGCGTCAGCTGCTCAAGCCGTGCGCGGTGCGCGCGCCCTACGGGCCGCAGGAAGCGCAGGGGGCGCAGGGGGCGCAGGGGGCGCAGGGCGTGTAAGGGGTGCAGTGAGCAGCTCACGCGCGGCTTTGGTGCCCTGCGCTTCTCGCAGGGCTCCTTCCGCGATGCGACGAACGAGTTCCGGATACTCCCATCCCGCGGCCTTCGCCATGCGCGACAGGCCGGCTTCGTCGGTGAGATCGGGATTGGGATTGACCTCGAGGATCCACGGGCGGCCCGCATTGTCGACGCGAATGTCGACGCGTCCGTACCCCTTGCCTTGCATCGTGCGCCACGCCG
This sequence comes from Gemmatimonadetes bacterium 13_2_20CM_2_65_7, assembly GCA_001915025.1. Lineage (GTDB taxonomy): Bacteria > Gemmatimonadota > Gemmatimonadetes > Gemmatimonadales > GWC2-71-9 > 20CM-2-65-7. The sequence goes on from MNDR01000056.1 coordinate 55,309, forward strand.
CTTCGGCGAGACGGCACAGCCGCTCGGCGAGTCGTTGAGGCACCTGGGCCGGGCACACGGGACGGCTGCCGAGGTCCTCGGGCGATCCCACGTGCCATTTGGCGGCGTAGGTCAGGATCGGCCACGCACCTTCGGGCATCGTACTGAAGTCGATTTCGGCGATCGGGAGCGTGCGGTCGCCGACGATGCCGACGTTGAACTCCCTGCCGGCGACGTACTGTTGGACGAGCACTTCCTCGAATTGCTCCGTCATGGCAGCGATGCGGGCCTTGAGGCTTTTGCGATCGCTCACGACCGACTGGCGATCGAGGCCGGCGCTTGCGTCTTCAGCGGCGGGCTTCACGATGGCGGGCAGCGGGAAGTCGTCGTCGATCTTTCCCTGCGCGAGCGTCCAGCGCGGCACGGGCAATCCCGCACGCTCGAGGAGCGTATTGGCGACCGCTTTGCGGCGGCAGGTCCCCGTCGTCCACGGTCCCGAGCCGGTGTAGGGAATACCGGCGAGCTCCAGCGTGCCCACGACATGATCTTCCCACTGCGCGACGCCGCGCACTCCCTCACAGAGATTGAAGACGAGATCGGCGCGGCGGCAATAGTTGAACCACCGCATGTCGTGGCGGACGGGAACGCGTTGAACCTGATGGTTGAGCGCGCTGAAGATTCGGGCGATGTCGTCGACTGCCTCCATCACCGCCGCGACGTCCTCGGCAGTCCAGTCGTCGGCGCCGGGATCATAGAGGACGACGACCTTCACGCGGAGATCGCGGTGGGCGCCTGGAGGGGCGCAGCATGCTGCGCCTCTACTTCACGACCCGTAATCCGTCTCCACGCAATCCGCACGACTTCCTGGATCAGCTCGTCGTATCCGTAACCCGCGACGCGCGCGGCCTTGGGGAAGCACGAATTCATCGCCGGATCGGGGATAATCCCGGGCAGCGGGTTCAGCTCGACGACGTTGGGAACTCCGAAGCGATCCACGCGCACGTCGATGCGGCACCAATCCCGGCATCCCAAGGCGCGGTAGGCATCGAGGGCGACGCGCTCCGTCTCACGGCACAGCGATTCGGAAACGCCGGTCGGCGGACATTGGAAAATATCGAGCGGATGCTCGCGTGTGTCCCAGATCCATTTCGCTTCGTATCCGTACACGGGCGGCGCGCCCGCCGGCAGCGTAGCGAAATCGAATCCGACGATCGGCAGGCAGCGCACATCGCCGTTATTGCCCAGGATCGCGACGGTGAACTCCGGGCCGGGGAGATACGTCTCGACCAACACGGGCTGGGCGTATCGCTCCAGGAGGAAAGGAACGCGCTCCGCCAGCTGCGCTCGCGACTCGCAAACATTGTTGACGAAGACCCCTTTCCCGGATCCTTCCGCGACGGGCTTTACGAACAGCGGATAGGGAAGCGGCAGCCGCTCGAGGTCGTCGAGCGCCTCGATGACCCGGAAGGGTGCCGTCGGAACGCCGCGATACGCGAGGATCTCCTTGGTGCGGCCCTTGTGCAGTGTCAGCGCCAGCGTGAGCGGATCCGATCCGGTGTACGGGATCTGCAAGTACTCGCACAGCGCGGGGACATGCGACTCGCGGCAGGGCCCGTGCAGCCCCTCCGCCATGTTGAAGACGATGTCCGGGTGCGCGAGCGCGAGTTTTTCCGGGAAGAATTTGTCGGCTTCGAGACGAACGACGTTACCGAAGAGACTTAGAGCCAGGTCGACCGCATCGATGGTGGATGGGTCATCCCATTCGGCGTAGGCGTCGGACGCGGGGCTCGCGTCGGGCTTCTCGTTGTATGCGAGTCCTATTCGCATTCCGAATCAGAATACGAAATGCCGAATGGATGCGCAAGACTCTCTTGAAGGTCCGAGAAAAAATTTTGCGTCAGACTTTATGATACGCGACGCGCGCGGCTTCCTGTTTGTCGTCGCCGACGTAAATCTCAAAATCGGAAAACAGCGCGCCCGCTTCTCGCTGGAGCACGCGCAACACCGCAATCGCCATGCGCCGGATCTCCAACTCCGCGCCCTCGCCGCAACGCAGCTCGAGCATCGTGCGCCAGGCGCGCGCGTTGCCGGAGACGACGATCTTCACCTCGGTCGCATTGGGGAGCACGCTGCGCGCCGCCTCGCGCGCCATCTTGCGCCGGTGAACCTTGTCGGTCACCCACTCGTAGCGCTGCATCAATCCTTCGACTGAGCGGACGTAGGCCGCCTGCGCTGCGGTGACCTGCCCCTGCCACTCCTCCTCGAGCTTGGGATCGCCGGCGACGGCGGGCGGCAGCACGAACGCCGCATGCGACTCATCGACGTAGCGCTGCGAGATCTGCGAGTAGCCGAAGCCCGCGCGGTGGCGCACCAGCTCGTGCGAGCAGGACCGCGAGATTCCCTCGATCAGAAGCACGTACACGGCGTGCTCGAGCACCGACCCGTGGCCCTGCTTCTTAATGTTCTCGAGGTACTCGGCGGTGGTGCGGTTCACGGGATTGCGCTGGCTCATATAGCAGAGCCGGCCGGCATACTCGGCCAGACGCTCGCCGTCGCTCGCTTCACCGAGCCAATGGACGGGGAGATGCTCGGGTTCGATGAACTGTGGGCGGGCGATCAACGAGACGCGAGGCGCGCGAAAGATCTCCATCGGCGCTACTGTGCCAATTCGAGTTTCGGTGTAGCCCATGCGGCGCTGCGCTCCACTTCGCGTAATCTCGTCGCGATGTCTTCGGGGATGACCGCGGTCTCGTCACCGACCTTCAACGCGGCCACAGGGGACCAGTCGGTCGTGGGAATGATAACTCCGGGATTTAGAATACACAGCGGGTCATACGCGCGTTTCACGTCGCGGAAAAGCGCCATCACTCCCTTTCCATAGAATCGTTCCAGGACGCCGGCGCGCAGACGCCCGATGCCATGCTCTCCGGATGGGACTCCGCCCAGCCGCACGAGGAGATCGGTGACCTCGTCGAACAGCGCACGGATGTCCTCTCGCCACTGCGGGCGGGTGACGTCGGGAAGCGCGTTCACGTGGACGTGGGCATCTCCCGCGTGTCCGAATATCGCGACGGGGACGCTATGCCGTGCCGCGGCCTCGCGCAGCCCGCGCACGTACTCAGCGAGCCGGATGGGCGGCACGCAGCCGTCCTCGATCACTTGGAGTGACCGCTGCGTTAGGGGCAGCCGGGCGAGGGCTGGAGAGGCGAGGCGGCGTACGCTCCACAGCTGCTCCAGTCCCGCGCGATCGATCGCGGTTCCGACGTGCGTGACTACGTGCTTCAGCCCGCGGACCGCATCGCCGACCGCGCCTCGCGCCGCGGCGGCAGTCTCCCGCTCGAACTCGACGAGGAGCAAGCAGGTGACTTGGGGCGCGTCCGGCACGAAGCGGAGCAGGGTATCGTCGAGCAGCTCCAGCGCCGACGGATTCAGTGAAACGAGATAGGGCACCGCTTCCGCCATCGCGTCGAGATCGGCAAAGCCGAGTGCCGCTCCGGCGGTGTCGGGAGGAATGGCGTCCAGGCGCCAGTGCACCGCCGTCACAATCGCCAACGTCCCTTCAGACCCGACGAGCAGATCGACTTCGTCACCCAATGCAGCGAACCGGTCGAGAGCGTAGCCGGAGGAGTTCTTGCGGGTCTTGGGGAAGCCTTCGGCGATGACGCGTCGGTCATCAGCGGTCAGATCGTACTTCTCCCCATCTCCCCTTCGTACCGTGCGAACCCTCCCATCCGCGTCGACAATCTCGATGGCATCGACCCAATCCCGGACACTGCCGTACCGCACCGTGCGGGCTCCGGCCGCGTTCGTTGCGACCATCCCACCGGACGTCGCGAACGCGCCGGACGATGGATCCGTGGGCAGCCGCAGGCCGTAAGCTCGCGCCGCAGCATTCACTTGCGCCCACGTCACGGAGGCGCCGGCACGGGCGACCTGGGTGTGGGGATCGACCACCAACTCCGAGAACCCCGTGCTCATGTCGACGATGATGCCGGAGCCGACGTTCCCGCCCGGCATGCCGCTACCGGCACCCCGTGGAATCAGTGGTGTTCGCGACGCCTTTGCCTGGTGAACCAGCTCGACGACGTCGGAAACATCAGATGGAATGGCGACAGCTGAGGGAACAATGCGGTAGATGCCCGCGCCTTCGGCATACGCGGCGCGGATGCGAGGGTCGGTGGTCAACACGCTCGAAACTTGACACCGGTGGGGCGTATCGTGAAGCTTCGTTTCCTCCATGGCCGCGTCCC